>NZ_RQSI01000069.1:0-14702 GCF_003856955.1 Novosphingobium sp. LASN5T
CAAATTCCCGACACAAACACAACCACCAACAACACACCAAACATCCACTCCAACACGCCACCACCAACCACGCCCCCCACCGACACCAAACACCCCACCCCACATAAGCCCAATATAATCGCATAAAATCAAAATTATAGATCGGATCAAGAGCGGCGAATCACGGTGAACAGACCGAATCGCGCGCATGATTCGCGCCCCGTCCGCCGCCCATCCGATCCGCTCCGGGCGGAGTGTAAGGCATTCCTTAAGCGCGGCGTCGTATGGCCGGCCCATGAGCAACGTCCCATCTCCGGCATCGACATCTCCGCGTGTCGCGGTCATCGTTCCTGCCTATGGGGTGGCGCATCTTGTCCGCGAGGCCCTCGCCTCGTTGCAACGGCAGACCCTGGCCGACTGGGAATGCATCGTCATCGATGACGGCGCGCCCGACGATGTGGCCGGCGCGGTGGCGCCCTTCCTCTCCGATCCGCGCATCCGCTTCGTGCACACGGACAACCGCGGCGTTTCAGCGGCGCGCAACCATGCCGTGCGCCAGACGCGCGCGCCGCTGATCGCGCTGCTCGATGGCGACGACCTGTTCCGCCCAGCCTATCTCGAGACGATGGTCACGGCGCTGGAAGGCGATGCAAGCATCCGCCTCGCCACCTGCGATGCCCGCATGTTCGGCGCGGTCCCGCGCGAGCGGACTTGCGTGAACGGCCGCAAGCAAGGCACCGGCGACGGTACGCACGGATCGTTGGCCGACGTCCTCGACCGGTCCTTCAACGTCTATATCGGCACGACCTTCCGCCGCGCCGACTTCGAGCGCATTGGCGGATTCGACGAAACCATGGCGCAGTCGGAAGACTTGGACCTGTGGGTCCGGCTGATGATGCTGGGCGGTCGCGCCTATTACGCCAACGCCGTGCTCGGCGATTATCGCGTACGGCCGGGATCGGCGTCGTCCAACAGCGGCCGCATGCTGCTCGGCAACATCAAGGTCTATGAAAAGGCCCGACGCGCCTTGCCTGAAAACGCCCCCGAAGCCCCGCTTATCGATCGCCTGCTCGCCGAAAACCACACCGCGCTCGCGTTCGAACACGCCATCGACCGGATCGTCGACGGAGACACGCGGCGTGGACTGGCCGAACTGCGCGCCACCAGCGGCCATGTCGAAGGCGTGGTCTGGCGGGCATCCTTCGTAATCTGGCACATCCTGCCGGCGCTGGCGCGCCCCATGCTGCAATGGCGGCGACAGAAGCACCGGCGCGGCGGCAACGGCGAGAGCACCTTGCCCGGCATTCTCGGCATCGGAGCATGACCGCGCACCCGCCATCCCCCGCGCTGGCCGTCGCGACCAGCGTCCATAACGGCGAACGCTTCCTCGACGCCGCGATCGATTCCGTGCTGGCGCAGAGCTTCGGCGATTTCGAATTCCTGCTGCTGGACGACCACTCCACCGACGGAACGGCGCAGATCATCGCCCGTCACGCGCGGAGGGATCGACGCATTCGCGTGATCCCGTCGCTTCGCAAGGGGCGCGTGGCGGCGCTGAACAGCCTGTTCGATGCCGCGCGAGCGGGCTGGGTCGCGATCGTCGATGGCGACGACATCCAGCATCCCGATCGTTTCGCCCGGCAGATGGCGGAAATCGCACGGCGACCCGATGGCGAACGCCTTGTCGTGTTGGGTGCGGAAGTCCAAATGGTCGGCATCGATGGCCAGCCGATCGCGCGGCCTGCGTTCCGGCGGCCGCTCGACGACCCGGGAATCCGGGCCAATCTGGAAATCGGGGCACAGCTTTCGCACAACGCCTGCGTGGTATCGCGCGATGCGGTCCGCGCCGTGGGAGGGTATCGCCCGGCCTACCGCCATGCCGAGGACTACGACCTCTGGTTGCGCCTGTCCGAAGCCGGATCGATGGCCAACCTGCCCGATCGCCTCGTCGACTACCGCATCTACCCCGATCAGGTCAGCAGCCGGCATGTTGTGGAACAGATGCGCAATACCGCGATCGCGTGGCTTGCGCACCGTGCCCGCACCGCCGGCCTGCCCGATCCCACCGAACACATCGCGACGATGCCACCGCTGGAAGAACTCGATGCGTGGTTCGGCGAAGGCGCGGTGCGCTATGTCCGCCGCCGCATCCTCGACCGCGTGATCTATTCGCCCGAAGCTCTCTCCGGAGACGGATGGACGGCGCTGCGCGATCATGTGCGCCGCGACGGCGCGCGCGGTTCCCGCCTGTGGCGGGCGGCGGCGCGGCTTGTTCGTGCCGGGCATCCGATCAAGGCATCGACCATCGCCGCCGGCCTGATCGGCGTGCCCGGCCTGAGCAGCGGTGTATGAGCACGGCCGCCGACACCCCGCCGCAGGTGCCCCAACCGCAGATGCCCCCGCCTCAGATGTCCGTGCGCACCGCCGCCGCCTGGGCGCTGGTATCGCAATATACCTCGTTCGCGATCCAGTTCCTGACCAGCGTGGTGCTGGCGCGCTGGTTCATCACGCCCGCGGAACTCGGGCTGTTCTCGATCGCCTTCGCCGCGGTCACCATCGTCGCCTTCCTCCAGGATTTCGGCGTGACCCGCTACGTCAACGGCGAACGCGACCTGACGCCCGAAAAGCTGCAGATGGCGTTCACCGTCTCGGTGGCTTTCGCCTGGGGCATCGCGATCCTGACGATCCTTTCGGCCAAGCCGATCGCCCTGTTCTACGGCGATCCGCGCCTGCTGCCGATCACGCTGGTGATCGCCTGCTCCTATCTGGCGGTGCCGCTCGCCATCGTGCCGCAGGCGACCTGCCAGCGGCGCATGGACTACAAGTCCAACACGATGATCGAGGTCGGCTCCTCCATCGCCAACGCCGCCACGGCAGTCACCCTGGCGGTGCTGGGCTATGGCGCGCTGGCGCTGGCCTGGGGCGCGTTCGCGCAACAAGCGGCGCGACTCGTGGTCAGCCAGTGGCGCGCGGGGCTGATGCTGCCCTGGCCGATGCGCCTGAAGGGCGCCGCGCCAGTGCTCAAGCTGGGCGGCACCAATTCCGTACTGGCGACGTGCTATTCGATCACGGGTCGCGCGCCCGAGCTGGTCATCGGCCGGCTGATCGACAACACCGCCGTCGGCCTGTTCACCCGCGCCTCGGGGCTGGCGCTGCAACTGCGTCTGCTGGTGGCCGGCGCGGTGACCGGTGTGTTCTACCCGGCCTTCCGCCAGGTGCGCGACAGTGGCCAGCCGCTCGGCCCGCCCTACCTGCGCGTCGTCGCCGCCTATACCGGTGTCACCTGGCCCGCGATGGCGGGCATCGCCGTGCTGTCGGAACCGCTGGTCAACCTGCTCTACGGCCCGAAATGGCTTGCCGCCGCGCCCTTGCTAGGCTGGGTCGCGCTGTCGCAGCTGTGCTATGTCTCGCTGCCGCTGAACGGGGATCTGCCGCTGCTGCTCGATCGCATGAAGGGCCTGATCCATCGCAACATCGTGGAAACGGTGATGTCGGTCCTGCTGATCGCGCTCACCGCGCCGTTCGGCCTGATCTGGGTTGCCATCTCGCGTTTCGCCCACGGGCTGTTCTGGGTAATGATCTACGCACCGTTCATGCGCGGGATGCTCGATTTCCGCTGGCGCGACCTTTTCCAGATCTACGCGCGCAGCCTGCTGGCCACGCTGGCGGCGGTCGGCCCGCTGCTCGCCAGCTATATCTTCTGGCACGGTCCGGCGGAAACCGGCTTCGGGCAGGCGGCGAGCATGGTGAGCGCCGGCATCGCACTGTGGCTGGCGACGCTGTGGGCGATCGGTCATCCCCTGTTCGCGGAAGTGACGGCGATGCTGGGCGAGATTCTGGCGGCGCTGCCGCTTCGACGGAAGACGCCCCTTCCCCGATAAACACCATGGCTCCGGCGCCCGAACAGGCGTATGCTGCCAGGCGGAGAGAGAAGCCATGGCACTATATCCGCTATTCGCGGCGGGCGCGTTGCTGCCCCTGTTCACCGCCTACCCCATCGCCGTAGCGCAGGACGGCACGGCCCAGGCCGGTTCGGTCGACATCGTGGCGATCACGCCCGATCTGCAGGCCCGCATGACCGTGCCGGTGCATATCGGCGTCGAGAACGCGCAAACGGGCAGCAAACGGGCTGGTCCCTACCGCTTCATGATCGATACCGGCGCGGAACGCACGATCCTGTCGCGCGATATAGCCCGGCAGCTTGGCCTGGCCAGCGCCGGACAGGCGCTGCTGGTGGGCGTGGCGGGCACGCAGGAAGTGGATCTGGTGGAAGTGGAGGAGATCAACCTCGGCCGCCGCAGCTTCTATGGCCTCACCGCCCCGCTGCTCGACGGGCGCTGGATCGGCGCGGACGGGATCATCGGGCTGGACAGCCTGCAGGACCAGCGCGTCCTGCTCGATTTCGACAAGAAGGTCATGGCGATCGGCGATGCCCGGCAACTGGGCGGCAACAGCGGCTTCGAAATCACGGTGCAGGCGCGGCGCCGGTCGGGCCAGCTGATCATGACCAACGCCATGGTCGATGGCGTCCGTACCGATATCATCATCGATACCGGCTCGGATACTTCGATCGGCAATCCCCCGCTGCAAAGGGCGTTGGCACGCCGTCATGCGCAGGAACAGACCTCGCTCATATCGGTGACCGGGCAATCGATCTCCGCCGACGTGGGGCTGGCGCGCACGCTGGTGCTGGGCGGGCTGACGATGTCGAACACCCCGCTGGTGTTCGCCGATGCACCCCCGTTCAAGGCGCTCAAGCTGGACAAACGGCCGGCGATGCTGCTCGGCATGGACCAGTTGCGCCTGTTCCGCCGCGTGGCGATCGACTTTTCGAGCCGGAGCATCCTGTTCGACATGCCACGGGGCCTGCCGATGCAGTTCGGGATGAACTGAACGCAAGGGACGCCAGCAGCAACACGGGCGCGGATAATCCACCCGATCGGGCAACGGGGCTGGCGGATCGGCGCAAAGCGCCTATGTGAAGGCCCATGCCGCCCGAAACCGCCACCGACCGCAACGCCCGCCACGATGGATGGCACACGCTGCGGCGCTTCCTTCCCTATCTCTGGCCCGCCGACAACAAGGCGCTGCGCTGGCGCATCGTTTTCGCCAGCCTGTTCATCCTGGCCTCCACCGGCACACAGCTTGTCCTGCCCTATCTGCTGAAGTGGGCGGTGGACGCGATGAACGTGTCCGGCCCGCGCCTGATGCGGTTCGCCATGCTGATGGTGCTGGGCTACGCGGCCGGGCGCTTCGCCGGCGTCGCCTTCGACAACCTGCGCAACATCGTGTTCGAACGGGTGGGGCAGGATGCAACGCGCGCGCTGGCCGAAAACGTGTTCGCGCGCCTGCACCGCCTGTCGCTGCGCTTCCACCTCGCCCGCCGCACCGGCGAAGTAACCAAGGTGATCGAACGCGGCACCAAGAGCATCGACACGATGCTTTACTTCATGCTGTTCAACATTGCGCCCACGGTGCTGCAGCTCGTGATCGTGGCGGTGATCTTCTACTTCACCTTCGGCTGGGGCCTTGTCGCGGCGACGGCGGTGGCGATCGCGGGCTATATCTGGGTTACGCGCACCATCACCGAATGGCGCACCCATCTGCGGGAGAAGATGAACCGGCTCGATGGGCAGGCGCTTTCCCGCGCGGTCGATTCGCTGCTCAACTACGAGACGGTGAAATACTTCGGCGCGGAGGCGCGCGAGGAAGCCCGCTATGCGCAGGCGACGCGTGCCTATGCCGATGCCGCGGTAAAAAGCGAGAACAGCCTGGGCCTGCTCAACATCGCGCAGGCGGTCGTGGTCAACCTGCTGATGGCCGGGGCGATGGCGTGGACGGTCGTCGGCTGGGCCAAGGGCCAGTACACCGCTGGCCAGCTGGTGTTCGTGCAGACCTACCTCACCCAGCTTTTCCGCCCGCTCGACATGCTCGGCATGGTCTACCGCACGATCCGGCAGGGGCTGATCGACATGGCGGAAATGTTCCGCCTGATCGATACGCACGTGGAAGTCGCCGATGCACCCGGCGCGCCGGCGCTGATCGTGCGGCGGCCCTCGGTGGTCTTCGACAACGTGGTGTTCGGCTACGATCCCGACCGCACGATCCTGCACGGCCTTTCGTTCGATGTGCCGGCCGGCAGCCGCGTCGCCATCGTCGGCCCTTCGGGCGCGGGCAAGTCCACCATCGCGCGGCTGCTGTTCCGCTTCTACGATCCGGGATCGGGCCGCATCCTGATCGACGGGCAGGACATCGCCGGCGTCACGCAGGCGTCCCTGCGCGCCGCGATCGGCATCGTGCCGCAGGATTCGGTGCTGTTCAACGACACCATCGGCTACAACATCGCCTATGGCCGCGAAGGCGCGACACAGGCCGACGTGGACGCCGCCGCGCGCGGGGCCGCCATTTCCGATTTCATCGCCCGCCTGCCGCAAGGCCTCGATACCGAAGTCGGCGAACGCGGCCTCAAGCTTTCGGGCGGCGAAAAGCAGCGCGTGGCCATCGCCCGCACGCTGGTCAAGAACCCGCCGATCCTGCTGTTCGACGAAGCGACCAGCGCGCTTGACACCCGGACCGAGCAGGACATCCTGGGCACGCTGCGCATGGTCGCCGCCAACCGGACCACGATCTCGATCGCGCACCGCCTGTCGACGATCGCGGACTCAGACCGCATCCTCGTGCTGGATCAGGGACGGCTGGCGGAAAGCGGCAGCCACCTGGAACTGCTGCGCCGCGACGGTCTCTACGCCGAGATGTGGGCGCGCCAGGCGGCGGAAAGCGAAGAGGTGAGCGAGGCGGCGGAGTAATCCGCCGGCCTGCTCCGGCGTTCACTTCACCACATCGGCTTCATGCCACACGACCGCCTGCGCCGCCTTCATGCAGCTATTCTCGATATCCCACGCGAGCGAGGGCGAGCCATAGAGCCGCCAGCCCTGCGCCAGCGCCTCTGACACGCGCTCGCAAAAGGCACGGTCGTCCTTGCCGGTGAGCAGGCGGTAGATCGGGCGGTCTTCGGGGGTCTGGTGGGTCATCGCATGGCCCTACCAGATCCTCCCCAGGATGGGGAGGGGGACCACCCGAAGGGTGGTGGAGGGGGGCTTGGCCTTGCGGCCCATCCTCACCGAGACTGCCACCCAGCCGAGAAGCCCCCTCCACCGTCCTGCGGACGGTCCCCCTCCCCGCATCGGGGAGGATTTTTACAGGATATACTTCGACAAGTCCGCGTTGCCGGCAAGGCTCGCCAGCTTGTCCGCCACATAGGCCTCGTCGATCGTCACTGTGGAGCCCACGCGGTCCTCGGCGTCGAAGCTCACTTCCTCCAGCAGCTTTTCCATCACCGTCTGCAGCCGCCGCGCGCCGATGTTCTCGACGCTTTCGTTGACTTGCGCGGCGGTGCGGGCGATCGCGCGAACGGCTTCCGGCGTGAAGTCCAGCGTCACCTGTTCGGTCCCCAGCAGGGCGCGGTACTGTTCGACCAGATTGGCGCGCGTTTCCGAAAGGATGCGCACGAAATCGTCCTCGCTCAGCGCCTTCAGCTCCACGCGGATCGGCAGGCGGCCCTGCAGTTCGGGCAGCATGTCGCTGGGCTTGGCCACATGGAACGCGCCGCTGGCGATGAACAGCACGTGGTCGGTCTTCATCGGGCCGTACTTGGTGGCAACGGTCGTGCCCTCGATCAGCGGCAGCAGATCGCGCTGCACCCCTTCGCGGCTGACCGAGCCGCCGCGCACGTCGCTCACCGCGATCTTGTCGATCTCGTCGAGGAAGACGATGCCGTTGGTTTCCGCGTTCTGCAGCGCGACACGGGCAACGTCGTCCTGGTCCATGCGCTTTTCGGATTCCTCGTCCACCAGCTTGTCCCAGGCATCAGCCACGCGCAGCTTGCGACGCTTCATGCGCTGACCGCCGAACGCCTTGCCCATCATGTCGGACAGGTTGATCATGCCGATATTGCCGCCAATGCCCGGCAGCTCCATCGGCATCGACGGCGCGTCCTCCACCTCGATCTCGACCTCGACATCGTTCATCGAGCCGTCCGAAAGGCGCTGCTTGAAACTCTCGCGCGTGGCCTCGCTGGCGCCATCGCCGACCAGCGCCTTGAGCAGCCGGTCCATCGCCGCCTTGCTCGCCGCATCGCGCACCGCGTCGCGCCGGCGGTCCTTCTCCAGCCGGATCGCCTCTTCCGCCAGATCGCGCGCGATCTGTTCCACGTCGCGGCCGACATAGCCGACCTCGGTGAACTTGGTCGCCTCCACCTTGACGAACGGCGCATCGGCCAGCTTCGCCAGGCGACGGCTGATCTCGGTCTTGCCGCAGCCGGTCGGCCCGATCATCAGGATGTTCTTGGGGCTGACCTCGTCGCGCAGGTCGGCCGAGAGATGCTGGCGCCGCCAGCGGTTGCGCAACGCCACGGCGACCGCGCGCTTGGCGTCCTGCTGCCCGACGATATGTTCGTCCAGCGCGCGGACGATGGCCTTGGGGGTAAGGTTGTCTTTCATTCTGAAGCTCCCCCCTCCCGCTTGCGGGAGGGGATGGGGGTGGGTCTTTGGGGTGTAGCGTCTTGGACCGCCCACCCCTGGCCCCTCCCGCAAGCGGGAGGGGGGATGATGCCTATATGGTTTCCACCGTCACGCGATCGTTGGTGAACACGCAGATATCGGCCGCCACCTGCATCGCGCGGCGGGCGATCGTCTCGGCGTCGTCCTCGTAGTCGGTGATCGCCCGCGCGGCGCTCAGCGCATAATTGCCGCCAGAGCCGATCGCGGCAATGATCGCGTCGTTCTTGGCTTCAGGCTCCAGCACATCGCCGTTGCCGGTCAGCACCAGCAGCGTCTCCGCGTCGGCCACGATCATCAGCGCTTCCAGGTTGCGCAGGTACTTGTCGGTGCGCCAGTCCTTGGCGAGTTCCACCGCCGCGCGCATCAGCTGACCGCGGTGCTGCTCCAGCTTGCGCTCCAGCCGTTCGAACAGGGTGAAGGCATCGGCGGTCGCGCCGGCGAAACCGGCGATCACGTTGCCGTCGCCGATCCTGCGGACCTTGCGGGCATTCGGCTTCATCACCGTGTTGCCCATGGAAACCTGACCGTCGCCGGCAATCACCGTGCGCCCGTTCTTCTTCACCCCGATGATGGTGGTGCCGTGCCACTGAATCAGGCCGTGGCTCGCCCTGCTGTCGTCCATGACCGCGATATGGGGAATGCTCCCGGCTGTTCAAGCTGGCGCCGGTTCAAGTTGGCGGCGGTTCAAGCCGGCCGGGAACGACCAGGATCAGCTTCCGTTCGGACCGGACCCGCCCGGACGGCCGCTCTGGCCAGTCGCGCCCGGCACGGCGCCAACCGCGCCGATATTGCCGAACAGATCCTCAAAGAAGCTGCGGTCGCGGCCCAGTGTCGGCGTCTTGTCGCGATCGGGATTGATCCGCACGACCTTTTCCATGCCACCCCGTTCGACGCTGGCGACATTGCCCGCCGCATCGAAGTTCACCTTCATGATGAACTCGGCATTGGTGCGCGGCCGGGTGAACGGCCTCTGCTTGGTGTCGATCGACACGTAGTACCAGGTCGGCTTGCCGAACTGGCTCTTGAACGTCGGCTGCCCCAGCGCCTTTTCCACGGAAAGGCGGTTGTCCACGCCCGGCTGCACCGAATCGGTCAGCGCGGGATCGATCAGATAGCCGCGATGGTCGCGAATGCTCGAACATCCGCCGGCCAGCACCGCAAGCGTCACCGCCGCAACGCCCCGCACCATCAGCCGATTATCGCGCATTCCCGAACTCCGCTTCTCGATCCGGGCGTCAGGCCCGGCTATGGCAGGCATCCCGTTTGCCTTCGCGCCCGGGTTCCCTATATCGCGCAAGCCTTAGGGGCCAAACGGCGGAACCGCAATGGACAGCGCGATGCCACGTGGCCACAGGCGATTTAATCGGTCCTGAACGAATCCCGCAAGCCGTGCGGGCAGGACCGCAGGGAAGGAAGTTCCGATGTCGTTTCTAGCCCGGCTGTTCGGCCCCGGCCGCGATGACCGCGCCACCGTGCGGCCGTTGTGGCATGCCGTGGTCGCCGCCTCGCGCGGGAAGGCGTGGTACGCGGAATACGGGATCGCCGATACGCTGCCCGGGCGGTTCGACGCGATCACGCTGGTGCTCAGCCTGGTGCTGCTGCGCATGGAACGCGAACCGGCGCTGGTGGAACCGTCGGTGCGACTGACGGAACTGTTCGTCGATGACATGGACGGGCAGCTGCGCGAAAGCGGCGTGGGCGACATGGTGGTGGGCAAGCACATGGGGCGGCTGATGAGCACGCTGGGCGGACGGCTGGGCGCCTATCGCGATGCGCTGGCGACGGCGGACGACAGCGCGCTGAGCGAGGCGATCACCCGCAATGTCACGCTGGTCGAAGGTCTGGTGGGCGAAGGCCAGGCGGACGAAGGTACGGGACCGCAGGCGCTCGTCGGCCGGGTCCGCGCGCTCGCTGGCGCGCTGGACGCCGTCCCGGCCGAACGCCTGCTTGCCGGGGAGATCCCCGCATGACCGGCACCCCCGAACTCAGCCGGATGATCGACATCCGCCAGATCACCGGCGCCCCCGTGGTGGTCGAACCCGTTGCGGACGAGCGCCGCCGCCTGGCCGGCCGCTTTGGCATCAGCGCGATCGACGCGATGCGCGCGGACATCCGGCTTTCGGTCGAAGGCGAAACCGTGCTGGCGCGAGGCCGGCTGACCGCGTCGATCATCCAGCCCTGCGCCATTTCAGGCGAGGATTTCCCGGTAGCGATCGACGAGCCGATCCTGCTCCGTTTCGTGCATCCCGGAGCGGAAGGGGCGTCCGAAGACGAAATCGAGATCACTGCGGACGATTGCGACGAGATCGAATACGAGGGGATGACGTTCGATCTGGGCGAGGCCGTGGCGCAAAGCCTCGGTCTGGCGATCGATCCTTTCGCGGAAGGCCCCGAAGCGGACGCCGCGCGCCAGAAGCACGGCCTTGCCGGAGCGGAAGCCTCCGGCCCCTTTGCCGCCTTGGCCGCGTTGAAGGCCGGAAAATCCGACCGGAACGATTGAGGAAAGCACTGGTGACCGATCCCGCCGCTTCACCGCCAGCGATGGCGCACCCCTCAGCGTCGCGCCCGGCAGCGCCCGGCGGCCATCGCGATCTGACCAAGGGTCCGATCCTGCGCACGCTGCTGCTGTTTTCCGCGCCAACGCTGGCCGCCAACATTCTCCAGTCGCTCAACGGATCGGTCAATTCGGTCTGGGTGGGGCGGCTGCTGGGCGAAAGCGCGCTGGCGGCAACGGCCAACGCCAACGTGGTGATGTTCCTGGTCTTCGCCGCGGTGTTCGGCTTCGGCATGGCGGCGACGGTAAAGGTCGGCCAGGCGTTCGGCGCGCGGAACATCGACGCGGCACGGCGCACTTTCGGCACGGCGGTCGGGTTCTGCCTGGGGCTTTCGCTGTTCGTCGCCACGGCGGGCTGGATATTCGCGCCCACGCTGCTGCGCGCGATGGCCACGCCCGGCGAAACCTATCATTTCGCGCTGACTTATCTGCGCGTGATCTTCGTCGCCATGCCGGCCTCGATGATTACGGTCATGCTGGGCATGGGCCTGCGCGGATCGGGCGATGCGCAGACGCCACTCAAGTTCATGATCCTGTCGGTCGTGCTCGACATCGCGCTGAACCCGCTGCTGATCGCGGGCATCGGCCCGTTTCCCCGCCTGGGCATCGCCGGGGCGGCCACCGCCACCGCCACGGCGTCCTACGTCTCGATGCTGGCCATGGTGACCTGGGTCTATGCCCGCGACCTGCCGCTGCGGTTGCGCGGAGCGGAGCTGGCCTATCTGATCCCGCAACGATCCGAACTGGGCTATATCGTGCGCAAGGGCCTGCCGATGGGCGCGCAGATGCTGCTGATCTCGGCCGCCGGGATCATCATGATCGGGCTGGTCAACCGCGAAGGCGTGCTGATCAGCGCGGCTTATGGCGCGTCGCTACAACTGTGGACCTACCTGCAGATGCCGGCGATGGCGATCTCGGCGGCGGTCAGCGCCATGGCCGCGCAGGCCATCGGCGCCGGGCTGCTGCACCGGCTGGGGCAGATCACCCGTTCGGGCGTGCTGCTGAACTTCGCGATGACCGGGGCGATGACGGTGATTCTGCTGCTGTTCGATCGCGGTTCGCTGGAACTGTTCCTCGGCCCGAACAGCCCGGCGGTGGACGCCGCGCGGCACATCCAGTTCCTGGCGAGCTGGAGCTATGTGCTGTTCGGTGTCACCATCGTCCTGTTCGGCACGATGCGCGCCGGCGGCGTGGTGATCGCGCCACTGATCGTGCTGGCCATCGCGATGTATCCGGGGCGCCTGGGTTTCTACTACCTGGCCTATCCCCACATCGGGGCGGACGCGCTGTGGCTGGCCATGCCGTTCGGATCGGTCATCGCTACTTCGCTGGCCCTCTACGTGTACAGCCGCTCTGGCTGGCGCACGCGCAGCCGCGCAATTTCCGAACTGGAAGCGGAGGAGGAAACCTGCGCCGATGGCGATGTGGCGGGCCGGATGACGCCCACGCTGTAGGCGCTGCCGCGCTTCGACTTAGGGTCAGGACCCATTACTGGCGCGATCGAGGCGTCCAAATGGCGAACATATCGGGCCGAAAGGCGCGCCGCGAAGGCTGGTTGCCTTTGCAAGCGCCTTTCGGTTCGAGATGGAAGCCATTTGGACGTCCCGCAGGGATTTGGCCAAAATGGCCCAGCGCTGCGTCGGAGGGACTTGAAATATCGACATATTCCTGCGCCCCTCCTCCTTGCGCCGGGCCATTTTGCCTCAAACCTCGACCGCGCCAGTAATGGGTCCTGACCCTAGCGGCTTTGCGATCGCCAACGCTGCACCGTGCGCTGCACGGCCATGTCCTCGCCGCCCGAACGCGCCCAGAGTTCGGAGAACGAAGGGTCGGCGGAAGCAGGACGCCGCGCCTCTTCGAGATCGTCGAACGACAGCCGCACCGGGATCGAAACGCCTTCGCCGCAGATGATGCATTCGCGATTGCGCAGCGCCGGGATGGCATCGAGGAAGCCCCGCGCGCCTTCGGGCATGGCCGCGCGCACGAACGCCTGGTCGCGCTCGTTGTTGAGGCGCATCGAGATGATCGTGCCGCACTGCGACAGCACGCCTTCGGCAAGGTCGGACGGACGCTGCGTGATCAGCCCCAGCGAGACGCCGTACTTTCGCCCTTCCTTGGCGATCCGCGACAGCACTTTTGCCGCCGACGAATTGCTCGCCACGCGTTCGTTGGGCACGTAGCGGTGCGCTTCCTCGCAGACCAGGAGGATCGGCTGCGTCTCTTCGTCGCGCGACCATATCGCGTAGTCGAACACCAGCCGGCTCAGCACCGCGACCACGGTCGAGGTGATTTCCGAGGGGATACCCGAAACGTCGATGATGGTGATCGGCTTGCCGCTGGCCGGCAGGCGGAACACCTTGGACAGGAAGTCGACCATCGTATCGCCGACCAGCATCCCCGAGAACATGAACTGGTAGCGCGGATCGCCCTTGATCTCGTCGACCTTGGCCTTGATCCGCATGTAGGGGATCGCTCCGTGGCCCTTGTCGAGCTTGCCCATCTCGTTCTGGAGCACCAGCAGCAGGTCCGAGAGCAGATAGGGTATCGGCGAATCCACGGTGATCCGGCCAACCTGCTCGGCCAGGCGGTTCTTCATCCGGGCCTGCAACAGGCACTTGGCGAGGATGTCGGCATCCAGTTGCCGCTCGGCGCCCTGCGTGGTCAGGAACACCTCGCAATGTTCCTCGAAATTCATCAGCCAGTACGGCATCTGCAGGTTCGTCACGTCCAGCAATTGCCCGGTGTGGCGGAACGCCTGTGCATATTCGCCATGCGGATCGATCATCACGATATGGCCATCGGGCGCCATCTCGCAGATGCGGTGCAGGATCAGCGCGGCGCTGGTCGACTTACCGGTGCCGGTCGATCCCAGCAGCGCGAAGTGCTTGCCCAGCAGCGCGTCGATGTAGACACCCGCGCGGATGTCGCGCGTGGGGAACACGGTGCCGATGACGATGCTGGACCGGCCATCGCTGGCATAGACCTGCCGCAAGTCTGCGCTGGTCGCCGGATAGACCAGCGCGCCCGGCACCGGAAATCGCGTCACGCCACGCCGGAAGCCGTAAAGCCGCCCGGTCAGGCGTTCCTCGTCGCCTTCGCCCAGGAAATCGATCTGCGCGATCACGCCGCCTTCGAACGCCGCATCCTGCCGCTGGTTGCGCACCGTGGCCAGAAGCCACGAATTGCCCACGCGGATCTTCACCGGACAGCCGACCTGGCCCGACAGCGCGACGGAAGCGTCGTCATCGCCCATGCATTCTTTCAGCCGCGCCAGATCGATGCCGATCACGCCACCCGACCCCGAGACATCGGCGACGAAGCCGATCGGCTTGCGCGCGTTTTCGTGGCTGTTCGCACGAAGATCGGCGGGCTGGGCGGGCGACCCGGTTTCGAAACCCTGCATGCTCATTTCCGACATCACCCAATACCTCGAGCCGATCACGCGTGACCGTCGGGAGGTAATCCAGCTCGGTTAAAATGAGGCTAGAGCGGTTTCCATTCATTCCGGCTCATATCCGCAAGATTTGAAGTAATTGGCACATTCGGCAGGCTGGAAGATATCGACGAGCTTGCCGATCAGGTCCCACAGCCCATTGACGGTTCGCTCGCCG
>NZ_RQSI01000006.1:0-150521 GCF_003856955.1 Novosphingobium sp. LASN5T
AGCAAGGCCCAGGCCGCAGCCGATTGGATGCATGCCCAGCAGCCCCAGGCCGAGGAGATGGCGGCGTGAAACAGGTTCGCAAAAATGGCGCTGGAATTCACATTAGCGCTGGACTGTCAGGATATGTCGCCGAGATGTCCTGCGCCTTTACCTGCGCGGCGCTGGGGATCGTGCCTACGGTCCGGCATGTGGACTATATCGGTGCCTGGCTGACCCTCCTCAAGGAAGACGAGAAGGCGATCTTCCGCGCCGCGAGCGGTGCCAGCAAGGCCGCCGACTTCCTCCTCGGCAAGGGGGAGGACCAGTGATGGAGCAGTCCTTCCTCTCCCGTTTGATCCTGCGCCACCGGCTGCGACTGGCGCTGCGCCGGATGACCCCGCTGCAGCGCGAGATCTTCCTCGCGCTGCGATTCAAGGCCGATACTGTCGCCAGACTGGCCGACGTTCACGGACTGAGCAGCGATGCCATTCTCGAAGAGTTTGCACAGGCGCTTCTCGTTCTCGTGCGTACGCTCAATCCGCCGCGCCGATCATGGCGCAACTGGTGGCTGCGATGACACGCCGCCACCAGCGCGGCCCTTGCCAATCTGCGCCTGCCCGGACAGGGTAGCAGGCAGCCATGCGTACCGACCTCGATCATCTTCCGGCGCAGAAGCAGCGCGAGCTCGAGCGCGTGATCGCGCTTATCTTCGAGGAGTTCGAGGACGCCTTTGCGCTCTCCCGTGACGAGTGGAAGAAGCAGGGCCGGATCCTCAAGGTCATCCTCTACGGCTCCTACGCCCGGGGCGGCTGGATCGACGAGCCGCATACCGCCAAAGGCTACAAGTCGGACTATGATCTCCTCATCATCGTCAACGACAAACGCCTCACGGACCGCGTCAAGTACTGGTCCCGGCTCGATGAGCGGCTGATGCGCGAGTACGGCATGACCGGGACCATCCGCACCCCGGTCAACTTTATCGTCCATACCCTCGGCGAAGTGAACGATGGTCTCGCCAACGGCCGGTACTTCTTCATCGACGTCGCCCGCGACGGCATCGCGCTCTATCAGGCTGACGACAGCGAACTCCATGAGCCCAAGCCCAAGACGCCCGCGCAGGCACTGGCCATGGCGCGGGAGTACTTCGAGGAGTGGTATCCGAGCGCGCTTGTCTACCTCGGCTCTGCTCAAGATTTAGTAGCGCAGGGCAGGACGAAGGAGCCTGCTTTCATTCTCCATCAATCGGCGGAGCGGCTGTACCACTGCATTCTATTGGTCGTGACTTTCTACTCGCCACACGTTCACAATCTGGCGTTCCTCCGCACGCAGGCCGAGCGGATCGATCCGCGCCTGACTGCCGTCTGGCCGCGCGATAATCGCAAGCAGCGGGCCATGTTCGAGAAGCTCAAAGAGGCCTACGTCAAAGCCCGCTACTCTAAACACTACCGCATCACGGCCGACGAACTGGCATGGCTCGGCGAGCAGGTTGAGGAGCTCGGACGCGTCGTCCAGGCAATCTGCGAAGAGCGCATCGCCATGCTCGAAGATACCGCTCGGGAAGCGGGCTGAACCTCAATCAGCTGACCACGCAGGCCAGCGCCTGAGAGCAACCGGAGGCCCCGCCGGTCCTGTTCTCCAGATCCCGATTGTCAGTCCGTCCGTGAACCTGGAGCCACCACTCTGGAAGGGGGAAGGTAAGCACACCGTACCCGGGTGCCCGGTGTGCTGAAGTGGCAGAATTCCTGAGCTTTCGAGTGATTGCGCGCTCGTTCCCGAGCTACTGTCATCTGAGGTCCGCCACGAATCTACACTGTAGAGTGACGTACATCCCACGTAACTCGCAGAGATATTGTTCTATATTTGTTCTTCCCACTCGCCAGCTCTTACCCTATCATGATGCCTCGTCCCGGAGGGGTTTCCGGCCGAGGTGGCGGCCAACGCAAGTTGGAAACCATGCGTTTTGCGCTTCAGTGTTATGTCGACGAGAGCCTCCACGAGGCCGTCAGGGCGGCTGCCGCCGCATCCCATATGAGCATGAGCCAGTGGCTCAAGCTGGCCGTGATCGAGAAGATCGAGGGCCATGATGAGGCAGCCTATCGCGACCAGTTGATGGGCCATATGCTGTTTGCGACAGCGGCAGCCGAAGGCCTGCTGCTTGCTCAGGCAGACAAGGGTATCCGCACCCGGGTCCACGCTGCTCACGGCAAGCGGCTGAACGAGTACCGCGAGCGCGTTGCCCGCGCCAGAAGGGACGACTGAGCCATGCTGTCGGTCGCCAATGTGCGCTCCGCCGGCGGGGCAGCAAGCTACTTCGCCAAGGACAACTACTACACCTCGGCTGATGCGGATCGGTCAGGATCGTGGGTCGGCAAAGGCGCTGAACGGCTCGGTCTGACTGGTACCGTCGAAGCTCGTGCCTTCGAGGCCATCTTGCGGGGCGAGTTGCCGACGGGAGGCCGGATCGGGCGCGAAGGCGCAGCGCACCGCGCGGGTACGGACCTGACCTTCTCGCTCCCCAAAAGCTGGTCGATGCTGGCGCTCATCGGGAAGGATCAGCGCATCGTCGATGCTTACCGCGAGGCCGTGATCGAGACGCTCAAGTGGGCGGAAAAGAACGTGGCCTTCATGCGCATCGAGCAAGCAGGGAAGGAGCGGCAGGTGCAGACGGACAACCTGACTGTGGCTTTGTTCCAGCACGATACCAATCGCAATCAGGAGCCCAATCTCCACTTCCACGCCGTCGTTGCCAACATGACGCAAGGCAAGGACGGCACCTGGAAAGCGCTGCGCAATGACCGGCTCTGGCAACTCAACACCTTGCTCAATGCGATGACCATGGCGCGCTTCAGGGTCGAGGTTGAGAAGCTCGGCTACCGCGTCGGTGAGGTCGGCAAGCATGGCAACTTCGAGGCTGCCGGGATCGACCGCGAGGCGGTGATGGCCTTCTCCACACGGCGGCAGGAAGTGCTCGAGGCGCGCCGTGGCGGTGGGCTGGAGGCAGGTCTGATCGCCACGCTGGCAACGCGCTCGGCGAAGGAACAAGGCGTCGATCGCGATGCGCTTCTGTCCCAGTGGCAGGAGCGTGCCTGGGGCCTTGGTCTCGACCTCGCCGGCATGGTGCGCGATGCCCGTGAGCGGTCGACTGCGATGGCCATCGCCGACCAAAGGGCATCGCAAGATCGTCCCTCGATCGCGCAGCGTGGCAAGGTGATGGTGCTCGAACTGGCGGAGCGACTGGGGATCAGGGAAGGGGACCCGCTCGTCCCCACGCGCATCCATCTGCGGCCTGCGCAGGAGATCGCTGCAGCCCATGCAGTGGCCTCCGCTGTGCGGCATTTGTCGGAGCGGGAAGCAGCGTTCAAAGTGACCGATCTCGCCAAGGCCGCACTCGATATCGGTCTGCCCACGACAATGCCGCTGATCGAGAAGCGCATCGGCCAGCTGGCCGACCAAGGGGCGCTCAGCAAGGGGCGCGGTGCCATGCAAGGCTGGCTTACCACCTCCGATGCCGTCGCGCTCGAAAGCCACATGCTCGCAGAGATCGAGAAGGGTAAAGGCGCCGCCACTCCGATCATCGCGATGGACGAAGCAGGTTCTCAACTGCAGGCCTCGGCCAGCCTGAACTTCGGGATGCAACTCAATGCCGGGCAGGAAGCAGCGGGGCGGTTGATCCTGTCGTCGACCAACCGCATCGTTGCCGTGCAAGGCGTAGCCGGTGCCGGCAAATCCAGTCTGCTCCGCCCCGCCGCTCAGATCCTCGGCGAGAACGGGAAACGGCTGATCGGGCTTGGCGTGCAGAACACGCTGGTGCGTATGCTGGAGCGCGATACCGGGATCCCGTCGATGACCTTGCATCGGTTCCTTGGGCAGCATCGAGCGTTGCTAGATGGGACGGCGAGCAAAGCGGAAATGGCCGAAGCACGCTCCGCATATCGGGATACGGTGCTGGTGCTCGATGAGGCCTCGATGGCCTCGACACGCGATCAGGACAGGCTCGTCAGGCTTGCCAATCTGCTCAAGGTCGACCGCCTCGTTCTCATGGGTGATCCGAAACAGCTTGGCGCGGTCGAGGCGGGGAAGCCCTTTGCGCTGGCGCTTGCAGCCGGTACCGAGACCGCGCGGATGGAGACCAACCTGAGGGCGCGATCCGAGACGCTCAAGCTTGCCCAGGCCGCTGCGCAGCAGGGCCGCACTGGCGAGGCGATGGAGCATCTCAAGGATCACATCGTCGAGGTCAGTGAGAACGGCGCGGTCGTGGCAGCAGAGCGCTGGTTGTCGCTGCCGCCTGCCGAGCGGGAACGGACAGGAATCTACGTCTCTGGGCGTCAGTTGCGCGACGAGGTCAACGTGGCTGTGCAGACCGGGCTCGCCCTCAATGGTGAGATCGGACCGGACAAGATGACCCTTCCCGTCCTGTCCCGCGTCAACGCGACGCGCGAGGAGCTAAGACAGGTACGGACTTACGCGCCGGGCATGGTGCTGGAGGTGGCGGCGCGGCAGTCGCGGCAAAACCTGGCGAAGGGGCGGTATGATGTCCTGAAGGTCGATGCCGATAAAGGCACAGTCGAGCTGAGAGGCGCTGATGGTCAGAGGCAAACGTTCCTCCCTTCGCGCATCGGCTTGAAGGGGGACAATCAGGTGCTCCAGCTTCTCGAGCGCAAGGCGCTGACCGTCTACACCGGCGACACCATCCGCTGGACCGCCAACGACCATCAGCGCGGGCTGATCAATGCCGACCGGGCGACGATCAGCGCCATCACGCAGGATGGCATCAGCGTTCGGACATCGGCAGACATGGATCAGAAGCTCAAGGTTGGCGATCCTATGCTGGCGCGGCTCGATCTGGCCTACGCGCTCAACGCACACATGGCGCAGGGGCTAACCTCCGACAAAGGCATCGCCGTCATGGATAGCCGCACCCGCAAGCTGCTTTCTGCGCGAAACTTCCTCGTGACGATCACCCGGTTGCGTGACGAACTCACCCTGATCGTCGACAACCGCAACAAGGTCGAAATGAGAATCGGCCGCAATCCTGGCGACAAAACTTCGGCGCTGGAGGTGGCCGAGCGGCTCGGCGCGGCAGCGACCAAAGGCCAGGAAGCTGGCAAGCCGCCAGAGCCCGAGGCAGAGGCCAAAAGGCCACCCGAGCTTGAACGCACAATCACGCGTGTGGTGCCTTTCGAGATGGGAATTTGATGCCGGGCTTGCCTTATCGGCTCGGCCAACCGAGCATCTTCGCTGGCTCAGGAAATATCCCGAGCAACATCGAGCCCCATACATCGATGATTTCGCGGCGGCGCTTGAGGTATGCGGCGCGATTGTAAGCACCCTCCGAGCCCGACACGCCTTCTGGGATATGAGCCAGCATCAAGTCGATGACATGGCGATCGCCCGGCGTGCCCCCGCGCTCGGCCCACTCGTTCATGATCGTTGAGAACGATGCCCGCCAGCCATGTGGCACATGGCGGCCCTGATAGCCGCAGCGGTTGTAGAAATAGCTCAAAGTGTTTTCGCTCATCGGTACACGCGCATTGCGGTTGCTGGGGAATATCAGCGGACCGCGCCCGGTGAGCACATGCACCGCGCGCAGCACGGCTACCGCTTCGGCTGACAGCGGCACCAGATGTTCAAACCCATCGTCGTGCTTAAGCTCGAGCATGAGTTTCATCCGAGCGGCGGGCACGCGCCACAACGCGTCGGGGCAAGGCTCCTCGTTGCTCCAATCCACGTTCTCGATCTCGGTCCACGGCAGAGCCCGGATCATGCCGGGGCGCTGAGCAGTCAATGCCAGAAAGCGTGAGGCCAGCTTGGTCAGTGGCGAGGCGGGCTCGGCTTCTGTCTTACGGATCATGTCGTGCAGGGCATCGATAGAGACTAGCGCGGGACGCTTGCGGGCGCGTGGTACCGGCCTTAGCGCCTTGGTCACCACACCTGCTGGATCCCGCGCCGCTGCGCCCTCGGCAATGGCATGCACAAACACTGCCGAGATCCTCTGCCGCACCCGGTGCGCCGTCTCGATAGCGCCTCGCTTCTCGATCTTGCGCAAGACCGAGAGTACCAGCGGCTCATCGATCTCGCGGATGGGCAGCTTGCCAATCCACGGAAACACTTCCTTCTCGAGGCTGCTGATAACATCGCCTGCATGGATCGGCGTCCAGCGGCTCTCCTGCAGATCATACCAGCCCCGCGCCAGCGCCTCGAACGTGTTTCCCGCAGCAATTGCCCGTTCGACCTTGGCCTTCTGCGCTTCAAGCCCCGGATCGCGGCCTTCGGTCAGAAGTTTGCGCGCCGCAATCTTCCGGTCGCGCGCCGCCTTCAGCGACAGATCGGGGTAGCTGCCAAGAACGAGCCGCCGCTCCTTCCCGGCAAAGCGGTACTTCATCCGCCAGCTACGGTGACCGGATTTGGTCACATAGAGGTACAGCCCCTCGGAATCGGAGAGCTTGTAATCCTTGTCCTTCGACTTGGCATTCTTGACGGTGAGTTCTGTGAGCATTGATGCCCCCGGGTCGGCGATCGAGTGCCCCCACTAGCGCCCCCGGATGGTCGCGGATGCTCAGGGATCAATCGAAACAAACAGGGAACAATATTGACCGCAAATCCGCAGAAATGCAAGGAAAATAGGATGTTAGGGGAACCTTGCAGATTGCAAGGTGGCGGAGACGGAGGGATTCGAACCCTCGGTACCGGATTTACCAGTACGACGGTTTAGCAAACCGTTGGTTTCAGCCACTCACCCACGTCTCCGGATCGCAGCGGCGAGGGCGGCCTATAGCGGCGGTTCACCAAGGCGGCAAGGGGGGACCGGCGGCCGCCTGCAATTCCTGAACCGGAAGGTGGAAAAGCGGCAACGGTCGCCTGTTTTCGTCGGTCCGGCGTATTTCCGACTCGACTCATCGCCCGTTCATTGTCGCGGAGCGACGACTGGATTCTGTGCTTGAAGGTTGACCGTGGCGGCTGCGGCCGGGGGCCGGGCATGAACAGGATCGGGATGGACGTATGAATATCTACCGCCGGATTATGCAGGCCGCCGCCGGGCTGGCGCTTGTCGCGGGGCAAGCCGCAGTGGCGCAGGTGCAGACGATCGATCCCAATTCGGCGATCGACGGCGATTTGTCGCACGGCGCGGCGGCGGCGCGTGCCACCCCGGTCACGCCGTCTTCGGGAACCTATGCCACGCCCGTCGGGCAAGAGGTGGGCACCACGCCGGCCCTGCCAGCCCCGTCCACCGTGCCGGCACCGGCGTCCGATCCGTCTTTGCCCGCGACGACGACCGCGGCGCCCGTGCCGCCGCCGGCCAGCGCGCAGGCCGCGCCGGGCAATACCTATCACGAAGACGATCTTATCGGCGCAGCGGAAGGCGTGTTCGGCAAGGGCGCCAAGGGGCTGGCGCTGATGATCCGCGATATTCTGGGTAAGCAGGGCGAACCCAACGGGTACATTACCGGACGCGAGGCCGGCGGGGCGCTGGTGGTCGGCCTGCGGTACGGGTCGGGCACGTTGCACCACAAGGTGGAGGGCGAACGGCCGGTCTACTGGACAGGTCCGTCGATCGGCTTCGATGCCGGCGCCAATGCCGGCAACACGTTCGTGCTGGTTTACAACCTGTACGACAGCGAGGATCTCTATCACCGCTTCGGCGCGGGCGAGGGGCAGGCTTACCTCGTCGGTGGGTTCAACGTCAGTTATCTGCGCCGGGGCGATGTGGTGCTGATTCCGGTGCGCATGGGCGTTGGCCTGCGGCTGGGCGTGAACGCCGGTTACATGAAGTTCTCGCACAAGCAGAACTGGCTGCCGTTCTGACGCGGGTCCGGCGGGGCGCCTGACCGGAAACGGCCTGCGAGCCGGACGGGCTCCTCTTTGGTCGACAAATCAGGCCAAAGGCCAAATCAGGGGTTGCCCCGAAGGCATAGCGGCGGCATGGAGCCGCCGCGTTTTCCGCAGCTTTCAGGACACACCCCATGCTCGAAAATCTTGCTCCCCAGCCCGCCGATGCATTGCTTGCGCTGATCAAGCTGCACAATGCCGATCCGCGCGCGGACAAGATCGATCTGGGCGTGGGTGTCTATCGCACGTCCGATGGCGCGACTCCGGTTTTCGCGGCGATCAAGGCCGCCGAGAAGCGGCTGCTCGATACGCAGGATTCCAAGGCCTATCTCGGCCCTGAAGGCGACATGGGCTTCGTCCATGCGCTGATCCCCTATGTTTTCGGCGCGGACTTCGATCGTTCGCGGGTGGAAGGCATGCAGGCGCCCGGTGGAACCGGCGCGGTGCGGCTGGCGGTGGAAGTGGCCAAGCGCGCCGGCATCAAGCGCCTGTGGATGGGCACGCCTTCGTGGCCCAACCACGCCCAGATCGTGAACGCGATCGGCCTGGAACTGAAGACTTTTCCGCACATGACCGCCGATGGCGCGGCCGATCTCGATGCGCTCAAGGCGGCGCTGGCACAGGCGGAGGCGGGCGACGCCGTGCTGCTGCACGGTTGCTGCCACAACCCCACCGGCGTCGACTATACCGATGCGCAGTGGGACGAGATCGCACCGCTGCTGCAGGCACAGGGCGTGCTGCCGATCCTCGATCTGGCCTACCAGGGCCTTGGCGCGGGCATGGAGGCCGATGCCTATGGTCTGCGCAAGGTGCTGGCGACGGTGCCGGAAGCGCTGGTGGCCTACAGCTGCGACAAGAACTTCGGCCTTTACCGCGATCGCGTCGGCGCGTTCTACGCGGTGACGTCGGATGCCGATGCGCTGGCCAAGGCGATGTCGAACGGCGCGACGATCGCGCGCGCCAGCTGGTCGATGCCGCCGGATCATGGCGCGGCGGCCGTGCGGCTGGTGCTGGAAGATGCAGAGCTGACGAAGCTGTGGCTCGCCGAACTTGACGAGATGCGTGACCGGATGCGCTGGGTGCGCGATCGCCTCGCCGCCGCGCAACAGGTCGGCACGGTCAACATGGCGCCGCTCGGCACGCAGCACGGGCTGTTCTCGATGCTGCCGCTCAACGGCGAGCAGATCCTGGCCATCCGCGAAAAGCATGGCGTGTACATGGCCGGTTCCGGGCGCATCAACATTGCCGGGCTGACCAATGGCAATATCGAGAAGTTCATCGAAGCGCTCGGTGATGTCGCGGCCTGATCCGGCCGGGACGGAGCTGTTCGACCGGCAGGCGGTGCTGGAGGGGGAACGCCTCCTTCTGCGCCCCTACCGGCCCGAAGACTACGAAGCGCTATACGCCGTCGCGTCCGACCCGCTGATCTGGGAAGTGCATCCGGCGCATGACCGGTGGCAGGAGCCGGTGTTTCGCGCCTTCATGGCCGATGCGGTGGAACAGGGCGGAACGCTCGTCGCCATCGACCGGGCAAGCGGGGAGGTCGTCGGCTCCTCCCGCTTTCAGGGACTGGACGCGGTACGTTCGCAAGTCGAGATCGGCTGGACCTTTCTGGCGCGCAAATGCTGGGGCGGGGCGTACAATCGCGAGATGAAGCGGCTGATGCTGGCGCAGGCCTTCACCGGCGTGCAGCGCGTGGTATTCCATATCGGCGCGGACAACGGCCGTTCGCGCAAGGCCTGCGAGGCGATCGGCGGCCGGCTGACGGACGCGACCGACGTGGTCGAGCGCGGCGGCGCGATGGTGCTGCACGTGATCTACGAGATCACCCGCGATAGCTTCGCCAGCGGTCCGCTGGCCTGAATGCCCGGCCGTGCCGTGAAAGGCAGGCGCCGGCTGCTATCGCTCGCGATCCGCCTGGGCATCGTGGCCCTTGGCGCGGGGTGTGCCGTGCCGCTTCATGCGGAGGATGCGCCGTGGTCGGCGCGTGCCCGAACGGTGGCGGCCTATCTGGACCAGCAATGGGGCCAGCCCGCGGGCTGGGGCGCAAGCGAACCCTGGCAGCGGTTCGTGATCGTGGACGCGCTGATCGATTACGAACGGCGCACGGGCGATCGCGCGTGGCGCGGCCGCGTGGATGCCGCCGTGCGCAACAGGGCCGGCCTTGCGCTCAACGATGATGCGCTGTGGGCGGTGATCGCCAGCGTTCACGCGTGGAACGGCGATCACGATCCGGCGTTACTCGACTATGCCAGCGATACCTATCGCCGGCTCGTCACGACCTATTGGGATGATCGTTGCCAGGGCGGGCTATGGTGGGACCCCGCGCGATCGTACAAGAACGCCATCACCAACGAACTGCTGCTCTATGCCTCCACGCAATTGTATCTGGCGACCGGACAACAGGCGTATCGCGAGTGGGCCTTGCGTATCTGGTCCTGGATCAGCCAGTCGTCGATGATCGGACGCGACGGGCTGGCCAATGATGGCCTGAACGCCTCCTGTCGCAACAACGGGCAACCCTATTTCACTTACAACCAGGGCGTGCTGATCGGTGGGCTTACCGATCTGGCGACGATCACCGGCGATCCGGCCTATCGCGATCTCGCGGTGCAAACGGCCCTCACCGCCACGCGCCTGCTCTCCACGCCCGGCGGCATTCTGCGCGAACCGGTTCCCTCGATCGGTTCGGACGGCTTCATGTTCAAGGGCGTGTTCGCTTATCATCTGGGCCATCTGCTCGACGACATGCCGGCCGGCCCGGACCATGTGGAACTGCTGCGCTGGAGCCAGGCCAATGCCGAAGCCGTATGGCAAGCCAGCGACGCCGGCATGCGCGCGATCGGAAGCGACTGGTCCGATCGCGCGTCGGCAGCCGGTGCGGCGTCGCAGGTATCCGGCCTCAACATCCTGCTGGTGGCAGGCGCATCCGCTGATACCGGCGGCCCCCACCTTTGAGAACGCGTTGACAAGTCACCGCTTCGCAACACACTGACGCTTCGATCCGGCGGTCAGGCCAGCCGGTGTTCGCGGACCGATGCGGCGGAGATGGCATGAGCGAGGACAGTCAGGATGCCGGATTGACCGGATGGAAGATCGACCAGCTCGATTTCCCGACGTTCCGTATCAGTCTTCTGGCCAAGATCATGGATCGCGTCACGATCCGCACCCTCTCGCAGCAGACCGATTTGTCCTATGCCCAATGGCGCGTGCTTGCCCGGCTGGGTTTGATGCCGGGCGGCGGCACGGTGCGCGATATCGCGACGCTAGCCTGGGTCGATCGTGCGGAGGTCAGCCGCGCGGTGAGCGCGCTCGAAGAGTTGGGGCTGGTGGCGCGCAAGGATAACCCCCGCGATGGGCGCGCGCCGATCCTGACGCTGACGGCGGAGGGCGAACGGGTCTATCGCGATGTGCTGGGCAAGCGCACCGCGTTCCATGAACACCTTCTGGAAGACCTTTCGACGGAGGAAAGGGCCACGCTGGACGCCCTGCTCGTCCGCATCGGAGACCGTTTGCTGGGCGAATTCGACAAGGCATGAATGCCGGGCCGACGGATAGCGCGGAGTCTAGGGTGATCCGCGCGCACCATCCTCGACAGTTGTGCTCCATCCTAGACAGTTGGAGAATAAGTGCTTGACGATTGTCTAATTGCATGAAAACCTCCCCAACAAATTCGATAAGCATAACGTGATTGCGACAGGGCAATGGGGAGCTGGCCATGCGGCGTAGCGACGGTCGTGTTTCGGGTTTGTGGTGGCGCGCGGGGGCCTTGCTGGGGTCGACCGCGCTGGCGGGAACAGGGCTGGCGGGAAGCGGGGTTGCGTACGCGCAGCAGGCGGCGGACCCCAACCAGCCGGTCGATATCGTGGTTACGGCCACCAAGCGCAGCGAACGCATGCAGGACGTGCCGATCAGCATCCAGGCGCTCGGCAATACCGAGCTGGACCAGCGCCAGGTGCAGAGCTTCGACGATTACGCGAAGCTGCTGCCCAGCGTCAGCTTCCAGTCGTTCGGTCCCAGCCAGAGCCAGATCTACTTCCGTGGCGTGACCAGCGGTGGTGACGGGCTGCACGGCGGCTCCGCCCCGGCGAGCGGTCTCTATCTCGATGAAGTGCCGCTGACCACGATCGCCAACAACGTCGATTTCCATGTCTATGACATCGAGCGGGTCGAGGCGTTGTCCGGCCCGCAAGGCACGCTTTACGGCGCAAGTTCGCTTTCAGGCACGCTTCGCCTGATTACCAACAAACCTGATGCGTCAAAGTTTTCAGCGGGTTATGACCTTGATCTCAACAAGTTCGGCAAGGGAGCGGTGGGCGGCACCGCCGAAGCGTTCGTCAACATCCCGCTGGGCGAGCGTGCCGGGATCCGCCTGGTCGGGTTCTACGAGCACGACGGCGGCTATATCGACAACACGCCGGCGACGCGGACCTACACTCTGAACGATGATGACTCGACGACCAACGTCACCATCAACAACGCGAAGTATGTCAAGAAGGACTTCAACGACGTCGATACCTGGGGCGGCCGGGCCGCGCTGAAGATTGATCTGGACGATGACTGGACGGTGATGCCGGGCATTACCTATCAGCATCAGGTCGCGCACGGTGCCTTCCTCTACGATCCCCGTGCCGGCGACCTGCAGGTTCACGATTTCACGCCCGATCTCAACAAGGATAGCTGGTATCAGGCCGCGCTGACCATCGAGGGCAAGCTGTCTGACTGGGACGTGACCTATGCCGGCGGCTATTTCGAACGCCATACCAGCAACCAGACCGACTACAGCTATTACACCGTCGCCTATGACGGAGGCTCGCATCAGGGCGGCTTCTATTACACTTATTTCCCGACAGGGAACGGCGGCTTCCTCGATCCCACGACCTACCAGGTACTGGCCGATCGCTATACCAAGATGACGCACGAACTGCGCATTTCCTCTCCCGCCAAGGAGCCGTTGCGGTTGACGGCCGGCCTGTTCTTCGAACGGCAGACCGACTACATCGAGGCGGATTATATCATTCCCGGCATCTCGCAGATCCCGCAGGACGGGTTCTTTTATCCCAAGCCGATTCCGGGGTTCGGGGATTCGACGTTCCGGACGCGCACCAACCGCGTGGACCGCGATTACGCCGCCTTTGCCGATGTCGCGTGGGACATCGTGCCCAACCTGACGCTCGACGTCGGCATCCGGGGTTTCATCACCAAGAACACGCAGATCGGCTTTTCGGGCTTTGCCTTCAATGCCGCAGATCCGAATTGCGTGCCGACGACCTCAACCGACCGGCCCTGTACCAACATCAACGGCAAGTTCGTCGATTCCGGGGAGACGCACAAAGCCACGCTTTCGTGGAAGTTCGCGCCGAACAAGATGGTCTATGCCACCTATTCCACGGGCTATCGCCCCGGTGGCCTCAACCGCAGGACCGGTATCCTGCCCTACAAGTCCGATACGCTCGACAACTTCGAGATCGGCTGGAAGACAAGCTGGTTCGATCGCAAGCTGACGATCGGCGGGGCCGTGTTCATCGAGAAGTGGAAGAAGCTGCAGTTCGGCCTCAGTCCGGTCGGGCAGGCGGGCGTCACCAACATCTACAACGCCGGCGACGCGCGCGTGCACGGGATCGAGGGCAACTTCGACTGGCGGATGGGCGGATTCCAGCTTTCCGGTTCGGGGACGTATGTCGATGCCAAGCTGACCACGGACTTCTGCCAGTTCGATGCGGCGGGCAACAGCGTGTGCGTGCCGGGCGTCGTGCCGGCGGCGGCGCGGGGCACGCGCCTGCCGATCCAGCCGAAGTTCAAGGGATCGGCCACCGCGCGCTACAACTTCCGGCTGGGTTCGATCGACGCCTACGTACAGGGATCGGTGCTGCATCAGAGCAATTCGCGGACTTTCCTGACCGACGCCGAATATGCGGCGGTCGGGCCGACGCCGGCCTTCACCACGGCGGATTTCGCGGTGGGCGGGCAACTGGGCGACATGACGTTCCAGATATACATCCAGAACGCCTTCGACGCGCGCGGGGAACTGAGCCGCAACACGGCCTGCGCGCCGTCGTTCTGCGGGGCTTACTACCGTGTCTATCCGGTGAAGCCGCAACTGTTCGGGATCAAGTTCGGACACCACTTCTGACGGAGGGGGATGGCGGCCGCGCTCTCGATCCGTCGAGGGGCGGTCGCTAACTCGCCGGCATCTCCACCGCATCCCAGCGGTCCAGCAGCCATTGCCTGACATAGGCCGCATGCGAGCGGTCCACATGGAGGCGGACGGTGTCATCCCGCCACACCGCCGTCACGCGCAGCGCGGCGAAGCGCATCACGCGCGAGCACAGACCGGGGCCGGGCCGGTCATGGTCGAGCCGTGCGGCCACACCCGATCCCGAAAGCGTGAAGGAGACCAGCCCGGCGCCGGCGTCGCCCACCAGCGCGGACTTGCCCGCCACGGCCTGTTCCAGCGCCGGCAGGAGCGCGCCGGGCGTTTCGATCAGGAAGTCATGCGGCCCTTGCCAGATCAGCAGGGCGCCGCCGGCTTGCGTGGCAACGGGCACGGTCGGTGCGGGAAGCGGCGCTTCCAGCACGGCGGTGATCGCGCGCGTCAGCGCGGAATCGCGGTCCGGATCGAACGTAAGCCGGGCGAGAGCGGGCATACTATCGACGTGAAAATGCACGGCCTCCGTGGCCACCGGTTCAGACATGGAGCCGGGCTCCTTCGGGATCGAGGAAGCGCGGCGCCACCACGCGCGCCCGGAAAGCGCGCCCTTCCGACCAGATATCGACCATTTCCCCGTGGCGCTGGCGCCCGTCGGCGAGCAGTCCCAGCGCGATTGCGCGGTCCAGCGTGGGGCTGAAGCAACTGCTGGTGACGAAGCCCTGGCTGGGATGCGGCGAGCCGCCCACGACATGGGCACCCACGGGCAACGGTTCCTGCCGCTCCAGTGGCTCCAGACCGACAAGCTGGCGGCGGCCGGCCTTGGTGGCGGACGGATGGAGCAGCGAACGCTTGCCGAGGTAATCGCCTTCGCGCTGGCCGGGCTTGCCCCAGCCGATGTCGGCCGGGATCGTCGCGCCGTCGGTGTCTGTGCCGACGTGGATGAAGCCCTTTTCGATGCGCAGGATGTCGAGCGCCTCCAGCCCGAACGGCACCATGCCGAACGCCTGCCCGGCTACCCACAGACGGCCGGCCAGCATTCCGGCCTGTGGCGCGGCGATCGCGATCTCGTAGCTGAGTTCGCCGGTGAAGCTGACCCGCTGGATGCGGAGACGGTGGCCATCGAGCGTGGTTTCGGCGACGGACAGGTGCGGGAAATCGGCCGAGGCCGGGGGAAGGGCGCAGCCCGCCGCGCGCACCACGTCGCGCGCCTTCGGCCCTGCGATGGTCAGCACCGCCCATTCCTCGGTCACGTCGCGCGTCACCAGATCGAGCGGCCACTGGCACTGGTGCCAGTCCTCGATCCAGCCGCGCACGCGCGCGGCATGGCCGCTGCTGGCGTTGAGCAGGAAGTGATCGTCGGCCAGGCGGGCGATCACGCCATCGTCGAGCAGCACGCCGAGCTCGTCGCACAGCAGGTTGTAGCGCGCGCGCCCGACCGGAATCGTGCTGGGGCGGCCGAGCGAGATCAGGTCGAGGAAGCGGCCGGCCTCCGGTCCTTTCAGCTCGATCTTGCCGAACGAGGAACTGTCCATGACGCCCACGTTGCCGCGCACGGCCAGCGCCTCGCGCCGGGCCGCCGCCTCCATGCTCTCGCCGGCAAGGGGGTAGTGCGACGGGCGCAGATGGCCGAAGTCCTCGAACACAGCCCCCCGATCGACGTGCCAGTCGTGCGTCGGCAGGTGCTGCCACGGGCGGAACAGCGCGCCGTTGGGGCGGTCGGCGGCCAGCGCGGCGATGGCGACCGGGGCGAAGGGCGGGCGGTATTTCGTGGTGCCGAGCGCCGCCGGATCGTCACCCCGCAACTGCGCCAGCGCGGCAACGCCGTTGGTGCTGCTGAGCCGCCCCTGGTCCACGCCCATGCCCCACACGGTATAGCGCTTGACGTGTTCGACTGAGCGGTAGTTCTCGCGCGTGGCCTGTTCGAGATCGGCCAGCGTCACGTCGGTCTGCAGGTCCACGAACACGCGCTTGGGGTTGTCGCCCGGCGGCAAGGGCGGCGCGGGCGGGCCGGCGAGGGGAAGGGGGGCGGCGGGCGCGTCCCCCCGCGCGGCGGCAAGCCCGGCGGCGCGTCCGCTGGCGACGGCTTCGTCATGATCCCGCAGGCCGGCGGCAAGGCCGCAGACGTGCGTGGGTTGCGCGGCCTTGTCGGGCACGAAGCCGCCCAGCGCGGGATCGTGGCGCGTGCGGCCGCCGGACTGGCTGAACAGCTGGATGGCGGGCGACCACCCGCCCGAAACCACGATCAGGTCGCAGCCGATCCGCTGCGTCCCGTCCGGCCCGTCGATCACCGCACCACGCACGCGGGACCATCCCCGGGCGGCGCGCACGTGGCTGCCGGCATGGACGGGTATCCCGCGCGCGCGCGCCTGCTCTGCCAGCGGTGGCGCGGGACGCAGATCGACGATAGCCCGGACGGCAAGGCCAGCCTCCTGCGCTGCGAAAGCCGCCGCATAGGCGGCGTCCTCGGCGGTCGCGAACAGCGCGGCCTTGCCCGGCGCCACGCCGTAGCGCGCGATATAGGTCTGTACCGCACCCGCCAGCATCACGCCGGGCAGGTCGTTGTTGGCGAACAGCATGGGCCGCTCGAATGCGCCGGTCGCGATCACCACCTGCGCGGTGCGCAGCTTCCACAGCCGCTGGCGCAGACTGCCGGTGTCGATCTCCTCGACGGCGGTCACGAAGTTCGCATCGTAATAGCCGAGCGCGGTGGTGCGGGTGAGGGCCTCCACGCCGGGCGGCAAGGGGCCGGACAGGCGCGTGTCGGCTTCCACCAGCAGGACCTTGGCGCCCGCCGCATGGGCCGCTTCGCCGGCCGCGAGGCCCGCCGGCCCGCCACCGATGACCAGCACGTCGACGTGGCGTTCGCGGGCTTCGTAGCGGTCCGGGTCGGGCAGCGCTGGGGCGGTGCCGAACCCGGCCGCGCGGCGGATGAACGGTTCGAACCAGTGCCAGTTCGGCCAGATGAAGGTCTTGTAGTAGAATCCCGCGCTCAGCAGCGCGGCCAGCCGGTCGTTGAGCCGGCCCAGGTCGAAGCGGGTGGAAGGCCAGCCGGTGGGGCTGGACGCCACCAGCCCCTCGCGCAGCTGGACCAGCGTGGCCGGCACGTTGGGCGTCAGCGCCGCGCCTTCGCCAAGCTGGACCAGCGCATTGGTTTCGGCAAAGCCCGTGCCGATCACGCCGCGCGGGCGGTGGTACTTGAAGCCGCGCCCGACAATGGACACGCCGTTGGCAAGCAGCGCCGAGGCCAGCGTATCGCCGGCAAAGCCCTGCAGCGTGCGCCCGTTGTAACGGAAGGTCAGCGGCTGGCTACGGTCGATCCCGTCGCCGCCCTGGGGAAGCCGGAACCCGCTCATGCCACGCCGTCCGGCCGGGGCGCATCGGGGCGATAGGTGGCGAGAATGCGGTGGCTCACCGTGTCGCGCAGCGCGTGGAACCAGCGCCGGCAGCCGAAGCTGTGGACCCAGCGTTCGGCCAGCACGCCCTTGGGATTGGTGTGGAAGAACAGATAGGCCGCCCAGTCCTCGGGCGAGACCTGCTCGGGCGGTTCGGGCCGGTCGATATGGGCATCGCCACCGTTGACGAACTCGTCCTCGTCGCGCGGGCCGCACCAGGGGCAATCGATCCGCAGCATCAGTGGGCGATCCCGGCGGCGGCGGCTTCGTCGACAAGCGCGAGATCGCGGAAGCGGTCGAGCGAGAAGGCGCGGATCAACGGGTGCGGATCGCCGGTGGCGACGGTGTGGGCGAACGTCTCGCCGCTTGCGGGAATGGCCTTGAACCCGCCACCGCCCCAGCCGCTGTTCAGGAACAGGCCCGGCACCGGGCTTTTCCCCAGCACCGGCGAACTGTCATAGGCGTAATCGACGATGCCGGCCCATTGGCGCAGCAGCCGCACGCGGCTGAACGACGGGATCAGCTCGATCAGCGAGGCCAGCGCCGCTTCCATCGTCGGCAGGTTGCCGCGCTGGGCATAGGAGGCATAGGCATCGGCGTTGCCGCCGATCACCAGCCCGCCCTTGTCGGACTGGCTGACATAGACCCCCAGCACGTTGGACGAGGCGATGGTGTGCAGCACCGGCTTCAACGGCTCCGACACGAAGGCCTGCAGGGCATAGCTGCGCAGCGGCAGGCGGAAGCCCGCCATGTCGGCCAGCACGCTGGAATGCCCGGCGACCGCCACCCCCACGCGCCCCGCGCCGATCAGGCCGCGCGTGGTTTCCACGCCGGTCACCGCGCCGCTGACGGGATCGCGGCGGATGCCGGTGACCGCGCACTGCTGGATGATATCGACGCCCAGCCGGTCGGCGGCGCGGGCATAGCCCCAGACCACCGCGTCATGCCGCACGGTGCCCGCGCGGCCCTGCCACATTCCGCCCAGGATGGGATAGCGCGCATCCGGCCGGGTGTTGAGGATCGGGCAGCGCGCATAGCATTCCTCGCGCGAGAGCATCCGCATGTCCACGCCGTTCAGCGCCATGGCGTTGACCAGCCGGCGCTGGAAATCCAGTTCGTGCCGGCTGTGGGCGACCACCAGCTGCCCGCGCTGGCTGAACATGATGTTGAAGTTCAGCTCGCGCGAAAGGCCCTCGTAGAGGCTGACGGAATGGTCGAAGAAGGCCGCGCTTTCGGGATAGTAGTAATCCGAACGGACGATCGTGGTGTTGCGGCCGGTATTGCCGCCGCCGATCCAACCCGCTTCCAGCACGGCCACGTTGGTGATGCCGTGCTGCTTGGCAAGGTAATAGGCGGTAGCCAGCCCGTGGCCACCGCCGCCCACGATCACCACGTCATAGGCCGCGCGCGGTTCGGGCGAGCGCCAGGCTTCCGGCCAGTGCCGGTTGCCGGTCAGCGCGTGGCGCGCGATCGCGAGGGCCGAATAGCGGCCTTTCATCCGGGCCGGTGCCCGCCCTGGCGATCGGCGACATAGCGGCGGATGTCGAGGCTGTAGTCCTCGATCGGCGAATAGTAGCCGTGCGTGTGGACCCCGGCGGCAATGCCGGACTGGACGCGCTCACACACCGCCCAATCCTGCCGGTTGACCAGATCCCAGAAATCGACTGCGTCGGAGGGATCGAAACCGGCACGCGCCATCTCGTCGGGATGGAACAGGAAGCGGCATTCGATCACGGTCCGATCGGCGGCGACGGGCCAGAGCACGAAGGCGGCGGCGTGGTCCATCGACACGCTGAGCATCACGTTGGGGTAGAGCAGTTCCCCCTTGTGGCGGACCTTCTCTTCTTCCGAAAGGCCGGGGAAGGGCGCGCGCGTGGTGGTGCCGCTGGCGGTATAGGTGACCGCGCCCGGGCGGTGCGGGATGCCCGCTTCCCAGTCCAGATCGATGCCGCCGCGTTCGCGGAACGCCGGCACCACGTCGCACAGTTCGGGGTGGACGGCCGGGCAATGGTAGCACTCGTTGTAGTTTTCGAGCACGATCTTCCAGTTCGCGGCCACCTCGTAACGAATGGTGTGGCCGGTGCGCAGGTCCGCCAGCGGGTAGTTGGCCAGCCGGCGCGATGCGGTGGCAACGCCGGCCGCGAAATCGGGTGCGGTGTCCGGCTTCAGGTTCACGAACACGAAGCCGCCCCAGGTGGCGACGCCCACGGGATAGAGCGCGTAGTCCGCCTTGTTGAAGCCGGGCGCGTCCTGCAGGTGGGGCGCGGCCAGCAGCCGGCCGTCCAGCCCATAGGACCAGCCGTGATAGGGGCAGCGGATCATGTTGCGCGCGATCACCCCGGCGTCGAGCGTCACGCCCCAGCGCGCATCGTTCCCCGCATCGCACAGCCGCGCGCCACGATGCCGACAGACGTTGTAGTGCGCGTGAAGCGCGCCATCGCGGCCGCGCACCAGCAGGATATTCTCGCCCGCCACGTCGAGCACCAGGTGCGATCCCGCCTCGGGCAGGTCTTCCTCGCGCGCGACGCAGAACCATTCGCGCGCGAAGATCGTCTCCTTGTCCAGGGCGAAGGCTTCGGGCGTGAGATAGGCGGCGCTGTCGAGCGAGCGTTCCATCGTGGCGTCCCCCTGCGGCTGGCTCATGATCGTCGATTCCCTGCTGTCGTTATTAGACACTTGCCTCATAAAATTCTTTCGGGCAAGCCATGTGTCGATGGCATCGCGGGAAGGGTGCCGACGCAACGCACCAAGGGGCGCAACGCACATGGCCACGCAGGACCGGACATACGACGCCATCGTGGTGGGCGGCGGCCATAACGGACTGACGGCGGCCGCCTATCTCGCGCGAGCCGGGCGGTCGGTGCTGGTGGTGGAACGGCGGCCGATCGTCGGCGGCGCCTGCGTGACCGAGGAGGTGATTCCCGGCCACCGCGTGTCGTTCACCTCCTACATCGCCTCGATGCTGATGCCCACGGTCATCCGCGATCTCGATCTGGGATCGCATGGCCTGCGCATGGTCGCCTGCGATCCGATCCTGACGGTGCCGCTGGGCGATGGACAGATCATCCGCTGGTGGGCCGACCCCGAACGCACGGCGCGGGAAATCGCCCGCTTTTCTGTCAGCGACGGCGCGGCGTTTCTGGAAGTTGACCGCAAACTCAAGGCCTTGGCCGCCTATCTTCAACCGTTCTTTCTCGAACCGCCGCCGGATCTGGCGGCCAAGGGGCTGGACAAGCTGCGCGAAGGCTTGCGTCTGGCCCGGCGCTTCCGCAAGATCAACGGCGTCGAGATGGGGGAGATGGTCACTTTCCTCACCGGATCGCTCGGCGATTTCCTCGACCGCCATTTCGAGGCGGAGGAGACCAAGCGGATGATCCTGGCCAATAGCGTCTATGGCAAGCACGGCGGCCCTTACGAGCCGGGTTCCGCCGTGGGGATGCTGTTCCACCTGCTGTCGGGCGGCGATCACAGCGTGCAGGGCTTCAACGGGCACGTCATGGGCGGCATGGGCGCGATCACCGGCGCCATCGCGGCGGCGGCGCGCGGCTTCGGCGCGGACATCCTGACCGATGCGCCGGTCGCCCGGATCGATGTCGAACAGGGCCGCGCGACGGGCGTGACGCTGGCGGACGGCCGCTCCTTCCGGGCGGCTGTGGTGCTGTCGAACGCCGATCCCAAGCGCACCTTTCTGGGGCTGGTCGAGCCAGCGCACCTGCCGGCGGACTTCCGCGCCGATATTGCCGCGATCAAGATGGGCGGCCCGGCGGCCAAGCTCAATCTGGCGCTTTCGGGGGAGCCGACCGTGATCGGCCGCGCCCCCGATGCCTCGCCGCTGGAACGGTCGCTGCTGTCGATCGCGCCGACGCTGGAAGGCGCGCAGCGCTGCGCCGACATCGCCCGCTTCGGCGACATTCCCGAACACCTGTGGATCGATTGCGTGATCCCCAGTCTGGTCGACGACAGCCTGTGCCCGCCGGGCCACCACATGATGACCTGCTTTATCCAGTTCGTGCCCTACAAGCTGCGCGAAGGGACGTGGGACGATCATCGCGAGGCCTTCGCGGATTCGATCATCCAGCAGATCACGCGGCACATGCCCGATCTGCCCGAGAAGATCATCGGCCGCACCGTGCTCACCCCGCTTGACCTCGAGCGGACCTATGGCCTGACCGAAGGCAACATCTTCCACGGCGATCTGCATCCCGGAGCGCTGTTCTCGATGCGCCCCGTGCCGCGCTGGTCGCAATACCGGACGCCGGTGGAAGGGCTTTACCTCTGCGGGGCCGGCGCGCATCCGGGCGGCGGGGTGACCGGGGCGCCGGGGCACAACGCGGCGATGCAGGTCCTGCGGGACCGCAAGCGGCGGCGCCAACGCTGATGGCGGGCGGCGCGCACAACCCGCCCAAGGTGATGGGTGTCGCGGACCTCGCGCTGTTCTATATCGTTACCGGCGTCAGCCTGCGCTGGATCGCCACGGCGGCGGCGATGGGGCCAAGCTCCATCGTGGTGTGGCTGGGCGCGTTGCTGGGCTTCTATTTCCCGCTGGTCATGGCGGTGGTGGAGCTTTCCTCACGCTATCCGCAAGAAGGCGGGCTCTATGTCTGGACCCGGCAGGCGTTCGGTCCGTTCGCCGGCTTCATGGCGGGCTGGAGCTATTTCACCTCGAATCTGCCCTACTTCCCCAGCGTGTTCTATTTCGATGCCGGCAACGCGCTCTATATCGGGGGTGACCGGCTGCTGCACTTGCACAACAGCCCCCTGTTCTTCGTCGGCTTCTCGCTGATCGCGCTGGCCTTCATCACCTGGCTCAACATCGTGGGCCTGAAATTCGGCAAGTGGCTGCACAACATGGGGGCGATCGGCATGTGGCTGCCGGTGCTGATGGTGATCGGCCTCGCCGCAGTGGTGGGCTGGCGCTTCGGCCCGGTGACATCGTTTCCCGCCGCCTCTCTGGTGCCGACGTTCGACGTGCAGCACATGATCTTCTGGGCGGCGATCGCCTTCGCTTTGTCGGGTGCGGAAACCGCCTCGTTCATGAGCGGCGAGATCAAGGACCCGCGCCGCACGATCCCGCGCGCGCTGCCGATCGCCGGGCTGGTGATCGTCGGCTGCTATATTCTCGGCACCGTCGCGGTGCTGGTACTGATGCCGGCGGGGCAGGTCAGCAGCCTGCAAGGGCTGGTGCAGGCTGGCGCGGCAGGAGCGGAGCGGCTGGGCGTGGGCTGGATTGTCGTTCCGCTGGCGCTGCTCATCACCATCGGCAATCTGGGCGCGGCCAGCGGCTTCCTTTCCGCCTGCGCGCGCATTCCCTTCGCGGTGGGCATCGACCGGATGCTGCCCCCCGTCTTCGCCCGGGTTCACCCGCGCTGGGGCACGCCTTACGTGGCGTTGCTGCTGCAAGGCGGGCTGGGGGCGGTGTTCTGCATTCTGGGGCAGGCGGGAACGGGCGTGAAGGGCGCTTACGACGTGCTCGTCAGCATGGGCATCATCGCCGCGTTCCTGCCGTTCATGGGCGTGTTCCTGTCGGTGATCCGGCTGCAGCGCGAGCCGGCCGGCCCCGAGGTGACGCGCTTGCCCGGCGGCAAGGTGACCTCGATCGCGGTGGCCTCCATCGGCCTTGCCACCACGCTGGTCGCGCTGGTGCTGGCCGCCTTTCCGGCGCCGGACGAGCCCGACAAGCTGCTGGCGGTGATCAAGATCGCGGGCATGACCGCCGTTCTGCTGGGCACGGGCGCGCTGATCTACGGCCTCGGTAAGCGCAGCGCCCGCCGTGCGGAAGGCTTCCCCGATGCGGTCGATGCGCCTATCTCCTGAAGCGATCGTGCCGGGGGTATCCAGCCTCCGCCGTCCGGGGACCAGAATGACCGAAGCCGCCGCCATTGCCGAACGTCCGCCGCGCAAGCCGCGCGCCAAGCGTCAGCCACCCACCGTGCGGCGGCAGGACCTGCTGGCGATTACCGTAAGCTGCCTTGCGCGGCTGGGTCCGCGCGGCGCGACCGGGCGCGAAATCTGCCGGCAGGCGGGCGTCTCGCACGGCTTGCTGCGGCACTATTTCCAGAAGCCCGACAATCTCCTGTTCGAGACGTACGAACTGCTGTGCGATCAGCTTATCACCCATCTGGAGGAACAGGTGGGGGAGATCGGGACGACCCCGTGGGCCGCGCTCTCGCGCTTTTTCCAGGCCGCTTTCTCTAAGGAATGGGCCAGCGCGGACGTGATCGGCGCGTGGATGGCGTTCTGGCAACTCGCGCGCGGGCGCGAGGACTTCGCCATCGTCAGCGCCCGCTTCAACGCCCGCCAGCGCGCGCTGATGGAGCGAATCGTCCGGCAATTGCCGGGGGCCGGACAGGCCGTGCCCATCGTCGATTCGATCGCGGTCCTTTCGGCCGTGCTCGATGGCCTGTGGATCGAATTCTATCTGTCGGAGGAGCGCACCCCCAAAGATCGCTGCATCGCGCTGTGCGAGGTGACGGCCAAACGCCTTTTTTGCGCGTGAAAGATGCCTGCTTGCGTTGCCGGAAACGTTGTTGTACGAATGTACAACAAGATGCGGGGCGTGTCGGAATAGCCGGCGCGCCGCTGTTGGGGAACGCAGGCCCTGATGTGGTATGGGGCCTTGCTTATGGAGCCGCACTATGACCAAGCAGTATGACGCCGTAATCATCGGCGGCGGCCACAATGGCCTTGTTTGCGCCTACTATCTGGCCCGTGCGGGCAAATCGGTGCGCGTGCTGGAACGCCGCCCGATCGTGGGCGGCGCGGCCGTGACCGAGGAGTTCCATCCCGGCTTCCGCAATTCGGTAGCGAGCTACACCGTCAGCCTGCTGCAGCCCAAGGTCATTGCCGACATGCGGCTGGCCGAACGCGGCCTGCGCATCGTGGAGCGGCCGATTTCCAACTTCCTGCCCCAGCCCGATGGCGGCTACCTGAAGCTGGGTGGCGGGCTGGAGCGCACCCAGGCCGAATTCCGCCGCTTTTCCAAGCACGATGCCGATGCCCTGCCGGGCTATTACGAGGCGCTGGAAACCGTGGCCGACGTGCTGCGCGATCTGGCCCTGAAATCGCCGCCCAATATGGGCGAGGGCCTGCACACCCTGATTTCCGCGGCACGTCAGGGCCGTGGGTTGGCCAAGCTCAGCCTGTCGCAGCAGCGCGACGTGCTGGACCTGTTCACCAAGTCCGCGCGCACGTTCCTCGATTCCTGGTTCGAAAGCGAAGCGGTCAAGGCCGCGTTCGGCTTCGACGCGGTGGTCGGCAACTTCGCCAGCCCGGATACGCCCGGTTCCGCCTATGTCCTGCTGCACCACGTCTTCGGCGAGGTGAACGGCAAGAAGGGGGCCTGGGGCCACGCCATCGGCGGCATGGGCGCGATCACCCAGGCGATGCGCGCGGCGTGCGAGGAAGCCGGCGTGGAGATCACGCTGGAAGCGCCGGTGGCGCGCGTGCTGGTCGACAATGGCCGCGCGGTGGGCGTGAAGCTGGAAGGCGGCGCGGAAGTCATGGGCGGCGCTGTGGTCTCCAACGTCGGCCCGCGCCTGCTCTATGATCACTTGATCGCGTCCGAGGATCTCGAGCCTGAGTTCCGTCGCCGTGTGAAGGGCTTCAAGGTCGGTTCGGGCACCTTCCGGATGAACGTGGCGCTGTCGGAATTGCCGCGCTTCGCCTGCCTGCCGGAACCGGGCGAGCACCACCAGTCGGGCATCATCATCGCGCCGACGCTGGACTACATGGACCGCGCCTATATCGACGCCAAGCTGACCGGCATGGCGCGGGAGCCGATCGTCGAAATGCTGATCCCCTCGACCGTGGACGACAGTCTCGCGCCTCCGGGGCAGCATGTCGCCAGCCTGTTTTGCCAGCAATTCGCTCCCGAACTGCCCGATGGCGGCAGCTGGGACGACGCGCGCGAGCAAGCGGCGGATCTTATCATCGATACGGTCGAACGCTGGGCGCCGGGCTTCAAGGCATCGGTCCTCGCGCGGCAGATTCATTCGCCGCTCGATCTCGAACGCAAGTTCGGCCTGACGGGCGGGGATATCATGCACGGCAACATGTCGCTCGATCAGCTGTGGTCGGCCCGCCCGTTCCTGGGCAACGGCGCCTATCGCGGGCCGCTCAAGGGCCTGTACCTGTGCGGTGCCGGCACCCATCCCGGCGGCGGGGTGACCGGTGCGCCCGGCCACAACGCCGCGCGCGAGATTCTCGGCGAGAAAAGCCTGTGGCGGCGCCTGACCCGCGCGGCATGAGGCATCGGCCGGCGTGAGCGCGGCGCCGACGACGCCCTCGGTCGAGGAGGCCCTGGCCCACGCCCGGGAGCTTCTCGGCCGCGCGCCGTCGCTGGCCGCGCGCCAGGCAGCCGAAATCCTGCGTGTCGTGCCGGGCCACGCGGCGACGCTGGCCGTGCTGGGCGAGGCGCTGGCGGCGCAGGGGAAGGTCGGTCCCTCGATCGCGGCGCTGCGGCAAGCGTTGTCGAAAGACCCGCTGAGGCCCGATGTCTGGCGTCTGTTGGCGGCGCAACTGGCGCAGGCCGGGGATTTCGCGGGCGTGGGCATGGCGCAGGCGGCGGAACTGCGCGCCTCGGTCCACCATCCCCGTCTCCAGCAGGCGGCGCAGGCGCTGGTCGCCAATGACATCCCCATCGCCGAACGCCTGCTCAAGGCGCACTTGCGCGAGGATGACCGCGATATAGCGGCGCTGCGGATGCTGGCCGAAGTAGCGGGGCGGATCGGCCGCTACGACGATGCGCGCACGCTTCTGGAACATGCGCTGGAGATCGCCCCCACGTTCGCTCCAGCGCGCTTCAACCTTGCGCTTGTCCACTATCGCCAGCAGCGTTTCGCGCAGGCGCTGGAGCAGATTGAACGTTTGCTGGAAGCCGAGCCGGGGCACCCCGCCTACGGCAACCTCAAGGCCGCCGCGCTGACCATGATCGGAGAGACGGATGCGGCCGTCGATCTGTTCGAGGATGTTCTGGCGGCTCGCCCGGACCAGCCGCGCATCTGGACCAGCTATGGGCACAGCCTGAAGACGGTGGGCCGGCAGGACGACAGCGTCGCCGCCTATCGCCGGGCGATCGATCTGGAACCCCGGCTGGGCGAGGCTTGGTGGAGTCTGGCCAACCTCAAGACCGTGCGGTTCGGGGCCGAGGATATCGCCGCGATGGAAGCCGCGCTCGCGCGCGACGACCTATCGGCCGAGGATCGTTTCCATCTGCATTTCGCGCTGGGCAAGGCGCAGGAAGATGCCCGCGCCTACGAACCCTCTTTCGCGCACTATGCCGAGGGCAACCGCCTGCGCCGCAGCGCGATCGAGCACGTGCCGGCGACGCGGCGCGTGGAGCGGATGCGCGCGATGCTGACGCCCGATGTGTTCGCCGCGCGGGCGGGGCAGGGCGATCCGGCGCGCGATCCGATATTCGTGCTGGGCATGCCACGCGCGGGATCGACGCTGATCGAGCAGATCCTGTCATCGCATTCCGCCGTCGAAGGCACGCAGGAACTGCCGGACATCCGCGCCATTGCCGGCAATCATGCCGGCGCGGATCGCGACGACTATCCTGCCGGCCTGCTCGCGCTTGATCCCGCGCGTCTGGCGGCGATGGGGGCCGAATACCTCGAACGTACCCGTGTCCATCGCCGGACTGGGCGGCCATTGTTCATCGACAAGATGCCCAACAACTGGCTGCACGTGCCGCTGATCCACCTGATACTGCCCAATGCCACGATCATCGATGCGCGCCGCCATCCGATGGCCTGCTGCTTTTCCAACTTCAAGCAGCACTTCGCGCGCGGCCAGGCGTTCTCCTACGACCTCGCCGAAATGGGTCGCTATTACGCCGATTACGTCGCGCTGATGGACCATGTCGACGCGGTGCTGCCGGGCCGGGTTCACCGCGTTCACTACGAAGCGATGGTCGCCGATACCGAGGGCGAGGTGCGCCGCCTGCTCGATCATGTGGGGCTGCCGTTCGAGCCGGCGTGCCTGCGCTTTCACGAAAACGCGCGCGCGGTGCGGACGGCCAGTTCCGAACAGGTGCGCCGGCCGATCTTCCGCGAGGGGCTGGACCAGCACCGCCATTACGAAGCCTGGCTTGGGTCTCTCAGGGACGCGTTGGGGCCTGTGCTGGAGCGCTATCCCTACCCGATGTGAAAAAGGTCAGACCGCCGCGCGTTCGCGGATGAAGGCGGCGACGGCGTCTGGCGCGGTGACCGGGATCATGTGGCCGCCGGGGATCAGCCGCAACGTGGCGTCGGGCAGCGCCGCGGCCGTGCGTTCGCCATGCAGCGTGGGATCGAGAATCGCGTCCTGTTGCGCGAAGAGGATTCCCGTGGGCGTGCGTGTTTCGGAATAGCGCGCGGCGAGCGCGGCCATCTCGTCGCCAACGCCGCTCGCCTCGCTGGAGGTGCTCCACACCGCCGACGGACGCAGGCCGAGCGCGCCGCCGCCTGCCGTGACGAAATCCGCGGGCGGCGTCTCCGGCGCGAAAACGGCAGCCAATGTCTGTTCGCCGCGAAGCTGACCGATCGGCACCGCCAGCGTCCACGATACGATCCTGCGGGCGACGGGCGAGGGGATGACGAGGCCCTTGAATACGTCCGGCACCTCGCTGATGGGCTGGGTCAGCGGGCATATCAGCACGAGGCCCGAGATCAGATCGGGGAACTCCTGTGCCAGTTGCAGGGCAAGCGCGCCGCCCAGCGAATGCCCGACCACCAGCGGCTTTTCGAGGCCCAGCGTGCGGATGAAGCTGGCGACGATGCGCGCCTGCCTTTGCAGGGTCGGAAGTCCGTCACCGCTGTATTCAGAATAGCCGTAGCCCGGCCGGTCGATCGCGATGACGCGGAAATCGCTTTCCAGCCGCGAGACCAGCGAATGCGTGAAATTGTGCAACTGTCCGCCCAGACCGTGGATCAGCACGATCGGCCGCCCGGTTCCGCGTTCGACGTAATGGAGGCGCGCGCCTTCCACTTCCGCGATTTTTCCCGCCCGCGGAATCATCCGCGAAACGCGTGCGCTGCTGAAAGCGGTCCAGCCGACCAGACCGCCAACGACGGCGGCAGCGGTGGCGAGCGAAGCGGTGACGAGCGAGGCCATGGCAAGCAGCCTATCGGCCATGTTTTCCAGCGCAAGCGAAATGGTGAAAGCCCCGAAACAGGCGGTGCTGGTGCGATTTCACGCGCCTTTGTGTCGGCAGCAATACTTCCTCACATTCGCGAGCGGATCAGGAAATGCCGCATGCGTTAGCCCGGAATCATCAGTATTTCGGGAGTTTTGAGATGATCGTTATGACTCTGGTTGCCATGGCCTCCGCCGCTGTTTCCTCGCCTTCGGCCCAGCCGGGCTGCGCGGCGCAGGCCGGCGGACGCGCGATAGTCTGCGGTGCGCCTGCCGCGGCGCCTTCCGCCAAGCGCGTCGCCGACGCGACGCCCACGGTGACGCGGGTGTGCAATCCGCATCCCGGCAAGGACGTGGCCTGCGCCGCGCATCGCGCACGCGATCTTGATGCCCGCCGTCTGGCCGCAAATGTGCCGGCCGGGCACGCAGCGCACTGACGTTTGCGCCATGTTCCCGCCCGCGCTGTGGCGCGACGCGGGAACATGGCTGCACAGCTGCCGCTATAACTGGCGCACGGCGATGATTGCGGCGTGGACCCGCAATCCCTATTGTCCCCGGCAATGAAGAGTGTTGATACCTTCCGATGACCGCCCCTTCGATCGTACTGGTTGAGGACGATGCGCCCTTGCGCACGTTGACGTCGCGCGCGTTGCGCGAACATGGCTACCATGTCCGCGCCGCCGCGACCGGCGCCGAAATGTGGGTGCTGCTGGAAAACGAGCCGGCTGACCTCGTGGTGCTGGACATCATGTTGCCGGGCACCAGCGGTATCGATTTGCTGCGCCGACTGCGCAAGACCAGCGAAGTGCCGGTCATATTCGTCAGCGCGCGGGGCAGCGAAGAGGATCGCGTGCTGGGGCTGGAACTGGGCGCGGACGATTACCTGGCCAAGCCCTTCGGCACGCGTGAACTGATCGCGCGGATCGGCGCGGTGCTGCGCCGCCATGGCGCCCCCACGGATGACGCGGCGGAGCCACGGTCCAGCGAGATCCGCTTCCTGGGCTGGACGCTCTCGGTCGCCCGGCGCGAACTGCGCTCGCCCTCGGGCGCAATCGTCGACCTCACCGGCGCGGAGTTCGATCTGCTCGCGGCCTTCCTCGGCCAGCCGCAGCGCGTGATCGGGCGGGAGCGCCTGATCGAATTGTCGCGCACGCGCCTGGCCGATAGCTCCGACCGCAGCGTGGACGTGCTGGTCAGCCGCCTTCGCCGCAAGCTGTCCGCCGCCGGCGGGCAGGCGCCGATCGTGACCGTGCGGGGCATCGGCTATATGCTGAGCGCCGAGGTGGAGCGCGCTTGAACGGTTTTCGCCGCTTCCTGCAGAAGTTTGGAGGCGGCATGGGATTGCCCGGCCGGCTGCTCGCGATTCTGCTGCTGGTGGCGACGATCGATTTCGTGGCCAATTCGATCGTGCTCGATCGCGCCAACGATTTCGCGCTGCGCGAGGATGATGCCGCGCGCATGGCCGAGCACCTGACCATCGCCTATCGCGTGATCGAACGGACCGAGCCGGCCAACCGCAGCGTTGTGGCGCGCGAACTGAGCACCGAGCGGTTCAGCGTCCGCTGGTCCGCCCAGCCCGACACGCTGCCGACCACGGTCAGCCTGACCCGCCTGCGCGCGCAGGTGCTGGCGTTCGAACCGGACCTGGGCAAGGTTGATCTGCGGATGCACCTGCTGCCCTTGCGCGGGCAAGGGGACATCGGCGGTTCGATGACGCTGTCCGACCGCTCCTACCTCACCTTCCGCACGTTCAGTCGATCCGCCTGGACACTCAACCTGGGGCGTGTGGGGCAGACGGTGCTGCCCACGGCCTTGCTGGCGTTGCTGGCCTGGTTCCTGTTCCGCACCACGCTGCGGCCGCTGGCCACGCTGGTGCAGGCAACGCGCCGGGTCGGCTCGGCGCAGCCGCAGTCGTTGCCCGAGACCGGCCCGGCCGAAGTGCGCGAGCTGATCCACGCGTTCAACGCCATGCAATTGCGCATCCACGAGCTGCTGGCGCGGGGATCGCAGACCCTGCTGGCGATCGGCCACGATCTGCGCACGCCGCTGGCGCGGCTGCAATTGCGGCTGGACAATGCCGCGATCGATCCGGCGGCCCATCAGGAAATGAGCCGCGATATCGACGAGATGCGCGATCTGCTCGCCTCGTTGCAGGTCTTCGTGGAATCGGGGGACGATCGCACCGCGCAGCAGCGCATCGATGTGGCGGCCATGGTGCAGACACTGGTCGATGCCGCATCGGACCGGGGCGCGGATGCGGTCTATGCCGGGCCGGACAGTCTGGACATGGTGGCGCGCCCGGTGGCCGTGCGCCGTTCCGTTTCCAACCTGATCGAGAACGCGCTGCACTATGGCGGCAACGTCCGCGTCGCGGTGCGCGACCGGGGCGATCTTATCGAGATCGAAGTGGCCGATGATGGCCCCGGCATCCCCGACGATCAACTGGAGGAAGTGCTTCAGCCGTTCGTGCGGCTCGATAATGCCCGTTCGCGCGATACGCCAGGGATGGGGTTGGGCTTGCCCATCGTCCACCGCGCAATCCGGTCCGAAAACGGCCGGCTGCATTTGCGCAATGCCCCGCAAGGCGGCCTTCGCGCGACCATCCGTCTGCCACGCGTGCCCGATTGAGCCGCCGTTGCTGCGGAGCAACAATTTCTTACAGTCCTGCGGAACAACGGAAAAACCACCCGCTTAGCTTGGGGACAAGCCCGGAGTGCAAAGAGCCGGGCATCCTCTGTTTTGCAGGAGTTGACCGTGAACGAGCTTATCGGCCGGGTCTTCAGTTTCGAAAAGACCGTGTTCCCCGACAAGGGCGAACTGTTCCACAAGCTGGCGCATCACGGCCAGTCACCCAAGGCCTTGATGATTTCCTGCGCGGATTCGCGCATCGTGCCGGAGCATATTCTCCAGGCGGAACCGGGCGAACTGTTCGTGTGCCGCAATGCCGGAAACATCGTGCCCCCGTTCGCGACGATGAACGGCGGCGTTTCCTCGACCGTCGAATATGCCGTGGCCGCGCTCGGCGTCAGCGACATCATCGTCTGCGGCCATTCGGACTGCGGCGCGATGAAGGCGCTCTCCGACCCCTCGATGCTCGACGGGATGCCCAACGTCGCGGCCTGGCTGCGCCACGGCGCGGCCGCGGAGCACATTGTCAGCACTGGCTCGCCGCACCTTCACGGGACGGAGCGGGTGCGCGCGCTGAGTCTTGAGAACGTGATCGCGCAGATCAATCACTTGCGCACCCACCCGTCGGTCGCCGCCGCGATCGCGCGGGGCGAAATGGCGCTCCACGGCTGGTTCGTGGACATCCACGCGGGCCAGGTGCTGGGGCTGGACGGCGTGACCGGCCAGTTCGTGCCGATGCGCGAGGATCAGCCGCTTCCCGTCGCCCTGCCGGCCGCGCGCCGCATTTCTGCCGAAGGCCCGCTGGCGGAGGCTGCCGAATGAGCCAGATGGCGGAAAGCCAGACGGTGGGGCGGGGGCCGTTCGCGCACATCGCGCGCGATTTCACCGCGTCGATCGTCGTGTTCCTGGTCGCGATGCCCCTGTGCATGGGCATCGCGATCGCATCCGGCGTGCCGCCCGAAAAGGGACTGGTGACCGGGATCATCGGCGGCATCGTCGTGGGTATGCTGGCGGGGTCGCCCCTGCAGGTAAGTGGCCCGGCGGCGGGCCTTGCCGTGATCGTGTTCGAATTCGTGCGCGATTACGGCATGTCCGCGCTGGGGCCGGTGCTGGTGATCGCGGGGCTGGTGCAGTTCCTGGCGGGCGTCGTGCGCATGGGCGGGTTGTTCCGCGCGATTTCGCCGGCGGTGGTCCACGGGATGCTCGCCGGGATCGGCGCGCTGATCGTGGTCGGGCAGTTCCACATCCTGTTCGACGCCAAGCCGCTGTCCAATGGCATGGAGAACCTGGCCGCCATTCCCGGCCGCGTCCTGGGCCTTGAACCGTGGAGCCTGCGCGCCACCGAATTCGCGCTGATGATCGGCCTGCTCACCATCGGCGTGATGATCGCCTGGGAAAAGCTGCGTCCGGCTTCGCTCAATCTGGTGCCGGCGGCGCTGCTGGGCGTGGTCACGGCCACGCTGGTCGCCTACTTCTTCCAGCTGGACGTGGCGCGCATCCAGGTGCCGGAATCGATCGCGGCGGCGTTCGCCTTGCCCGATACCGGCGTCTTCGGCGTGCTGGCCAACCCCGGCCTGATTGTCACCGCGGTGGCCATCGCCTTCATCGCCAGCGCGGAAACGCTGCTGTCGGCGGCGGCGGTCGACCGGATGCACGATGGCGTGCGCACCGATTACAACAAGGAACTGCGCGCACAGGGCGTGGGCAACTTCCTGTGCGGCGTGTTCGGTGCGCTGCCGATGACCGGTGTGATCGTCCGCAGTTCCGCCAACGTGCAGGCCGGCGCGAAGACCCGGATGTCCACCGTCTTGCACGGCATCTGGATTCTCGGCTTCGTGGCGCTGCTGCCCTGGCTGCTGCGCGAGGTGCCGATGGCGGCGCTGGGCGCGGTGCTGGTGGTGACCGGCTGGAAGCTGGTGAGCCTCGATCATGTGCGCCACCTGTTCCATGCGCACGGCCTGCTGCCGGCGGCGATCTGGGTCGTCACCTTCGTGCTCGTGGTCGCGACGGACCTGCTGACGGGTGTTCTGGTTGGCCTCGCCATGTCGCTGCTCGAACTGGTGCCCTATCGCCGCAACCTCAAGCTCAAGGTGGATGAGAGCCACGACGAGCATGAATCGCACGTCGCGCTGGAAGGCACGGCCACGTTCCTGAGCCTGACCAAGCTGACGGGCGCGCTGGAGCGCCTGCCGGCCAACCGTCCGGTCCGGCTCGACCTCGATGGCCTGAAGGGCATGGACCACACGACCGCCGAAACGATGAGCGAATGGCTTGCCCGCCGGCGCAAGACCGGCGCGCCGGTTCATGTCGAAGGTTCGGAGGACATCCGCCGCCTTATCGCTGCCGCCGCCTGAAATCCCCGTGGTGGCAGTTGCTTGCGGGGCGTGTTCCGGGAGAACGCGCCCCGTCTTTTTTGTTCGTTTGCGCGGCACGCGCTGCGGCCCCAACAAGGGACATCGACAAGCGGCAGAGCGCGGGGCATCATGGCATGATGATCCCGCGCATGCCGTGTCTTGTCCTCGCGCTGGCCTGCGCCGCTACCCCGGTTCCCGCCGCTTTGGCCGCGCCCCCGCCCGCGCAGGCCGCCAGCTTGCAAGATCAGGTGGAGCAGGTTCTCGCCACCGCGCCCGCCGGCACGCGCTTCGGCCTGCTGGTCACGACGGCGGATGGGCGCGAGATCGTGGCGATCAACCCGGACGCGCGTTTCATCCCCGCATCCAACACCAAGCTGTTCACCACGATCGCGGCCTATGCCATGCTGCCGGGCATCGACGCGCCGGATGCGCAAGGTGGCGCGGCGGTGGCGCTGGAAGCGGGCGGCGACGTGGCGCTCTATGGGCACGGCGATGCCCGCCTGTCTTCCGCGCCCGATTGTGCCGAGGATTGCCTTGCCACGTTGGCCGATGCGGTCGCCGCGCGGACGCGCAAGGTCCGCGACGTGATCGGCGACGATCGCTGGTTCCCGGACGAGCGCTGGAGCACCGGCATGAGCTGGAACAACCAGGTGACCGAATCCGGCACCGGTATCTCCGCGCTCTCGCTGGACGACAACGCGCTGGAACTCGTGGTCCAGGGCGCGGCCGGCGAGCAGACGCCGCAGGCGACGCTGCCCTATTATCGCCTGCGCAACGAAGCCGTGACCGTGGAAGGAGGTACGCGGGCGCTGGCCTTCGACCGCGCGCCGAACGGAGACGAATTGCGGCTGGCTGGCACGATCCCGGCGGGCGTGTCGTGGCGCTATCGCGTCGGGATCGACGATCCCGCGCACTATGCCGCCAGCCGGTTGCGTGCCCTGCTGGAAGCGCGCGGCGTGAAAGTGACCGGCGCCGTCCGCGTGCGCCATCGTCCCGCCACGCCGCTTGACGATCCCCGCCAGCGTGGCACCCGGCCTGTGCCCGCGGCGCCGGAACCCGTGTTCCTGGCACGCCTTTCCCCGCCGGCGCTTGCCGCCGACGTGATGCGGATCAACAAGGACAGCCAGAACCTCCACGCCGAACTGTTGCTGCGGCGGATCGGCCGGCTTTCGGGAAGCGGATCGGTGGCCGATGGACTTGCCGCGCTGCGCGGGGTGCTGGCGCAGGCCGGGTTGCCGCGCGCCGGCTACGACTTTTTCGATGGCTCGGGCATGTCGACCTACAACCGCGCCAGCCCGCGCGCGACGGTGCTGTTGTTGCGCTGGGCCGCCGGCCAGCCCTGGGGCGCGGCGTGGCGGGCGACGCTGCCGGTGGGCGGCGTGGATGGCACCCTGAAGAACCGTTTCGCCGCGACGCCGCTGCAGGGCGCGATCTTCGCCAAGACCGGTTCGCTCAACGCCAGCAACGCGCTTTCAGGCTTTCTTCGGGCGGCGAGCGGGCAGGAACTGATCTTCTCGATCTATGCCAACGACGTGCCCGATGGCGTATCCGCCTTGCCCGCGCTGGACCGCGCCGTGCAACTGATCGCGGCCCAGAACTGACGCCTGAACTGATGCCTGAACTGACGGGCGCAAGAGAGCACTTGACCCTCGGGAGCCGACGCCCTCTAAGCGTTTCCTGCTATCGCGAAGGGAGAGATACGCATGTTCACGCACGTGATGTTGGGCAGTAATGACATTGCCCGCTCCAAGAAGTTCTACGACGCCACGTTCGCCGCGTTCGGCGGGCCGGAAGGCGTGACCGACCCCAAGGGCCGGCTCATCTACCAGCACAACGGGGGCATCTTCATCCTGACCCTTCCGATCGATGGAAAGCCTGCCTGCTTCGCCAACGGCGGGACCGTCGGTTTCGGGATGACGCCGGACCAGGCGAATGCATGGCATGCCGCTGGCGTGGCCAATGGCGGCACGGCGTGCGAAGACCCGCCGGGACCGCGCGAAGGCAGCCCGTACTACCTCGCCTATCTGCGCGATCCGGACGGCAACAAGCTGTGCGCGCTGCACGTTCTGGGCTGACCGGATGACGCTTGAGACGGTTTCGACGAGCAAGGCGTACGGCGGCACGCTGGGCGTCTATGCGCACGCTTCGACCGCGACGGGGACGGGAATGACCTTTTCGGTCTTCCTGCCCCCGCAGGCAGAAGCAGGGGCGGGCGCCAAGCTGCCGGTGTTGATCTACCTTTCGGGGCTGACCTGCACGCATGCGAACGTCACCGACAAGGGCGAATACCGCAAGGCCTGCGCCGAACGCGGCATCGTCTTTGTCGCGCCCGATACCTCGCCGCGTGGCGAGGGCGTGGCCGACGATCCGGCGGGCGCTTATGATTTCGGGCTGGGTGCGGGCTTCTACGTCAACGCCACGCAGGCGCCGTTCGCGCCGCATTACCGGATGTGGGATTACATCGCCGAGGAGCTGCCGGCGCTGCTGGCGGCGAACTTCCCTGTCGATCTCGATCGCATGGGCATTACCGGGCATTCGATGGGCGGCCATGGGGCGCTGACGCTGGGCCTGACCTATCCGGACAAGTTCAAGTCGCTGTCGGCCTTCGCGCCGATTGTCGCGCCGGGGCAAGTGCCGTGGGGCCACAAGGCGCTGGGCGGCTATCTGGGTGATGACAGGGCCGCGTGGCGCGCGCACGATGCGACCGCGCTGGTCGAGGACGGCAGGCGTCCGGCGGGCGACATTCTCGTTGATCAGGGCGGTGCGGACCAGTTCCTCGCCGAACAGCTTCGGCCCGAACTGTTCGAGGCGGCCTGCAAGGCGGCGGACGTGGCGCTCACGCTGCGGATGCAGCCAGGCTACGACCACAGCTACAACTTCATTTCCACCTTCATGGAAGACCACGTGCGCTGGCACGCGGAACGGCTTTAGGTTGCGCTATCCTGTCCCCCTTCCGTAACGGGAGGAGGACAGGGCCATCCGGGTCTATTGGCGCACGTCCTTCGCCACGGCATCGAGCAGACCGTTGACGAACTTCGCCTCGCGCTCCTCGAAAAAGGCGTGGGCGACATCGACGTATTCGGTGATCACCGTGCCGACGTTCACGTCGCGCCGGGCCAGCAGCTCGTAGGTGCCGGCGCGCAGCACCTGGTGCATCGTGCGATCCAGCCGCGAGAGCGACCAGCCCTGTGCGAGACGCGCGGTGAGCAGGCCGTCGATCTCGTCGCGGCGGGCGTCCACGCCCTTCACGATATCGTCGAAAAAGCTCACGTCGGCAGCGAGATACTCGACGTCCTCGATCTCCGCGCCCAGCCGGTGCTGGTGGAATTCGTCCAGCAGCAGCCGCAGCTCGGGCTTTTCCATCTCAAGCTGATAGAGCGCCTGCACCGCCGCCAGGCGAGCGGCGGAACGGGCCTGGCCCGGCGCGCGGCCGTTGCGGACGGTCATATGCCGAGCCTCAGTTCGATCGAGCGGGCATGGGCGGTCAGCCCTTCGGCGTTGGCAAGTTGAATGGCGGCGTGGCCGACGGCATCGAGACCGGCGTCACTCACCGCAATGAAGCTGGTGCGTTTCATGAAATCCAGAACAGAAAGGCCCGACGAGAAGCGCGCGCGGCGCCCGGTGGGCAGGACATGGTTGGGGCCGGCGACGTAATCGCCGATGGCCTCGGGCGTGTTACGTCCGAGGAAGACGGAGCCGGCATGGCGAATCTGGGCGAACAGCGCTTCGGGATCGTCAGTCGCGATCTCGACGTGTTCGGCGGCAAGGCGATTGGCGAGGGCGGGGGCCTCGTCCAGCGAATCGACGACGATGATAACGCCGTGCGCGTCCCAGCTGGCCTTGGCGACCTTGGCCTTGGGCAGCATGGCGATCTCCACCCCCACCATGTCGGCCACCATGTCGGCGAACTTCGCATCGTCGGTAATCAGGATCGATTGCGCGGCAGGGTCGTGCTCGGCCTGGCTGAGCAGATCGGCGGCGATCCACTGCGGATCATTCTTCGCGTCGGCGATCACGAGGATTTCGGACGGGCCGGCCACCATGTCGATCCCGACCACGCCGTAGAGCTGTCGCTTGGCTTCGGCCACCCAGGCATTGCCGGGGCCGGTGATGACGTCCACGGGCCGGATGCGGCCGGTGCCATAAGCGAGCGCGGCGATCGCCTGCGCGCCGCCCACGCGCCAGACCTCGTCCACCCCGGCAAGGTGCGCGGCGGCCAGCACCAGCGGATTGATCTCGCCCTTGGGGGTGGGCGTGGCGATGACTAGCCGCTCCACGCCCGCGACCTTGGCGGGAATGGCGTTCATCAGCAGGGACGATGGATAGGCGGCGCGGCCGCCCGGCACGTAAAGCCCCGCGCCATCGACCGCCCGCCACTTCGCGCCGAGCCGGATGCCGGCATCATCGACGTAGTCGCGATCCTGCGGCCGTTGTGCCTCGTGGTAGGTGCGGATGCGCTGGGCGGCCAGTTCCAGCGCTGCGCGCAAGTCTGGCGCCAGCGTCTCGAACGCGTCGCGGCACGCCTCGGGCGCGATGCGCCAGTCGTCATCGCCGGGCAGGTGGTTGTCGAACCGCTCGGTATATTCGGCCAGCGCCGCATCGCCGCGCAGGCGCACGTCCTCGATGATCGTCTGCACGTCGCGTGCGACGTTCTCGTCGCTTTCGCGCCGGTCCTTGACCAGCCGGGTGAAGGCCCTGCCGAAATCGGGATCGCTGGACTTGAGCCGGAGCATCAGGCCGCCTTCCTTTCCGCCACCAGCGCGCGAAACGCATCGATCAGGCCGCCCAGCCGGGCGCTGTCGGTCTTCAGCGCGGCGCGGTTGACGATCAGCCGCGCCGAAACCGGCATGATCCGGCTGGTTTCGACAAGGCCGTTGTCCTTCAGCGTGCGGCCGGTGGAAACGAGGTCCACGATGCGGCTGGCCAGCCCCAGCGAGGGCGCCAGCTCCATCGCGCCGTTGAGCTTCACCACTTCGGCCTGCACGCCCAGCTTCTCGAAGTGCCGCCGCGTGAGGTTGGGATACTTGGTGGCGACGCGGGCGTGGCTTTCGCGGGTCACGTCCGCCGCCCCGTCCACCGCGACCGGCTCGGCCACGGAAAGCCGGCAATGCCCGATATCGAGATCGACCGGCGCGTAAAGATCGGCATAGTCGAACTCATCGATCACGTCGGACCCGACGATGCCGGCCTGCGCCGCGCCATGCGCCACGAACGTCGCCACGTCGAAGGCGCGGACGCGGATGATCTTCACGTCCGGCTGGTTCGTCGCGAAGCTCAGCGCGCGGGAGTTCTTGTCATGGAACTCCGGCTCGGGCACCACCCCGGCTTGCGCGAGCAGGGGCAACGCTTCATCGAGGATGCGGCCCTTGGGCAGGGCAAAGACGAGCTGCGAAGCGGTCGGTGCGGCTGGAGTCATAACCGGCCGCCCATATGGCGAGCGGGCGCAAAGGGCAAGGAAAGCTGGCGATGACAGGAAAATATGAATTCGTCGATATGCAGGCGACGGGCATGGATGCCATCGCCACCGCCTTCGCCAACCAGGTCGCCTATTGCCTGAATGCCGGCGCGCCGGTGACCGCGCGGGTCTGCGCCGCAGTGGCGCAACTGCTGGAGCGCGGGGAACGCGGGCCGCTGCTCGACCGGATTCGCGGGTGGCAGGGCGCGCCGCTGGCCGATGCGCTGCCGTTGCGCGTGGCGGGCGCGCTTCATGGGCTGCACCTGTCCGGCCGCGCGCCGGCGCTGGCCGCACTCTACGCCGGGGCGCAGGACATCGACGACGCGGCGATCATCGCGGGGGTGATCGCCGCGCATGACGCGGACCTTCAGCCCTGGCTCGATGGGCCTCCGCAGACCAACGAGGCGGGGCGCTCCGCCAATTTCGTCGCGGCGATGCTGTGGCTGGCCGACCAGGGCCTGCCGCCGCGCTTACAGTGCCTGGAAATCGGATCGAGCGGCGGGATCAACCTGATGCTGGCGCGCTACCACTATGCGCTGGGCGGCGTGAACGTGGGGCCGGAGCCGGGCGCGTTGCGGATCGCCCCCGTATGGCAGGGCGCGCCACCGCCGGCGCGCGCCATCGAGATCGCGTCCACGCGCGGCTGCGACGTCGCCCCGGTCGATCTGGCGGACCCGGCGCAGGCCCTGCGGCTCAAGGCGTTCGTCTGGCCGGAAATGACCGAGCGTTTCCAGCGGCTGGAAGCGGCCATCGATGCCGCGCGCGCCGCTCCGCCCGATCTGGTGAAGATGAACGCCGCCGATTTCGTCGAGGCGGAACTGGCCAGGCCGCAAGCAGCGGGCACCACGCGCGTGCTGATGCATTCGATCGTCTGGCAATATGTGCCCGTCGACCAGCAGGAGCGCGTTACCGCCGCCATGGAGGCGGCCGGTGCGCGCGCTTCGGCGGAGAAGGCGCTGGCGTGGATAGCACTCGAGGCCAACCGCGAAATTCACCTGCACGAACTTGTCGTGCGCTATTGGCCGGGCGACGGCGCCCCGCGCATGCTGGCGCGGGCGCATCCGCACGGCACCTCGATCGACTGGCGCGGCTGAACCGGCTGGCGAAAGCCGGTGCCCGGGTTCAGCCCTGCGCGAACCGGCTTTTCCAGCCGCCGTGATAGGAGCCCCATTCCCACACCGCCACCACGGCAAGCACGATGACGCTCACGCCGACGAAGGCCAGCGCCAGGGGATGCATCAGCCATGCCCACAGGCCCGCCACGGCGAGCAGAAAGCAGCCCGCCAGATGCGACGGCGGGAAGACCCTGAGCGGGCTGGAGAAGCGTTTGAACAGGCCGTTGCCGAGCAGATAGACCAGAAGCCCGCCGCATTGCGTCAGCACCAGTCCCGGCTCCGTGTGACCAGCCGGTTCTTCGAGCAGCAGCGCGTCGGCCACGGCGCTGACGACGATTCCGGCCACGATCGGCATGTGCAGGTAGGTGTAGGCCGCGCGCGCCACGCGTCCCGCTTCGGCGTGGTGTTCGATGTGCTCCGCCCCGCGCTGGGCGCCCGTGTCGAAATAGACCCACCACATCAGCACGGACCCGATGAAGGCGAGCAGGAACGCCAGCACATGCGCCGGATCGTGCGTGGCCTCGGCAAAGTTCGCGCCGGTTACGACAATGCCTTCACCGAGCGCGATGATGACGATCAGCCCGCCGCGTTCGGCCATGTGGCTGCCCGAGATGTTCCAGTCGCCCGGAGTCGAACGGCCCAGCCCGGGCGTGCGGAACCACATCACCGGTCCCAGATATTCGATCAGCAGCGCGGCGAACCACAGCGCGATCCGCGTGCCATGCGGATCGGCCAGCGCCCCGGCGATCCACAGCGGCGCGGGCAGCGCGAACCAGAACGCGATGCGCGTCATGTTGCGGGCGGCGTCCTGGTCCTCGTCCCGCATGATCAGCACCGTCATCAGCGAGCGGCCGAGCTGGACAGCGACGTAGCTCGCCGCGAACAGCAGGCCGGTTTCGCCGAACGCATCGGGCAGGGCGACCGAAACCAGCAGGCTGCCCAGCATTACCGCGATCAGCATCAACCGCACCGGCCCGCGTTCCGGATCGGTCCAGTTGGTGACCCAGGCGGTGTAGATCCACGCCCACCACACCGCCAGGAACAGGCAGGCCGCTTCCAGCAGCCCCATCCACGAAAGATGGTGCAGCAAGGTGTGCGAAAGCTGCGTGATCGCGAAGACGTAAACGAGATCGAAGAACAGTTCGAGGTTGCTTACCGGGGCGTGCCCACCGCCATGATTGCGCATCAGCGGGCGCTTGCCGGAGGGGGCTTGCTCGTGCTGTTCAGCCATCGGACCTCTTGAATTCGGTACGGGCGAAGAAGCTGTCGATCGCCGCGTTCACTTCCTCGGGCGCTTCCCATGGCACGAAGTGCCCGCAATCGGGAATCCTTTCGATCGTCAGATCGGGGATACCGGACTCCAGCCCTTCGAGATTGGCGGGCGGCAGTGCCAGATCGTCGAGCGCCCAGATCACCAGCGTCGGGATGTTGAGCGGTGGCAGCGGCGGCGGCGTGAAGCCGTCCGGCAGCGCATAGGGCGCGTCGAGCGGGGGCACGTCGATGGGGCTGCCGCGATACCAGTTGAGCATCGCGATGCTCGCGTCGGCATCCTGCCAGTCCCGCATCAATGCATCGCGTTCTTCCGGCTCCATCACTGGCGACCGCTTCCAGTCGAGCGCCTTCATCAGCAGCGCGGCAAGGCCATGTTCGCGCACCAGCGCGTCGTTCGCCCGATCGCGGAAGGCGCGCATGTATTGGCTGGCCGCGCGCTGGACGGGATCGAGATAGAGCAGCTTCTGGAACACACCGGGGTGCGGGGCGTTGGCGATCACCGCGCGCGTCACGCGCGTGCCCTGGCCCATCAACGCCACGCCCCAGGCGATCGCGCCGCCCCAGTCGTGGCCGAGCACGGTGAACTTGTCGACGCCCAGCGCGTCCGCCAGCAGGAAGATATCGCCGATCAGCTTGTCCGGCGTGTAGTTTTCGACGCCTTCGGGCTTGGACGATCCGCGATAACCGCGCTGGTCGGGCGCGATGCAGCGATAGCGCGCCGAAAGATGCGCAACCTGGTGGCGCCAGGTGCGGTGCGATTCGGGAAAGCCGTGCAGGAAGATCAGGACCGGGGCATCCCTTGGCCCCACGTCCACCACGTCCAGTTCGATTCCGTTGGCAAGCGTGATCCGCTGCTGTTCCATGCTGGTTACCCCTCCCGTTGCATCTTTTCCGCGTACCCGGCGGCCATCATCGCGGCGACCTGGTCAAACAGCGCGTCGGGCGTGCGGCGCAGCTCGCCCATCTGCTGCTCGATCCCGCGCGCGATCACGATTTCGCGTTCATCGCGCAGGATTGCCGCCAGCATCTCGGCAACGGCATCCTCCGGCGCGATGCCGTTCTCGATCGCGTGATCGCTGGCGCCGCGCAGGCTGCCATCGGCGGTCATCGCGTTGCGCGATACGTTGGTGCGGACCGAACCCGGCGCAATGACGTGAACCTTCAGCCCCAGGTGCGCGGTTTCGGCGCGCAAGGCGTCGGCATAGCCGATCAGGCCGAACTTGGCGGCACAATAGGCCGTCCGCATCGGCACGCCGACCTTTCCGGCGACGCTCGACATCATGACAAAACGACCTTCGCCCCGTTCCACCATGCGCGGCAGCAGGGCTTGCGTCAGCGCGATGGGGGCCAGCAGGTCGATGCCTACGATATGGTCATAGACCGAAAAGGCTGTGTCGACTGCGAGCGAACGCTGGCTGAGCCCGGCATTGTTGACCAGCATGTCCACGCCGCCGCTTCTTGCCAGCGCCCATTCCCACGCGGCGGCCACGGCCGCATCGCGCGCGTCCGCATCGCCAACATCGAAAGGCAGCACCAACGCATTCCCGCAATCGGCCGCCACTTCTTCAAGCGCGGCGGCGTTACGGCCGGACAGGATCAGATGCGCGCCGTCCTTCGCCAGCGCCCGCGCCATCGCCGCGCCGATGCCGGAGGATGCGCCTGTGATCCACACGGTTTGTCCGTTGAACGTCATCCTCTCCGCTTCCTCTCGTTATCCGATCCCGCGATTCTGCATGGCGCGGCTTTGTCAGGCCGATGGTTCCCCGCTGGCGCCGTCGCGGTCAAGCAGATCGAGCAGTTCGGGCGGGAATATGCGTTCGGGCCATGCGGCAAGCTCGGCCCTGTCGAACCAGCGGTGCTCGCACATCAGCCGGCGCTCCAGTTCCGTATGGCCGCTGGTATCGATCGCGGCGGCGGACACGCGGATACGGAAATAGCGCTCGTCCGCCGTGACGGGTTCGCCGTCGAAGGTCACGAAATCGTTGCCGCGCGCGGCGATCACCGGGCCGGGATCGGCGACGATGCCGGTTTCCTCCAGCAGTTCGCGCCGGGCCGCGTCGGCCCAGTCCTCGCCCGGATCGCATTCGCCGCCCGGCGTGGCCCAGAATGGGCTGCGGCCTTCGGGCGTAAAGCGGAACAGCAACAGCCGGTCATCGGTATCGAACAGCAGGATGCGCGCCGCCCTGCGGATGCGCCGCGCCGTGGCGCTTGCCGTCATTCGCCGGGCGCCCGCGCCTTGATGGCCAGCGCGTGGACGCGTTGCCCCGGCAGATCGCCCAGCGCGCGGTTGACCATGCGCTGCCGCTCCAGCCGGGAAACGCCGGCAAAGGCCGCGCTTTCGATCTCGACGGTGAAATGCGATTCGCCCGACCCGTCGTGTCCGGCATGGCCATGGTGGCTGGCGCTGTCGTTGATCACCGCAAGCCGTAGCGGAAGGAAGGCTTCTTTCAGCCTCTGTTCGATTTCCTGTGCGATCGGTCCTGTCATGTCTTCCGTTTTAGCGCGTCAGGCACCATGTGAAAGCCCAATGAGGCAAGACAAGTTTCACGGCCGCGTCCACAATGCAGGGCGCCTTTGCAATGCTCCCGGCTGCGACCAGCCGGGAGAATTCCGCGCACCCGGCGTGCGCGCTTCGGGCTTCGACGGCCCCGGCGATTACCGCTGGTTCTGCCTCGATCACGTCCGCGCGTTCAACGCCGGCTATGATTTCTTCGCCGGCATGACGCCCGACGAGATTCTGGCCGCGCAATCACCGCTTGCCGGGTGGGACACGCATTCCCGCGCGTTCCGGCCCGATGCGGGCATCGATGCCGCTCCGCGCTGGGCGGACTTCGCCGATCCGCTGGAGGCAATCGCGGCGCGGGCGAAGGCGCGCCGTCAGGATCATCGCAACGCGCAGGAGGCGGCGCAGCGTGGGATCGGCCCCGAAGAACGCGCGGCTTACGAGGTGCTGGGGCTGGCTTTCGATGCCGATCGCCGGGCGCTACGATCGCGCTATTCGGAACTGGTCCGGCGCTATCATCCCGATCGCAACGGTGGCGACCGCAGCCACGAAGGGCGGCTGCAGCAGGTGGTAGAAGCCTACAACCGGCTCAAGGCGACGCGGGCCTTCGCCTGAACCGCTTTACGGCTGCGTGGGCGCGGCTGGCGGGGCGGCGGGAGCCTCCGTCGGCGCTGGCACCGTCGCGGCAGGGGCGGCCGGCGCGCTTGCTTCCGGTGCTGGCGCAGGCGCCGGGGCGGGCACTGCCGGGGTCTTGGGCGCGAACGAGGACGGATCGGGAACCGGCGTGATCTTGCCGTGCAGCGCGTCGATCTCCGCCTGCCGCATCGCCAGATAATACGTACGCGTCGCGGCGTAAGGGTCTTTGGCTTCGATGTTCAGCTTGCGCAGCGTATCGTCGAACTCCACTCGGTAGTCGAGCGAGCGCACCACGCTGGCGCCGATCGAATAGGCGGGATGCTTGAATGGCCCGCGCACCAGCGTGGGGATGAAGGCGCGATCGAAGAACAGGCCGATGCCGTCGCGCAGCGTGGTTGGCCCCACGATCGGCAGGAAGGCATAAGGGCCGGGGCCGATGCCGTAGTAGCCCATCGTGTTGGCGAAGCCGTTGTGGCGATAGGGAAGGTGGAACGGCTTGCGCTTGGCAACGTCGAACAGGCCGCCGATGCCGAGCGTGGAGTTGATCATGAAGCGGCCCAGCGTCTTCAGCGCGCTGTGCGGCTTCAACTGGAGCACGAAGTTCACGAACGCGACCGGTTCGTCCAGGTTGTAAAGCACGTTGTGCAGGCCATCGCGGAGCGGGCCGGGCAAGCCATCGCGATAGACGCTGGCGACGGGCGCGACGAAGGCCTTGTCCACGCCCTGGACCACTTCGTACGACTTCTCGTTGATGTTCTCGAACGGATCGGTGGGTGAGGGGCGACGCTTTGCCTCCACGGTAATGGCGTTCGGATCGGCCTTGGGGGGTGGGGCGGCGGACGCTTGCGCGGTCGCTCCCTGCGCCGTTGTCGATATGACGACGGGCGCCGTGGCATCGTCCCCTGGCACCTGCGGCGCGGCAGCCTCGACCGATGGGTTCGGGGTTTCAGATGCGAACGAGGCGTTGGCTAGCAGGAGCACGGTAGCGGAAACGGGAACGATCAAAATGCAGTCCTGTCGAGCGTTGGTAGGCGCAAGTATCATCAACGGCTGCCCCCGTCCCGATGATCGACCTGCAAGGTGCCATTCTGACACCAGTTTCATGCCAGCGCAACGAACCTGCGCTGCAAATTCGACCGAACTTGTGCTGACTTAGCCCAAGTGTTGGAGATCGGGCTCCACGAACCGGCGGCGCGCTTCGACGGAAAACAGGCGGTCGCGCGAGTAGAACCGCAGCGGCCAGTCGCGCGCCGCTATCTCGCTTTCCAGCAAGCGGTGAACGGCATCGGCCAGCGGAGTCTCCGGCGGCAGGGCAGCCGCGAACTGGCGGATGGCGGTGACGTAAAGCTGGGTCAGCGTCTCGTGATAGCCGGCGCTGTCCGTATTCTCGCCGCCGACCGCGACGTTGTACGCACTGATGATCGCGGGAAGATCGCGTTCGGGAACGATATCAGGGCGTTCGCGCAACAGCCACAGGCACGCGGCGAGGTGCGCTTCGTGCGTCCATTCCGCCTTGGCAAGCGAATGGTCCAGCAAGCCCTGACCCACACGGCGCACGGCCGCGTCGGTGCGGAACGGGGTGGGATCGTCGGTCGGCATGGTCCGGGAAGTGCTGGTGACCCTGGAGCCGGAACCCTGATGGCTCCGGCCCGCGGGTCAGGGCACCAGGGTTCCCGGCAGGTCTCAGGCCGCTTCGGTCGCGGAGACCGGGGCAGCCTGGCGGACGCTTTCATCGACGTGATCGGCGAACTGCGCGAAGTTGTCGATGAACTGGCGGACCAGCGTCTGCGCTGTGCGATCGTATTCCTCCGCATCGGCCCAGCTTGCGCGCGGATCGAGCAGCTTGCTGTCCACGCCCGGCACCGCAACCGGCACTTCGAAGCCGAAGTTCGGGTCCTTGCTGAACTGGGCGTCGTTCAGGCTGCCGTCCAGCGCGGCGTTGAGCAGCGCGCGCGTCGCCTTGATCGGCATGCGCTTGATGCCTTCCATCGTCGCCTTGCCGCCCGACCAGCCGGTGTTGACCAGCCAGCATTTCACGCCGCCCTTGGCGATGCGTTCCTTCAGCAGGTTGCCATAGACCGAGGGGTGGCGCGGCATGAACGGTGCGCCGAAGCAGGTGGAGAAGGTCGCTTCCGGTTCGGTCACGCCGATTTCGGTGCCCGCAACGCGCGCGGTGTAGCCCGACAGGAAGTGATACATCGCCTGGTCCGGGGTGAGGCGCGCGATCGGCGGGAGCACGCCATAGGCATCCGCCGTCAGGAAGATCAGGTTGGCGGGCACCGGCCCCAGGTTTTCTTCCGACGCATTCGGAATGAAATCGATGGGATAGGAACCGCGGCTGTTTTCCGCGAGCGAATTGTCGTCGAGATCGAGCAGCCGGGTGTCGGGATCGATCACCACGTTTTCCAGCACCGTACCGAAGCGCTTGGTGGTGGCGAAAATTTCCGGTTCGGCTTCGGCCGAAAGGCGGATCATCTTGGCATAGCAGCCGCCTTCGAAGTTGAACACGGCGGTATCGGACCAGCCATGTTCGTCATCGCCGATCAGGGTGCGGCTGGCGTCGGCCGAAAGCGTGGTCTTGCCGGTGCCGGAAAGGCCGAAGAACACGGCGGTCTTGCCGTCCTGGCCGATGTTGGCCGAACAGTGCATCGGCATCACGCCCTTCACGGGCAGCAGGTAGTTGAGGATGCCGAACACCGACTTCTTCATTTCGCCGGCATAGGCCGTGCCGCCGATCAGGATGAGCTTTTCGGTGAAGTTGACCGCGATCACGGTTTCGCTGCGGCTGCCGTGGCGCTCGGGGTCGGCACGGAAGCTGGGCAGGTCGATGATCGTGTATTCGGGCGCGAACGTGGCGAGTTCGCTTTCGCTCGGGCGGACCAGCAGCGTGCGGATGAACAGGTTATGCCAGGCCAGTTCGTTGATGACACGCACGTTGACGCGGTGTTCCGGCTGCGAACCGCCGAACAGGTCGGCCACGTAGAGCCGGTCCTTTTCGGCCAGCGCCTTCAGGAAATCAGCCTTCAGCGCGGCAAAGTGTTCCGGCGTCATGGCAACGTTGGTCTTGCCCCACCACACCGTGTTTTCGGTTTCGGCATCCTTGACGATGAACTTGTCCTTGGCCGAACGCCCGGTGTGCTTTCCGGTGGCGACCACGAACGGGCCTTCGGCGGCGAGCAGGCCCTCGCCATTGCGAACGGCGTGCTCGACCAGCGGAGCTGTGCCCAGGTTGGCGAAGAGTTCGGCCGGTTCGGGGAAGCCCTGCTGCGAAAGGGGCACGTTCAGGCGGCTATCGGACACATTGGGTCTCCCATGCTGCACTGCCTGCGGGACCGGGGTCATTTCCGGGCTGCGCGGGCGGCGCTTTGCGAATACGAATGCGTTGATTCCCGATTGCGCATAGTGCGTGGTCGGCATCGCGTCAAATCCCGCGAAATGTGCAGTTTTTTGCACGATAGTTGCGTTTTTTGCAATAAATGGTGCTGCGATGCACAATTTGTGCGGCGGGCAGGTTGCGTCTGTAACGACCCTGCGATGGGGCTATCGACAGGCGCCGCCTTGCCGGAACTTCGATGGGCGATTATGCGAAGGCGATGTCCGGCAACGAAACCGCGATCCCGCATCGGGCTGCGACCGTGGCCCTGGTCGACGACGACCGCAATATCCTGACGACGGTCTCCATCGGGCTGCAGGCCGAGGGCTTTGTGACGCGGCTTTATTCGGATGGGGCGGCCGCTCTCAAGGCCCTGCTCGACAACCCCCCTGACCTTGCGGTGTTCGACATCAAGATGCCGCGCATGGACGGCCTGGAGCTGTTGCGACGGCTGCGCGAGAAAAGCGATCTGCCGGTCATCTTCCTCACCAGCAAGATCGACGAGGCGGACGAGGCACTGGGCCTCGCCATGGGCGCGGACGATTATATCGCCAAACCTTTCAGCCAGCGGCTGCTGATCGCGCGCATCCGGGCCATCTTGCGGCGCAGCGAAATCGTCCGCCGCGATGCAACCGAGACGGCTCCGGCCGAGCCGCTTCCCGATCCGATCCGGCGCGGAAGGCTGGTGATGGACCCCGCCCGGCACCTGGTGGAATGGAACGGCGCGCCGGTTTCGCTCACGGTTACCGAGTTTCTGATCCTAGAGGCGCTGGCCATGCGGCCGGGCGTGGTGAAGACGCGAAACCAGTTGATGGACGCGGCCTATCACGATGACGTGTTCGTGGACGATCGCACGATCGATAGCCACATCAAGCGCCTTCGCCGCAAGTTCCGCGCCGCCGATCCCGCCTTCGCCGCGATCGAGACGCTTTATGGCGCGGGATACAGCTTTGCCGATGAATGACGGCCTTGCCGAACCGGCGCCCCAGCGCGCCGGACGCCTTGGTCTGACGCGCATCGGCCTGACGCGCACGCGCGGCCCGTCGCTGACGGTGCGCATCCTGGCCGTGAACGTGATCGCGCTGGCGCTGCTGGCGGGCAGTTTCTTCTACCTCGACAGCTATCGCACGCAGCTTCTCAAGGAGCGTTTCAAACTGGCGCGGGCGGAAGCGGAAATTGTCGCTGACGCTGTCGAGCCGGTTGCGCTGCCCGACCGCCGGATGCTGATCGCGCGAATCGGTTCGGAGCAGCGGCTGCGCTTGCGGCTCTATGGCGCGGACAATGCTCTGGTGGCCGACAGCTTTGCCCTGGCGGGTCCGTCGTTCGTGCTGATCGATCCGGAAACCGAGCCGTGGTACCAGAAGGCTGCCCGCTTGCTCGACCGGGGCGTGGACCTGGTCGTGGGGGCGCCCAAGGTGGACAGCTATCGTGAACCCGCCAGCCCCGATGGCGGAAACTGGCCGGAAATCACCACCGCCCGCGAACACCGGGCAACAGCGGTCTATCTGCGCTATGCGCCCGACCGCACGCCGGTGATCAGCGCGGCGACGCCTGTGGGATCGGACGGGGACATGCTGCTGACCACGCGCAACGCGCTGGATATCACGCAGGCGGTGCGAGACGCGCGACAGACGCTGGTCATCATCATCGGCCTGGCGTTGCTCCTGTCCATCCAGTTGTCGCTGTTTCTGGCGCGGACGATCGTACAGCCGTTGCGGGCGCTGGTCCGCGCAGCGGTGCGTGTGCGGCTGGGGCGAGAGCGCGAGGTGGTGGTACCGCGCCTGCCCGATCGGGGGGACGAGATCGGGCTGCTGGCGCGCGCCGTATCCGACATGACGGCCGCCTTGCGGCAGAAGATCGACGCGGTGGAGAGCTTCGCCGCCGATGTGGCGCACGAATTGAAGAATCCGCTGGCGTCGCTGGGCAGCGCGATCGAGGCGATGGAGCGGATCGAGGACCCGGACCTGCGCCGCCAGCTGGCCGCGATCGCCGCGCATGACGTCCAGCGTATCGATCGCCTGATCACGGAAATCGCCGACGCGAGCAGGATCGACGCGGAACTGAGCCGCGCGACCTTCACGCAGCTCGACCTGGCCGATCTGGCGGCGCAGGTGGTGGGGGCGCGCGACGCCAGACCGGACCGGGCGGCGGTGCGCATCCGCTTCGCGCGCGGGGAGGGGGGAACCCTGGTACGGGGCGATGCCGTGCGGCTGGAACGTGTGCTGGAAAACCTGCTGGACAATGCGGTGTCGTTCTCGCCGCCCGAAGGCGTGGTCGATGTCGCGGTCGGGGGGGAAGGTGCGAACGTTTGGCTTTCCGTATCCGATCAAGGGCCGGGCATTCCGGAAAGCGAACGGGAAAAAGTGTTCGAGCGGTTCCATTCGGTGCGCCCGGCCGACGAGGCATTCGGTTCGCACAGCGGGTTGGGTTTGGCCATTGCCCGCACGATCGCGGAAGCGCACGATGGCGCCCTGACGATCACCGACAGGCCTGACGGAGCGGCCGGGGCCTGTCTGCTGCTGGAAATGCCGCTCGACCGGGAGGAAACGGCATGAGCGATGCGCATCCCATCACGCATCAGGGCACATGCGTGATGATCGGAACACAGGGGCTGTTGATCGAAGGGCCGCCGGGGGCAGGCAAATCCAGCCTGGCGCTGGCGCTGATCGATCGCGGCGCGACGCTGGTGGGCGATGACGGCGTGCTGATCGAGGCGCGGAACAGCCGTGTCATCGCCAGCCCGCATCCCCGGATCGCGGGCAAGCTCGAAATCCGCAACCTCGGCCTCGTCGAGATGCCGGCGGTGGGAGGCGTGCCTCTGGCGCTGGTGGTGCGACTCGATGCGGCCGCGCCGCGGTTCGTCGCGGCGGCCGACAGCGCGGTGCTGGCGGGGTGCGCTCTGCCGATGATCCGGCTCTATCCCGATACGCCGGTGCTGGCGCTGCGTGCCGAAGTGGCGCTGCGGCAATTCGGCCTTCCCGATTTCTGAAACAACCGATTTTCGAGAGTTCTTTCCTTAGTGCCCGGGAAAGCGCAGAAGGCTGGCATGGCGCGCGAATCCGAGGATCAACCCCAACGCATCCTGCTGGTGACCGGTGTTCTTGGCGCGGGCAAGACCACGGCGCTGCGCACGCTGGAGGACATGGGCTGGGAAGCGGTGGACAATTTCCCCATCCGCCTGCTCGACCGGCTGCTGGAAACCGAACGCGGTTCGGCGGCGCTCGATTCCGGCACGCCGCTGGCGATCGGTTTTGATACCCGCACGCGCGGGTTCGATCCCGCCAAGACCATCGAACTGGTCAAGGGTCTGTCCGAACGGCCCGGCCTGTCGATCACGACCCTGTTCCTCGATTGCGCCGGCACCGAACTGGAGCGCCGCTACAACGAGACGCGCCGCCGCCATCCGATGAGCGAGGGCAAGCCGGCCGCGACCGGCATCGCGGCCGAACGCGAGTTGCTGGAGCCGCTGCGGCGCTGGGCGGACGTGGTCATTTCCACCACCAGCTTCACCACCAACGACCTGCAACGCACGATCCGCGAACGGTTCGGCGATCAGGGGCCGGCGCGGACCACGGTGACCATTACAAGCTTCGGCTTTTCGCGCGGGATGCCCCCACTGGCCGACCTGATCTTCGACATGCGCTTTCTGGCCAATCCGCACTGGATCGACGATCTGCGTCCGATGACGGGGCAGGACGCGCCGGTGGGCGACTATATCCGCCAGGACCCGGCGTTCGACGAGGCATTTGCCCGCATTCGCGACTTGCTGCTGCTGTTGCTTCCGCGCTTCGAGGAGCACGGAAAAGCGTACGTTAACATTGCTTTCGGCTGCACCGGAGGCCGCCATCGTTCGGTGTTCATGGCCGAACAGATCGCTTCCGCCTTGCGCGACGCCGGATTTTCTCCCACATTGCAGCACAGAAATCTGGCGTCACGGGCGGCTGACCTGCTCGAAGACGACCGGCGAGAGACTGGGTGAGGTCGCTCTGGAAGACGTGCAATGGAATTGCCAACGGTTTCGCGTATCGCGTGATCCTGCAAAGCCTGCGTTAAGCATGGGCAGGATAAGATGCTCGGCCGTCTTTCGGAGCCATCCTGTTTCATGATTGGTCTGATTCTCGTAACGCACGGCGCTCTTGCCGAGGAATTCATCCATGCCATGGAGCATGTGGTCGGCAGGCAATCCGATGTCATCGGTGTATGCATCGGCCCCAATGACGACATGGAAAAGCGCCGCAAGGAAATCGCCGATGCGATTCGGCGAGTGGACAGCGGGGATGGCGTGATCATCCTCACCGACCTGTTCGGCGGCACGCCGTCCAACCTGGCCATCTCGCTGATGCAGGCGGGGAAGGTGGAAGTGATTGCCGGCATCAACCTTCCCATGCTGATCCGCCTTGCCAAGGCGCGGGTGTGCATGGGGCTTCGGGAAGCGACGGTGGCCGCGCGGGAAGCGGGCCGCAACTACATAACGATCGCATCCGAATTTCTGGGACAGGACGCGTGAAGCATGGCTGAATCGAGCTACGTCGCCCGAGAAACCGTTACCATCGTCAACCAGCGCGGCCTTCATGCCCGCGCCAGCGCCAAGTTCGTGAACGCGGTGGCCAAGCTGCCCGCCGGGCTGGACGTGAAGGTGGCGAAGGACGGCACCGAGGCGGCAGGCGGCTCGATCCTGGGGCTGATGATGCTGGGCGCGGCCAAGGGCGACACGGTCGACGTGATCGTCTCCGGCCCGGAAGGTGAGGCGGACAACGTGCTGATGAAGCTGTCCGGCCTGATCAAGGACGGCTTCGGCGAGGACTGACCGGCCGGTGCGCAAGGTTATCACCGGGTTCTCCAACCCGACCGTCAAGTTCGTCCGCTCCTTGCGCGACAAGAAGCACCGCAAGCGCGAGCAGCGCTTTCTGGCCGAGGGATTGCGCCTGCTGACCGACGCGCGCGAGGGCGGCCGCGTGCCGGAAATCCTGCTGATGGCGCAGGGACGCGAGCCGCACCCCTTGCTCGATGTGCTGGAACAGACCGTCGCCGCTGCCGGGGGCGATGTTCTCGAACTGCCCGAAGACCTGCTTGCCAAGGTGACGGGCAAGGACAATCCGCAGGCTGTGGCCGGCGTCTTCGCCGAATGGGATACCGGCCTTGCCACGATCGACCGCCACGCCGCGCCGATCTGGCTGGTGGCGCAGGCCATGCGCGATCCGGGGAACATTGGCACCATGCTGCGCACGGCCGACGCGGTGGGCGCGGGCGGGCTGATCCTGCTCGACGATTGCGCCGATCCCTTCTCGGTCGAAGCGGTGCGCGCCAGCATGGGGGCGATCTTCACCCAGCGGCTTGCCCAGGCGCGCTGGGACGATTTTATCGGCTGGCTGCGCGCGGGTGAGGGGCAACTCGTCGCCGCGTCGCTTCGGGAGGCCGTGCCCTATCGCGGTGCGCCTTATGTCGCCCCGTGCTTCGTGATGGTCGGCAACGAATCGCGCGGGTTGCCCGAGGACTACGAAATGGCCTGCGATCTGCGCGTTACCATGCCGATGAAGGGGCGGGCCGACAGCCTGAACGCGGCGGTTGCCGGGGCAGTGCTGGCCTACGAGGTGCTGGCGTCGCTCGAGGGTTGAAACGGCGCCATCGGCGTTAATCGTATGATCATCGCGCCGTTCTATAAGACGGTATCATGCGCAACGTTCCGATCCTTGCCGCCTTCGCGCTTTCTGCCAGCCTGCTGGCCGGAGGCTGCACGACGCCGGCGGCCGGTGGCGCGCCCGGCCTTGTCGGCACGCAATGGACTATCGCCAGCATCGACGGAAAGGCCCCCGCCGCGCCAGATCGGGCGCGGATGGGCTTTGCGGAAACGCGCCTTTCCGCCAGCGTCGGCTGCAATGGCATCGGTGGCGAATACCGGGTGGAGGGCGATCGGTTGATTGCCGGTCCGCTGATTTCGACGCGGATGTTCTGCGAAGGACTGGTGGGGCAGCAGGAGGAAGCGGTGAACGCTCTCCTGTCCGGTGCCCCGCGCTTCCGGCGCAACGGCGATCGCCTGTGGATCGAATCCGGCGGGCACACGCTGGAACTGCACGGTGCGCCCACGGCCAAATCCAAAGGCTAATCGCCCGAAATAAGCGCGGTGATTTTCCAGCCGCCATCGTGTGGCTCCGCGATCAGGCGATAGGAAATCACGCTGCGCAGCTTCGCTGTTTCGACATAGCCGTTCTGCCCTGAGGCCATCAGCTTGACCCGGGTGAAGCGCGCCTTGGGATCGAAGCTTTCGGACGCGATCGACACCATGGCCCAGTCGAGCGTGGCGCGGGTTTCTCCGGCAGCCGAAGGCGTGGCGCGCAGCGGCACGTCCGGGCCGGTTGCCAGCATCGTGGTATAGGGATCACCGTCGTCGGGCACGTTCCAGAAGTACCAGGGCATCGCCGCCAGCCCGCCTTCGATCGAACAGCCGAGCGGCAGGATGCGGTCCAGCTCCTGCCACAGGCCCGCCTTGGGATCGGCCAGTCGCTTCTTCAATTCGTCGGCGCCGCTGCCGCCGCCGTAGTCGAGCCGGATGTTGGGATCGGCCAGCGCGGCCAGTGCGCCAGCATCCCGCGCGGTGACCGCTGTCGCCAGCCGGCCGCGAAACGCTTTCCACCCAGGCGCCTTGTCGCAGTCCTCGCGCGGGGCATAGCGCGCCTCTTTCGGTGTCGGGCTGGGCGTGGGGGAAGGCGAGAGGGCGGATGACGGTTCGGGTTCGGGCGTGGCGCTTGCCTCCGCCGGGTCCGACGCGGCTTCGGCGGGAGGCGCGGCCACGGGAGCCTGCTGCTCGGGCGCGGCGCGGTCGCAGCCGGCCAGTACGCTCAGCGCCGCGAATGCCAGCCATCGCCCCCGTACTTTCATTTCACCCCGCCGTCGCTGCGATGTCGTCCTCTGTATCAACCGGTTGCGGCGCGGGAAGTTCCGAAGGCTCTACCGCCATGCTTTCGGCATAACGCGGTGCGGATTCGACGAGCGAGACTTCCTCGATCTCGCGCTTGCCGATCGAAACGCCCTTGTCGCGCAGGCGGCGGCCGGCCGAGAGGACGTTGCGTTCGAAGCTGCCGACGAACTTGTTGTAGTTTTCGACCGCGCTGTTCAGCCCCCCGCCCACGCGCTTGAGATGCTCGGTGGCGGTGGCGAGGCGATCGTAAAGCTCGGTCCCCGCCTTGCCGATTTCCACGGCTTCGCGCGCGATGGTGTCCTGCCGCCATACCATCGCCACGGTGCGCGCGATGGCGACGAGGTTGGTGGGCGTGGCGAGCAGCACCTTGCGTTCGAAGGCGAAGTCCCAAAGCCCCGGATCGTGTTCGAGCGCGGCGGCGACGAAGTGTTCGCCTGGCACGAACATCACCACGTAGTCCGGCGCGTCGTCGAACTGGCTCTGGTAGGATTTCGCGCCAAGCTGCTGGATGTGGTTGCGCATCGAGGTGGCGTGCAGGGTGAGGAAATGTTCCCTGGCCTCGTCCGTGTCGGCCGCGAATGCATCCTGATAGGCGTTGAGCGAGACCTTGGCGTCCACGATCAGGCTTTTCTGCCCGGGGATGCGCACGATCGCGTCCGGGCGGAGGCGGCCGTCCTCGGTGTCGATCGAATGCTCGGTGACGAAATCGGTGTGTTCGGCAAGCCCGCACTGTTCGAGCAGGTTGCGCAATTGCTGTTCGCCCCAGCGCCCGCGCGCCTTGGGCGCGTTGCGCAGCGAATTGCCCAGCCGCGCGGCTTCGGCGCGCACGGCCTCCTGCCCATCGCGCATCGACTGGATCAGGCCCGACAGCTGCCCGAACGAATCCACCCGCTTGGCTTCGAGTTCCTGAACCTGCTGTTCGTATTTCTGGAGCCGCTCGCCCACCGGGGCGAGCAGCGTGCGCAGGCGTTCGGCGCTGGTCTTCTCGCTCTGTTCGAAGCGATCGGCGGCGCGGCGCAGGAACGCCTCCTGCGCGCCTTCCAGCACCTTGGCGCCGGCCGCCTCGAATTCCTTGCGCAACGCCTCGCGCGCCTCGACCAGCAGGCGCTCGCGCTCGGCGAAGTTGGTGGCGTCGGCCTTCATCCGCGCGACTTCGGCCCGCAGCGCCTCGCGCTCCTCGCGCGCGGTGGCGAGGTCGGCGGCGAGCGCATCGGCATGGCGCGCGCGTTCCGTGGCCGAGGCCAGTTGCGAGGCGAGCGCGTTGCGTTCCTGGCGGATCGCGGCAAGTTCCCCGGTCACCTGATCGAGCAGCTTCACCCGCTCGCTCATCGCCGCGAGATCGACCGTCATCGCCTTGACCGTGGCCTCGTGCGCCTTGGCCGCGCTGTCCCGCTCGGCATGGCGCTGCTGCCAGTCCGCCACGGGACGCCCGCCCAGAAACCAGCCGATCGCAAGACCCAAAACGAGGGCGACGATCAGGAAAACGAGCAGGAGAAAGGGCGAGTCCACGGCAGCTCCGCAAAAGAACGAAGCGTGAACCTAAAGCATGGCCGGCGCTATGACAACCGGGCCGGGCCAGTTCTCCGCCGTCACGCCGCCTTGCGCAGCTTTTCCAGCTTCTTGAGCGCCATCTGCCGCTTGAGGCGGGAGAGGTGGTCGATGAACAGGATGCCTTCGAGGTGGTCCATCTCGTGCTGGAGACAGGTGGCGAGCAGGCCTTCCATGTCCTCTTCGTGCACCGTGCCGTCCTCGTCCTGCCAGCGGGCGCGGATGCGCGCGGGGCGTTCGACTTCGGCGTAGATCTCCGGCACCGAGAGGCAGCCTTCGTTGTAGATGGCGTGCTCTTCCGAAGGATCGAGAATTTCGGGATTGATGAAGACCCGCGGTTCCCGCTTGGTCGGCTGGTGCGTGTGGTGGTGGCCGCCGTGCGCGGTGCACACTTCCGGCTCCGCGTCCTCGTCATCGGGCTGGAGATCGATCACCAGCACGCGCAGCGGCACGCCCACCTGGATCGCGGCGAGACCGATGCCGGGGGCATCGTACATCGTCTCGAACATATCGGCGACGAGCGTCTTCAACTCGTCGTCGAACGTCGTGACGGGTGCGGACACCTGCTTGAGGCGCGGATCGGGAACTTCGATGATTTCGCGGATAGCCATGGAGCGCAGATAAGCGCGTTGTGGCGGAGTCGCAAGGGACGCTGCGGTTAGGGGGCGAGGCTTGGGACGACGCGGCTTCGTCCGGCCGCAGTTCGTCGCGAATCCCCGCTATCCCACCGGCCGCCGGGCGCGCAGGGCCTGGGCGAGCGTGCCTTCGTCGAGATAATCGAGTTCGCCGCCGACGGGCAGGCCGTGGGCGAGCTGGGTAACGCGGACAGGAAACGCTTCCAGCCTCTCGGCGATGTAGTGCGCGGTGGTCTGGCCTTCGAGCGTGGCGTTCATCGCCAGCACCACTTCGTCGATCCCGCCTGCCGCCACGCGATCAAGCAGGCTGGCAATGGCAAGGTCTTCGGGGCGCACGCCGTCCAGCGCGGACAGGCGGCCGCCGAGAACATGGTAGCGGCCGGTGAACAGGTGTGCGCGATCGAGCGCCCACAGGTCGGCCACTTCCTCCACCACGCAGATCGCGCGCGAATCGCGGCGGGGATCGGCGCAGATGCCGCAGGGGTTGCTGGTATCCACGTTGCCGCAGGTGTCGCACTCGACGAGCCGGTCGCGCACGGTGACGAGCGCATCGACAAGCTGCGTCAGCGCGGTTTCACGGCGCTTGATCAGCCACAGCACGGCGCGCCGCGCCGAGCGCGGGCCAAGTCCGGGAAGGCGGGCGAGCGCGCCGGCCAGCGCCTCGATCTCTTGCGATGCCATGGCCGCACAGATAGGGCCACCGCAGGCAAACGGAAGGCTTTTCGCACACCATGCGCATCATCTTCATGGGCACGCCCGATTTCGCGGTGCCGACGCTGCGCGCGCTGGTGGCGGCGGGGCATACGGTCGTCGCGGCCTACAGCCAGCCGCCACGGCCCGCCGGGCGCGGCAAGAAGCTCCAGCCTTCGCCGGTGCATCTGGCGGCCGAGGCGCTGGGGATCGCGGTGCGCACGCCGGCCAGCCTGAAAGGCGCGGAGGAACAGGCGGCGCTGGCCGCACTGGATGCCGATGTCGCGGTGGTGGCCGCCTATGGCCTGATTCTGCCGCAGGCGGTGCTCGATGCGCCGCGCTGGGGCTGCCTCAACGTCCACGGCTCGATCCTGCCCCGATGGCGCGGCGCCGCGCCGGTGCAGCGCGCGATCCTGGCGGGGGACGAGGAAACCGGCGTGACGATCATGCGGATGGAGCGCGGGCTGGACACCGGGCCGATGCTGGCGAACGTGTCGACGCCGGTGGACGGGAAGACGGCGGGCGCGTTGACGGAGGAACTGGCCGCACGCGGCGCGGCGCTTATGGTAGAGGTGCTGGCGGACCTGCCGGGGCACCCGCCGGTGACCCAGCCGGAGGATGGCGTGACCTATGCCCACAAGATCGACAAGGCGGAAAGCCGGCTCGATTTCACCCGGGCGGCGGTGGACGTGGAGCGGCAGGTGCGCGCTTTCGCGCCGGCGCCGGGCGCGTTCTTCGAACTGGATGGCGAACGCTATCGCGTGCTGGCGGCGGAGGTCGTGGCTGGCGCGGGAGTGCCCGGAACCGCGCTGGACGATGCGCTGACGATTGCGTGCGGCATCGGCGCGCTTCGTCCATTGATTGTCCAGCGCGCTGGGCGGCCCGCGATGGACACGGCGGCGCTGTTGCGCGGGCGGGCGGTGTCGGCTGGCACGGTGCTGGGCTGATGGCGGCTTGCTGCCGGTCGGGGAGCCATCCCGCATGACTCGTTTCGCGCTCACGCTCGAATGGAACGGCCAGCCCTACATGGGCTTCCAGCGGCAGGCGCACGGGCCTTCGGTGCAGCAGGCGGTGGAGGAAGCGGCGTTCGCGGTCACCGGGCAGGCGGTGACGCTCCACGCCGCGGGGCGGACCGATACCGGCGTCCACGCTCTTGCCATGCGCGCGCATTTCGATCTGGCGCGCGATTTCGACGCATTCCGCCTGTCCGAAGCGCTCAACGCGCGGTTGCGGCTGGCCCGGCACGCGGTGGCGGTGCTGGACGTGCGGGTGGTCGATGCGGACTGGCACGCGCGCTTTTCGTGCCTGGGGCGGGCCTATGAATACCGCATCGCCAACCGCCGCGCGCCGCTGACGCTGGAGGCGGGGCTGGCTTGGCGCATCGCCCGGCCGCTCGATGCCGCCGCGATGCACGCGGCGGCACAGGAACTGGTCGGTCACCACGATTTCACCACGTTCCGGTCGGTTCATTGCCAGGCGGCGAGTCCGCTCAAGACGCTCGACCGGCTGGACGTGCGGCGCGAAGGCGATCACGTGATCGTCGAGGCGGCGGCGCGCAGCTTCCTGCACCACCAGGTGCGCTCGATGGTGGGTTGCCTGGCGCTGGTGGGGCAGGGGATGTGGACCCGCGCCGACCTCGCCGCCGCGCTCGCCGCGAAAGACCGTTGCAAATTAGGACTTAACGCGCCCCCGGAAGGGCTCTACTTCGTGAAGGCGATCTATCCGGGAGAATGAAGATGTCCGATGTCAAAGGCCTGCAACTGCTGTCCACCCTGGGCGAGGATGGCTTGCTGACGGTGGAACTGGTCGAACAGACCGTATCGGCCCCCAAGGGGCGCGAAGTGCTGATTCGCATGGAAGCGGCGCCGATCAATCCGTCGGACCTGGGGCTGCTGTTCGGCCCGGCCGATGTCGAGAACGCGGAATATTCCGAAGGCCGGCTCGTCGCGCGGATGCCTGAAGGCGCGGTGCGCGCGATGAAGGCGCGGATCGGCGAGGCGATGCCGGTGGGTAACGAAGGCGCGGGCACGGTGATCGCCGCCGGCGATGCGCCCGAGGCACAGGCGCTGCTGAACCGGCGCGTGACCTGCCTGCCGGGTGGCGCCTATGCGCAGTATCGCGTGGTCGATGCGGGGGCCTGCATCGCGCTGCCCGATCACGTCTCGGCCGAGCAGGGCGCATCCGCCTTCGTCAATCCGCTGACCTCGCTGGGCTTTACCGAGACGATGAAGCTGGAGGGCTTCACCGGGCTGGTCCACACGGCCGCCGCTTCGAACCTGGGGCAGATGCTGGTGAAGATCTGCCAGGAGGACGGCATTCCGCTGGTCAACATCGTGCGCAGCGCGGCGCAGGAGAAGATCCTGCGCGATCTGGGCGCGCAATATGTGCTGGATTCCACAGCCGCCGATTTCCTGCCGAAGCTGATCGACGCCATTGCCGAAACCGGGGCGATGCTGGGCTTCGACGCGATCGGCGGCGGCACGCTGGCCGGGCAGATCCTGACCGCGATGGAAGCGGCGGCAAGCCGGGGCGCTGCCTATAGCCGCTATGGTTCGTCCACGCCCAAGAAAGTCTATATCTACGGCGCGCTTGATCTGGGGCCGACGGTGCTGAACCGCGCGTTCGGGCTGACCTGGGATCTTGCCGGCTGGCTGCTGACCCCGTTCATGGCCAAGGCCGGGCCGGAGATCGTGGGGCGGATGCGCGCGCGGGTGATGGACAACATCACCACCACGTTCGCCAGCCACTACAAGGCGCGGGTGCCGCTCAAGGACATCCTCAGCCGCGGGGCCGTGCTGGAATACAACGCGCGGCGGACGGGCGAAAAGTACCTGATCCTGCCCAACGGCTGAAGCGGGGCTGATTTCGGCACGCAACTGGAAAGGATGAGAAGCGTCACCCCGGCGAAAGCCGGGGTCTCAGGCGCTTGCGGGAAAATCCCGGCACAGTGCCGCCGAGCCGCACGAGACCCCGGCTTTCGCCGGGGTGACGGGGCGGGCAGGGGTGACGGGACAGGGGGAGCAGGGGCCAAAGGCTCCCGCCCGTCTTACGCCTTGTGGGCAACGCTTTCGGGCAGGTCCTTGCCGAACACGCGCTGGTAGTATTCGGCCACCAGCACGCGCTCCGCTTCGTCGCACTTGTTGAGGAACGAGAGGCGGAAGGCGAAGCCAACGTCGCGGAAGATCTGGCTGTTGTGCGCCCAGGCGATGACGGTGCGCGGGCTCATCACCGTGGAGATGTCGCCGTTGACGAAGCCCTTGCGCGTCAGGTCGGCGACGCGGACCATGTCGGCGATGGTCTGCTTGTCCAGCCCTTCCACCTTGTTGGCCACGACCGCGATCTCGGTCTCGGCCGGCAGGTAGTTGAGCGCGACGACGAGGCTCCAGCGGTCCATCTGGCCCTGGTTGATCGCCTGCGTGCCGTGGTAAAGACCGCTGGTATCGCCCAGGCCCACCGTGTTGGCGGTGGCGAACAGGCGGAACCACGGGTTCGGGCGAATCACCCGGTTCTGGTCGAGCAGCGTGAGCTTGCCTTCGGTTTCCAGCACGCGCTGGATCACGAACATCACGTCCGGCCGGCCGGCGTCGTATTCGTCGAACACCAGAGCGGTGGGCGTCTGCAGCGCCCAGGGCAGCAGGCCTTCGCGGAATTCGGTGACCTGCAGGCCATCGCGCAGCACGATCGCGTCACGCCCGATCAGGTCGATACGGCTGATGTGCGCGTCCAGGTTGATGCGGATGCAGGGCCACTTCAGCCGCGCCGCGATCTGTTCGATATGCGTGGACTTGCCCGTGCCGTGATAGCCCTGGACCATCACGCGGCGGTTGTAGGCAAAGCCCGCCAGGATCGCCAGCGTGGTGTCCGGATCGAAGACGTAGCCTTCGTCCAGATCGGGCACGCGCTCGTCCGCTTCGGAGAAGGCGGGCACCTTCATGTCGATATCGATGCCAAAGACTTCGCGCGCGTCGATCGTGGTGTCCGGCGCGGGAAGCACGGTGGTGGCTCGGCTGTCGGGCTGGATGTTCGGAATATCGGTCATCGCGACATCGCCTATACGCCCGCGCGCGCGGCTGCAACTAGGTTTGCCACTTGGCGCGATTGCGGCATCATCGGGCAACGATTCAGGGAGAGGTCGAATGCAGGTCTATGGTTTTCCGCTGTCGCCGTTCGTGCGCAAGGTGCTGCTGGTGGCGGCGGTGAAGGGGATCGCGGTGGAATCGGTGATCGGCCGTCCGGGAGCGCCATCGCCTGAATTTCTGGAGGCGAGTCCGTTCCGCAAGATCCCGGCGCTGCGTGACGGCGATTTCACTCTGTCCGATTCGACGGCGATCGCCACCTACATGGACGCCTTGCACCCCGAGCCGGCTATCTTTCCGGCGGAGGCGCGGGCACGCGGCAAGGCGATCTGGTTCGAGGAGTTCGCCGATACGATCATCGTGCCGGCCGGCGCCAAGATCGTGTTCAACCGCTTCGTCGCGCCGCGCGTGCTGGGGCGGCCCGGCGACGAGGCGGCGGCCGAGCAGGGCATGGCCGAGATCGCACCCATGCTCGACTATCTGGAAGGCGCGGTTCCGGCGGAAGGCTGGCTGACCGGCGATACGTTCAGCATCGGCGACATCGCGGTGGCGAGCGTCTTGCGCACGTTGGCTTATGCGATGCCATCGCCCGATCCGGACAGGCATCCGGCAACGGCGGCATGGTACGCGCGCGTCGGCGAGCAGCCGTGCTGGCGCGCCGTGGCGGAGCGCGAGGCGGCAGCGGTCGCGACGCTCGGATAGGGCGGAACTGGGGCGGTCGCCTGCAACGACGGCCGCCCAGACCGGAAGCCTCTGCGGTTTTTGTCCAGAGAGGACGGATATTCGTTTGCGCCATACCAACTGGTCGGTATGGTTGGGTCATGGTTCCGAATCGCCCCTTCCGACAGACGCCCACCAACGCGAAGGGGAAGCTGCTGGAAGCGGCAGTGCAGCTGGTGCGCGGCAACGGCTTCGCGGCGACGTCCGTGGATCAGCTTTGCGCGCACGCAGGGGTGACCAAGGGTGCGTTCTTCCATCACTTCGCCTCCAAGGAAGCGCTGGGCGTGGCTGCGGCGGATTACTGGAGCGAATGCACCGGCGCGTTCTTCGCGGAAGCGCCGTTCCATCATCATGCCGATCCGGTTGACCGGGTGCTGGGCTATATCGACTTGCGGCTGTCGCTGATCGGCGGGCCGGTGGAATCGTTCAGTTGCGTGGCGGGAACGATGGTGCAGGAAGCGTTCCGCTCCAGCGCGGCGATCCGCATCGCCTGCGAGGCCAGCATCATGGGCAACGCCAGGGCGCTGGAGGCCGACATCGCCGAGGCCATGGTCCAGCGCGGCGTGACGGGAACGACCGCCGAAAGCCTGTCGCGCCACGTGCAGGTAGTGATCCAGGGCGCGTTTGTCGTGGCCAAGACGCAGGAGGAAAGCGCCGCACCGGACATGGCGCGCGATGCGCTGCGGCACTTGCGGCGCTATTTCGAGTTCCTGTTCCGGGTCCCGCAAGAGAGGAGCGCAGACCAGTGACACGCATGATATTCGTCAACCTGCCCGTGGCCGATCTCGGCCGCGCGCGCCGCTTCTACGAGGCGGTCGGTTTCACCAACGAACCCCGCTTCACCGACGAGACCGCCGCCGCGATGGTGTGGAGCGAGGCGATCTACGTGATGCTGCTGACGCACCAGAAATGGTCATCGTTCACCGACCGTCCGATCCCCGCCGCCGGATCGAGCGAGGTGGCGCTCGCGCTGGCGCTCGATGGGCGTGATGCGGTGGACGCCTTTGTCGAGCTGGCGGGCGCCAATGGCGGCCTGGTCGATGTCAATCCGGTGCAGGACCACGGCTTCATGTACGGGCGCGACGTGACCGATCCGGACGGGCACGTCTGGGGGCCGTTCTGGATGGACCCGATGGTTGCCAGCGGAGACACGCCGCCAATCTGAAACGACGCACGACAAAAGGCCTCAAGCCGGCCGAAATGGGAGAGAGATATGGCCTATGTCGATGGTTTCGTGATCGCGGTGCCTACGGGCAATCGCGAACGCTTTATCGAACATGCCCGCAAGGCGGACGCGCTGTTCATCAAACACGGCGCGACACGAATCTGGGAATGCTGGGGCGATGACGTTCCCGACGGGAAGGTCACGGATTTCCGCCGCGCTGTGCAGGCCACGGAAGACGAGACGGTCGTGTTCAGCTGGATCGAATGGCCCGACAAGGAAACACGCGACAGCGTGTTCGCGCGGATGGAAGACCTGATGCGCGACGATGCCTGGAACCCCGAACTCAACCCGGTGCCCTTCGACGGCAAGCGGATGATTTACGGCGGCTTCACGCCGGTGGTGCGGATGGGAGAATGACGATGGCTGGCGGATTTATCTGGTATGAGCTTATGACCCCCGATGCCGATGCGGCCAGCGCGTTCTACCGCGCGGTGATCGGCTGGACCGTGCAAGGCGGCGGAGAGGCGGCCGGGCCGGTCGATTACCGTCACATTCTCCGGGCTGATGGCGGCAGCGCCGGCGGAATGCTTGCCTTGTCGGCCGACATGGCCTCGCACGGGGCCAAGCCGGCGTGGCTGCCCTATCTCCACGTGACCGATCTCGATGCCTCGCTGGCCGCCGTGACGGCCGAAGGCGGCAAGGTGCTGATGCCGGTGTCGGAACTGCCGGTCGGCCGTATCGCGATGGTCGCGGACCCGCAGGGCGTTCCGGTGTACCTGATGACGCCCGTGCCCCCGCCGGGCCAGGAAAACGCGAAGAGCGACGTGTTCTCGCCAACGGCGGAACAGCGCGTGGGATGGAACGAGCTGGCCAGCCCCGATCTGGAAGCGTCCAAGGCGTTCTACGCCCGGCACTTCGGCTTCCAGTTCAACGAGAAGATGCCGATGGGCGAGATGGGCGACTACTGCTTCATCGATCAGGACGGCCAGCGCGTGGGCGCGATGCTGCCGCTGTTCGAGCCAGGGCGCGCCGCGCTGTGGCGGCTCTATTTCCGCGTTCCCTCCGTCACGGCAGCCAAGGCCGCGATCGAGAACGCCGGCGGCAAGGTGATGCACGGCCCGCATCAGGTTCCGGGCGACGACTGGATCGTGATCGCCACGGACCCGCAAGGGGCGGAGTTCGGCATCGTCGGCGCGCTGGGAGGCTGACCATGACCGGAGCAACGATCTGCCTGTGGTATGACAAGGAAGCGGAAGCCGCGGCGCGGTTCTATGCCGAAACCTTTCCCGACAGCCGCGTGACCGCCGTTCATCGCGCGCCGACGGACTATCCGGCGGGCAAGGCGGGCGATGTGCTGACCGTGGAGTTCACGGTGCTGGGCATCCCCTGCATGGGGCTGAACGGTGGACCGAACGTGACGCACAGCTGGGCGTTCTCGTTCCAGGTGGCGACCGAGACGCAGGATGAGACCGACCGCTACTGGAACGCCATCGTCGGCAACGGCGGGGCGGAAAGCGCCTGCGGCTGGTGCAGCGATCGCTGGGGCCTGTCGTGGCAGATCACGCCGCGCCAGTTGACGGAGGCGCTGGCCAATCCCGATGCGGGCGTGCGCGAGCGGGCGTTCCAGGCGATGATGACCATGGGCAAGATCGACATCGCGGCGATCGAAGCGGCGGTGCGAGGGTAGCATGGCGCTGGAACTCTACGGCCACGTGTTCTCCTCCTATACGTGGAAGGCGTTGATCGCGCTTTACGCCAACGGCACGCCGTTCACCTTCCGGGGCGTGGACGGGGAGCATCCCGAAAACGCCGAGCGGGTTCAGGCGGCCAGCCCGGCGGGCAAGTTTCCTCTGCTGGTCGATGACGGAGTGGAAATCTTCGAATCCACCGCGATCATCGAATGGCTGGCGCTGCGCCATCCCGGCCCCGCGCCGCTGCTGCCGACCGACCCGGCGGAAGCGGTGCGGACGCGGATGCTCGATCGCGTGTTCGACAACTACGTGATGAACGTAATGCAGGAGAGCGTGGCCGAAGTGCTGCGCGACGGTGCCCTTTCGCCCGCGACCCGCGCGCGGGTGGAGGCCCAGCTGGACCGCAGCTATCGCTGGATCGATGCCTGGCTGGAAACCTATGCGGCCAGTGACCCAGCCAGCGATGCGGTCTCGCTGATCGAATGCGCGGCCGCGCCTTCGCTGTTCTATGCCGACTGGGTCTATCCGATTCCTGACCCCTGCCAGCGCCTGCAGGCCTGGCGCGCGCACCTGCTGGCGCTGCCGGCGGTGGCGCGCTGCGTGGAAGATGCGCGGCCGTTTCGCGCCTATTTCCCGTTGGGCGCGCCGGATCGCGATTGAGGAGAAAGAGGATGCACGAACTGTCGATCACCCGCCATATCGCCGCACCGGTGGAGCGGGTGTGGGATGTGCTGGCCAACCGCCAGGAGGAATGGTGGTGTCCGAAGCCGTGGTACGCCAAGATCGTGGAGCAGGATCGCCGGCCGGGCGGGCGGTGCGCGATGGTGATGTACGGCCCCGACGGCGAGGAAATGCCGCAGGAAGGCGTGTTCCTGGCCTGGGATGAGGGGCGGCGCTTCGTTTCGACGGATGCGGTGACGGTGGATTTCCAGCCGGCCGGGCCGTTCATGATCGGCATCTGGGAAGTCGCGCCCGAGGGCGATGGCACGCGCTATACCGCTTCGGCGCGGCATTGGACCGAGGAAGCCATGCGCCAGCATGCGGAGATGGGCTTCGAGGCGGGCTGGAACGCTTGCACCGATCAGTTGCAGGCGTTGTGCGAAAGCGCGTGAGGCGTTGACGGCCGCCGGCGGGCTGCGCATCCTGTCCCGAGAGGGAGAGGATCATGACCGTCTTTGCTGAAGGCCGCTGTGCATGCGGCGATGTCCGTTACCGGCTGCTGGATGCGCCGATCGTCACGCATTGCTGCCATTGCCGCTGGTGCCAGCGCGAATCGGGCAGCGCCTTCGCTCTGAACACGGTGATCGAGACCGATCGCGTGGAAGTGGCGCAGGGCGCGCCCGAACACGTCATGACGCCATCGCAGAGCGGGCGTGGTCAGGAAATCGTGCGGTGTCCGGCGTGCAAGGTGGCGCTGTGGAGCCACTATGGCGGGGCGGGCGACAAGGCCGCCTTTGTGCGCGTCGGAACGCTGGACAATCCCGACCTGTGCCCGCCGGACGTGCACATCTTCACCGAAAGCAAGCAGCCGTGGGTGCTGTTGCCTGACGACGCGGAAGTGTTCGCGCAGTTTTATCGCGGGCCAGACGTGCCGCGCCTCTATGGCGAAGATGGCGCGGCCCGCTGGGGCGCGTTGCGCGGACGATAAGGCAAAGGCGGATCGTCCGCGTTCGAGTGTGGCGGCGCTATTTTCCGGCCGTGCGGATATATTCGTCGATGTTGAGCCCCAGCACGTCGAGCGGAACGTTGCCGCCGCCGACCACCGCATCGTCGAAATCGCGCAGGTCGAAGCGTGCGCCCAATGCCGCCTTTGCGCGGGCGCGCTGGCGCAGGATCTCGCTATGGCCGATCTTGTAGCCGCAGGCTTGCCCCGGCCAGCTGCAATAGCGATCCACCTCGCTCGTCACCTCGTCGATCCCCGATCCGTTGGTCTCCGCGAACCAGCGGATCGCCTGCTCGCGCGACCAGCGGCGGGAATGCAGCCCGGTATCGACCACCAGGCGGCAAGCGCGGAAGGCGATTGACTGGAGATAGCCGAGCTGGCCGACCGGATCGCCATCGTAGGCGCCCAGTTCGTCGCCCAGCGTTTCGGCATAGAGCGCCCAGCCTTCGGTGTAGGCGTTGAATGCCAGAATCGCGCGGATCACCGGCAGTTGCTGCGCGTATTCGCCCTGCCAGACATGGCCGGGCAGGGCCTCGTGATGAACCAGCGTGGGCAGGCTGTACTTGCTGTGCAGGCGCGTGGTGTGAAGATTGATCCACATGCGACCGGGCACCGAGCCGTCGATCGATCCGGGGCCGCCATAGGCGCCTGGCGCGCCCGGTTCCTCGGCCAGCGGCAGCCGGCGGACTTCGACATTGCCGCGCGCCAGCTTGCGGAAGGCCAGCGGCAGCTTCCCGCGGATGAAGTCCAGCCGCTTCTGGATGAACGCGACGATCTGGGCGCGTCCTTCGTCGTTGTCGGGAAACTGGAAGCGCGGGTCGTTGCCCAGCGCGGTCATGCGTTCGCCAACAGTGCCCTTGGTGTACCCGAGCCCGCGCAGGATCGGGTCCATCCGCGCCTGCAGCGCCTTCAGTTCCTCCTGTCCGAGCTGGTGGATCTCGTCCGGCGTCATGCGCGTGGTGGTGCTGGCGCGCAGCGCCCAGGCGTACCACGCTTCGCCGTCGGGCCGGGTGCTCATGCCCGCGTCGGAGGTCGCGCTGGCGCGCTGGCGTCGCAGTTCGGCGATCTGGCGTTCGAGCGCCGGGACGACCTTGCCGGTGGCGATGGAGCGCGCCCGCCCGGCCCAGTCGCCCGCGATGCCTTTCGCCTTCGTGCGCCGGTCGATCGAATCGACCAGTCCGCCACCCTGGCGCGCGTCGGCCAGCGAAGCTTCGAGCTGCGCCAGCGCCTTGTCGAGCAGGAAATCGGGCGCGATCACTCTCTGCGCTGCCGTATCGCGCAGGCGGTCCGTTTCGGCGTCGAGCGTTCCGGGATAGGCGGCGAGGCGCGCGAGATAGGCTTCGGCATCCGCCGCATCGGCGATGGGATGATCCGAATCGAGAAACTTCGGCACGTCGAGATAGGCGCCGACGTTCTGGATCACGACATAGGGCGTGTTGCGGTAATTGCCGACGGTGATGTCGCCATAGGGCAGGGCGAACCCGTCGAGCGCGGTCTGGTAGGCGCTTTTGACCACGGCCAGGCTGGTGCGCGTGGAATGGTCGAGGCCGGAAGCATCGGTGGCGGCGATCCGGGCCAGATCGGCGCGCAGCAGGGCGGCGATGGCACGTTGCGCGGCCGCCGACTTGTCCCCCAGCTTCGCACGCAGCGCGGCGTGCGCGCCCGTGTCGATGCCAAGGCTTGTGGCGGTTTCGGGGAAGAAATCCAGCAGCCGCCACGCGATGCCGTCGAGCAGGGCGTTGGCGTCCGCCGCCGAGGCGGGGGCTGCGCGGGCCGGGATCGCGAAGGCGGCGGCGGTGGCGCCCAGGCCGCCCAAGGCGGCGCGGCGGGTGATTCCGTTCGTTTCGTGCGTAACCATGCCGCAACCCTGTCCGCGCGGCGGTGGGAAGTCAAACAGGGCTTGCCGGCTCCGGCTTTTTGGCTTTGTCCAGCACAACTTACGCTGCGCTGGCGAATGTTGCACTGGAACTGTCGCGTGGTGCCGCTAGGCTGTGGTTCGGAGCCCAATCGCAGGAGTCTTCCCCATGAGCATTTTCGATTCGATTCTCGGCCAGATCAGCAGCAACGTTGATGTGAAGAACCTTGCCGCGAAGGTTGGCATCGATCCCGCGACGGCCGAAACCGCCATCGCTGCATTGGCCGCCGGCCACCAGGCCAAGGGTGACACGATCGAGACCGCCGCTGCCAATTCGGGCGTCGACGCTGGCGTGCTTCAGCAGATCGTGGGCCATATCGGTGGCGAAGGTTCGCTCGGTCAGTTCGCCTCGATGATCGGCAGCCATCCGGAAGCGCTGGGCAAGGTTACCAGCTTTCTCGACAAGGATCAGGATGGCAGCGTGATCGATGATATCGCGGGGATGGCGCAGGGCTTCCTCAAGAGCTAACGCCTATCGATGCTCGATGCTGTCCTGTCCCTGCTCATGCTCGCCGCCATCGCGTTGGCAGGCGGCGCGTTCGTCCTGTTCCGGCGCGGGGAGCGCAAGCGCCCCGTGCTGATGCTGGTGCTGGCGGCTGTGATGCTGGTGAACCTCGGCATCTGGACGCTGCCCGATGCCGGGGGCAATACGCTGGCGCAGAATACGCAGCCGCAATAGGGCTTTGCCCAGCGGACCGGCGGGCCGTGCCTAAGCAGGCCCACCGGTTCCGGTCACTTGATCGGGCAGTCCGGCGAAAGCCGCATGTCCAGATAATTGTCGACCGACTTCATCAGATCGTCGAGTTCGTTCTCGAAGAAGTGATTGGCGCGCGGAATCTCGTCATGGTGGATCGTGATGTGCTTCTGCGTGCGCAGCTTGTCGACCAGCTTCTGCACCGCGTTGGGCGTCACCACCGTATCGGCGTTGCCCTGCACGATGATGCCCGAGGCGGGGCAGGGGGCGAGGAAGCTGAAGTCATACATGTTGGCCGGCGGCGCGACCGAGATGAAGCCCCGGATTTCCGGACGGCGCATCAGCAACTGCATGCCGATCAGCGCGCCGAAGCTGTAGCCGGCGATCCACGTGGTCGAGGCTTCGGGGTGGATGGACTGCACCCAGTCGAGCGCGGCGGCCGCGTCCGACAGTTCGCCGATGCCGTTGTCGAAGCTGCCCTGGCTGCGCCCGACGCCGCGGAAGTTGAAGCGCAGCGTCGCGAAACCGCGCGCCACGAAGGTCTTGTACAGAGCCTGCGTGATGCGATCGTTCATCGTGCCGCCGGCTTGCGGGTGCGGATGCAGGATCATGGCCACTGGCGCGCGCGGCCGGGTGGCGGGCTGGAAGCGGCCTTCAAGGCGGCCTTCGGGACCGGGGAAGATGACTGCGGGCATCGTGTGACCTGGTTATCCTGCTTGCAAAGCCGCGCCGGCGAAAAATGCCGGGGCTGGGAATTGGAACGAAGGGCTATATAGAAACGCCGCCCCCGAAAGCAATGTTTCCGGCGCGATCATAACGGGACACGTGATTCCTTGCCTGCCGAACCGCTCTATCTCGATCATGCCGCCACCACCCCGCTGCTGCCACAGGCGCGCGCCGCGCTGGAGCAGGGCTTCGATGCCTGGGCCAACCCGTCCAGCCCGCACAAACCCGGCCGCGCCGCGCGCGCCTTGCTGGAAAGCGCGCGGGCGCGGGTGAAAGCCGCGCTGGCGTGGGAGCGGGAGGCGGTGTTCACCAGCGGGGCGAGCGAGGCGCTGGCCCTGGCAATCGGCCGCGTCAAAGTGAGGCGAGTTGTTGTCGCGGCGGTGGAGCACGAGGCGGTGCTGCGTCCTGCCGGGGCGGATGCGGAGCGCCTGCCGGTCGATGCGGACGGGCGGGTGGATCTTGCCGTGCTGCAAGCGCTGCTGGCCGATGGTCCACGCGCGCTGGTCTGCGTGCAACAGGTCAACAGCGAGACCGGCGTGATCCAGCCGCTGGCGGAGATTGCCACGCTGGTGCGCCACGCGGGCGGCATCCTGCTGGCGGACGCGGCGCAGGGCGCGGGCAAGATCGCCTTGCCCCAGGCGGACCTGATCGCGCTTTCGGCACACAAGTTCGGCGGGCCGATCGGCATCGGCGCGCTGCTCATTCGCGATTTCTCGCTGCTGGAAGCGCCCGGCGGGCAGGAACGCGGCTATCGCGGCGGCACCGAGAACCTGCCCGGAGCGCTGGCCATGGCGGCGGCGCTGGAAGCCGGCGATGGCTGGATGGCCGAAGCGGGCCGGCTGCGCGGCCTGCTGGACGCCCAGTTGCAGGCGGCGGGGGCGGAGATCGTCGCGTCCGCCGCGCCGCGCTGTCCCACGATCGGCGGCTACCGAATGCCCGGCATTTCATCGGCCGCGCAGCTGATTCGCTTCGACAGCATGGGGATCGCGGTATCGGCCGGCAGCGCCTGTTCCTCGGGCAGCCTGCGGCCCAGCCATGTGCTGTCCGCGATGGGCCTCGATGCGAAGGCGGCCGGCGAGGTGCTGCGCGTGAGCATCGGGCGCGAGACGGACGAGGCCGCGATCGCGCGCTTCGTCGCGGCATGGCGCGACATCGCCGGAAGCATGCGGGCGTGATCTATCTCGACTATCAGGCGACCACGCCCCTCGCGCCCGAGGCGCGCGAGGCGATGATGCCCTGGCTGGCGGGGCCTGAAGCGATGGGCTTCGCCAATCCGCACAGCCCGCACCGCGCCGGGCGCGCCGCTGCGGCGGCCGTGGAGGTGGCGCGTGAGCAGGTGGCGGCCTTGCTGCCGGCGGGCGGGCGCGTGATCTTCACCTCGGGCGCGACCGAAGCGCTCAACCTTGCCATTTTCGGCAGCGGCGCGCGGCGGCTGGCGGTTTCCGCAATCGAACATGCGGCGGTGCTGGATACGGCGCGTGCCGCCGATCCCGGCGTGGCGCTCTTGCCGGTCGATCCGCAGGGGCTGGTCGCTGCCGACGTGCCGTTGCCGGCCGGGGCCGAACTGGTTGCGGTGATGCAGGTCAACAATGAGATCGGCACGATCCAGCCGGTCGCCGAACTGGCGCGGCGCGCCCATGCGCAAGGCGCGCTGTTCCTGTGCGATGCGGTGCAGGGCGCGGGCAAGATCGCACCGCCGCAGGACGCGGACCTGATCGCCATCTCGGCGCACAAGCTTTACGGCCCCAAGGGCATCGGCGCGCTGTGGGTGCGCGACGGGATCGACCTGAAGCCGCTGATCCACGGCGGCGGGCAGGAAGGCGGGCTGCGATCCGGCACGCTTTCGCCTGCGCTCTGCGCCGGCTTCGGCGCGGCGGCGGCCCTGTGCGCAACGCTGCGGGAAAGCGATGCGGCGCATGTGGACAACTTGTGGAAAAGGGCGCGCTCTGCGCTGGCCGGCTGGACGCTGAACGGTAGCGCGACGGCGCGCTGGCACGGCAACCTGAACCTGCGGCTGGCCGGGCTGGATGTGGCGCGGCTGTTGTCGGAATGCCGGAACGTGGCGTTTTCGGCGGGTTCGGCCTGCGCCAGCGGTTCCGGCAGGCCAAGCCATGTCTTGCGCGCGATCGGACTTTCGGACAGGGATACCAAAACCGCGATCCGGCTAGGCTTCGGGCGCTATACGAGGGAAGAGGATCTGGATGAGGGTTTCGCGGCGATCATCGCCGCGGCTGGGTCGCAGGGAGTTGCATTGCCATGGTCCGAGTCACCTTCGTAACGCCCGAAAACGAGCGCGTCGTGGTCGACGGCGCGGAAGGACAGCGCCTGCTGGAACTGGGCCAGAACGCCGGAATGCCGCTGGAAGGCACGTGCGAGGGGCAGATGGCCTGTTCCACCTGCCACGTGATCGTCGCGCCGGACTGGTTCGACCGGTTGCCCGCCGCCGTGGACGACGAGGAAGACATGCTCGATCTGGCCGCCGGCGTCAGCCGCACCAGCCGGCTGTCGTGCCAGATCCTGCTGACCGCCGATCTCGATGGGCTGGAAGTGCGTATCCCGGCCGAGGCGCGGGACATGCAGCGCGTCTGAAACCGCCCGGAAAGCGGGGGATTTCGGCATCCACAGAGTTCCCCTGTCCGCTTCGCGTTGCTAGGACGTTCACATGGCGACCGATACCACCGATACTGGCGAGCCCGATCCGTTCGACGCGATCGTCGATGCGCCTTTCGATTCCGCTCTTTCCGAACGCTATCTCGTCTATGCCCTGTCGACGATCACGGCGCGGTCGCTGCCGGATCTGCGCGACGGGCTAAAACCGGTCCACCGTCGCCTGCTGTGGGCCATGCGGCAGTTGAAGCTCGATCCCACCGGCGCGTTCAAGAAATCGGCGCGCGTGGTGGGCGACGTCATCGGCAAGTATCACCCGCACGGCGATGCCTCGGTCTATGACGCCATGGTCCGTCTCGCCCAGGATTTCGCTCTGCGCTATCCGCTGGTCGAAGGGCAGGGCAATTTCGGCAATATCGATGGCGATAACGCCGCCGCCTATCGCTACACCGAAGCGCGATTGACGCGCACGGCGATCCGCCTGATGGCGGGGCTGGACGAAGGCACCGTCGATTTCGTGCCGACCTACAACGGGGAAGAGGAAGAGCCGGAAATCTTCCCCGGCCTGTTCCCCAACCTTCTTGCCAACGGCGCCAGCGGCATTGCCGTGGGCATGGCCACCAACATCCCTAGCCACAACGTGGCCGAGATTGTCGACGCCACTCTGCTGCTGATCGACAACCCGCATGTCGAACACGCGCAGTTGATGGAAGTGTTCCACGGGCCGGACTTCCCCACCGGCGGTGTGGTGGTGGACAGCGCGGCCGCTATTTCCGCCGCCTATGAAACCGGGCGGGGACCGATCCGTGTGCGCGGGCGCTTTTCCACCGGGCGCGGGGAGGACGGCGCGTGGGAGGAAACCGGCGTGGAGAAGCTGGGCAGCGGGCAATGGCAGCTCGTGGTCAGCGAAATCCCCTACATGGTGCAGAAGGGCAAGCTGATCGAGCAGATCGCCCAGCTGATTGCCGACAAGAAGCTGCCCATTCTGGAAGATGTGCGCGACGAGAGCGACGAGCATATCCGGCTCGTGCTCGTGCCCAAGAGCCGCAACGTCGATCCGGAGCTGCTCAAGGAGTCGCTCTACCGGCTGACCGACCTCGAAACGCGCTTCGGTCTGAACCTCAACGTACTGGATTCACGGCGAACGCCGGGCGTGCTGGGACTCAAGCTGATCCTCCAGGAATGGGTCATCAGCCAGATCGACATCCTGCTGCGCCGCACCACGCACCGGCTGGAAAAGATCGCGGCGCGGCTGGAGCTGCTCGAAGGCTACATCATTGCCTATCTCAACCTCGACCGGATCATCGAGATCATCCGGACCGAGGATGAGCCCAAGCCGGTGATGATGGCGGAATTCGGCCTGACCGACCGGCAGGCCGAGGCGATCCTCAACATGCGGCTGCGCAGCTTGCGCAAGCTGGAGGAAATGGAACTGCGCAAGGAGCGCGACGAACTGCTGGCCGAGCAGGACGATCTCGAGAAGCTGCTCGACAGCCCGGCGCGCCAGCGCACGCGGCTGAAGCGCGATCTGGCCGCGCTGCGCAAGGAATATGGCGAGGATACCCCGCTGGGCCGCCGCCGTACCACCATCGCCGAGGCCGCGCCGACGCGCGAATTCAGCATGGACGCGATGATCGAGAAGGAGCCGGTGACGGTGATCCTTTCGCAGCGCGGCTGGATCCGGGCGGCGAAGGGGCATCTCCCGCTCGATGGCGATTTCAAGTTCAAGGAAGGCGATGGCCCCGCCTTCGCGCTCCACGCGCAGACCACCGACAAGCTGCTGTTCGCGGTGGACAACGGCCGGTTCTATACGCTGGGCGCGGACAAGCTGCCCGGGGCGCGCGGCTTTGGCGAGCCGATCCGGACGATGGTCGATATCGATCCCGACGCGCACATCATTGCCGTCCTGCCCTATCGCGCCAAGGGGCAGCTCCTGCTGGCGGCGAACAGCGGGCGCGGCTTCGCGGCGGAGATGGATGAACTGCTGGCCGAAACGCGCAAGGGGCGCGGCGTGGTCACCACCAAGCCCGGCGTGAAGCTGATCGTGGTGCGCGAAATCGCGCCCGAACACGATCACGTCGCCGTGGTGGGCGACAACCGCAAGCTGGTGGTGTTCGCGCTCAGCGAAGTGCCGATCCTGGCCAAGGGGCAGGGCGTGGCGCTCCAGCGCTATCGCGATGGCGGCCTCTCCGATGCGATCACGCTGCGGCTGGAGGACGGCCTCTCGTGGTCCATGGGCGGCGAAAGCGGGCGGACGCGGACCGAGCGCGACCTGATGCTGTGGAAGGTGGCGCGTGGCGCGGCGGGCCGGATGCCGCCGACGGGCTTCCCGCGCGACAACAAGTTCTGAAGCGGGCGGCTGATACAGCGCATTTCGGATTCGCGGCGGCTCCGCCGATGTGTTAACCGGCCGGTTAAATCATCGGCCTGATGATACATCGGAAGGAGAGGACGTTGGACAAGCCCCGCTATTCGCTCGAAGGCCGTATCGCGCTGGTCACCGGTGCGTCGTCCGGGCTGGGCGCGCATCTGGCGCGGCTCTATGCCACCGCCGGCGCGGCGGTGGTGCTGGGCGCGCGGAGAGTGGAGCGCACGCAGGCGCTGGCCGATGCCATCAAAGAGGCGGGCGGCCGCGCGTTGTCGGTGGCGATGGACGTGACCGACGAAGGCTCCATCGTGGCCGCGTTCGATGCGGCCGAGGCCGCCTTCGGCGCGCCCGACGTGGTGCTGGCAAATGCCGGTCTGGCCGAAGCGGGTCGTTCGATCGATCTTGAACTTGATCGCGTAAACCGCGTGATCGAAACGAATTTCACCGGAGTTTACCTGACCGCGCGCGAAGGCGCCCGGCGCATGATCGCGGCGGGATCGAAACAGAGCGAGCGCGGGCGGATCATCCTGACCGGATCGATCACGGCGGACATGACCGGGCAGGGCGATTCCGCCTATGCCGCAACCAAGGCGGCGGTTGCCCATCTCGGCCGCCAGTTCGCGCGCGAATGGGCGCGGCTGGGGATCAACGTCAACGTGATCCAGCCGGGCTATATCCGCACCGAGATCGATGGCGACTGGTTCGACAGCGAAGGCGGCAAGGCCCAGATTGCCAGCTGGCCGCGCCGCCGGCTGGCCGATGCCACGGTGCTGGACGACATGGCGCTGTTCTTCGCCTCGGACGCTTCCCGCCAGGTGACGGGCGCGCATATCTCACTGGATGACGGGCAGTCGCTTTAGGGCGGCGTTGGGGCAGGTCTACCGCGGTCTGTTCCGCTTTAGCGGAGCCGGGCTCCTGCCAGAACGCGAACCGGATCGCCGTTTTCGCGGAACGACAGAAACAGGAGGTAGGGCAACAGAAAACCGGCCCCGCCAAAGAATGCCACGAGCGCAAGAAACAGCCCCCCTGCCGAAAATCCGTTTCGCCACGCGGTCCAGAGAGCGGAGAGAACGAGAAAGCACAGGAAATCGAGGTTGAACTGGCCGGGCCAGGAAACCGTTGCGATGTCGCCGAAGAAAATAGGCAACAAGCCCATGCCATGGCGCGCAATCACGAATACGGTGTAGCCCGCGAGTGTGACCCAGAGGCCCAGCAGGATAGTGCGGAACGCCTTCATGCCGCCAGCTTGCCATTGGGTGCGGCAGTCCGCAATCCCGCCGTGGCGGTAAGCGCCGATCCGGCGCTACTTCCCCGCCGGCAGCCCGGCGAGCAAATCAGGTGTCAGCACTTGCGGCAACGGACGGGGTTCTCCGCCGCCGGCCGGATACCACAGGTATAGCGGTACGCCAGCCGCGCCCTGCGCGGTGAGGAAGCGGCTGATGGCGGGGTCGCGACGGGTCCAGTCGCCCACCAGCACCACAACGCCGGCCTTGCGGAAGGCATCGCGCGTGGTTTCGCGTTCGATCGCCACGCTCTCGTTGACCTTGCACGAGAGGCACCAGTCGGCGGTGAAATAGGCGAACACGGGCTTGCCCGCCTTGCGCGCCTGCGCGAGCGCGGCTTCGCTGAACGGCTGGGCGTCCAGCAGCCCGGCTTCCGCGCCGCCGCCTGTGGCGCTAACCGTGCGGGGCAACAGGACCACCGCTGCCGCGGTCAGAGCGATCGCGGCCAGGGTGCCGGCGAGCGGGCGGCGTCCGTCCCGTTGCTCGCGCCGCACGAGATAGAGCGCGCCGACCAGCGCCACGGCGAGGGCGATAGCGAGCAGGCCGAAGGTGCCGCCGCCCAGCCGCCAGGCCAGCCAGAACAGCGCGAGCAGGGTAAGGCCCATCGGCACCGCCATGGCGCGGCGGAACGTCTCCATCCAGCCGCCGGGCCTGGGCAGCAGGCGGCGCAACGCGGGAACGAAGCCGATGGCTAGGAACGGCAGGCCAAGGCCCAGACCCAGCGCGGCGAAGACCGCAAGCGCCGCCCACCACGGCAGGACCAAGGCCGCGCCGACCGCCGCCGCCATGAACGGGCCGGTGCAGGGCGTGGCGACGAACGCGGCGAGCAAACCGGTGCCGAACGCGCCTTTGGCGCCGGAGGAACCGGCACCGGGCGCACTTTCGAGCGAGAGGCCCGGCATCTCGTAAAGCCCGGCGAAATTGGCGGTGATCGCGGTGGCGAGCAGGACCAGCAGCGCGACGACCCACGGTTCCTGCAATTGGAACGCCCAGCCCACTTCCTCACCCGCTGCACGCAGGGCGAGCATCACGCCGCCCAGCGCCATGCAGGCGAGCATGACGCCGGCGGTATAGGCCATGCCTTCGACATGGGCCTGATGGTTGTTGCCGCGCGCCAGGGCCAGCGCCTTGAGGCTGAGGATCGGGAAGACGCAAGGCATCACGTTGAGCACGAGGCCGCCCGCCAGCGCGCCGAGAATCGCGGTGAGCAGCGTTGCCAGCGAGAAACCGGCGGCCGCCGTCCCGCCGACCGGCGTGCCGCCTTCGGGCACTGGCCCCGCGCGCGCGACCAGCGCGATGCCGCCCGCGTCTCCGCCCAGTGCCAGAACGCCTGAAAGCGTGGTCGGCTGTTCGGCGGATGGCCCCTTGGCGCGGCCGAGTTCGGCGATCAGCGTATCGCCGTGCCGGTAGAATTTCTGCGGCGCGGCGTAGTCGGCCACCCCTTCTGAGGCGACGAAGAAATGCGGCTGGCCGATCCGCGCGCTGGCCGGGAACGGGATTGCGATGCGCAGCGCCTTGCCGGTGAAGGCAAACGTGCCGGCGCGGTCGAGCGGGGCGGGCAGCGCGGCACGCCAGCCGGCGAAGCGGGTGTCGGCCGTGCCGGCGGTCCCCACGGTCACCGTGCCTTGCAGGTCGGCCTCTTCGGGCACGCAGATCTGGTCGGTGCAGGCCAGCCAGCGCGCCTTGGCGGCGATGGGCAGCGTGGTGCCGGGCTTTGCGTCCCGGGGCAGCGTCAGCGGCACGAGCACGGCATAGTCATGCTCGTAGACGTGGTTCATCAGGCCGGAAAGCAACAGCGTCTGCGGCACGGGGAATTCGGGCGCCTCGGCCTTCGCGCCGGCGGGCAGCGTCCAGTCGAGCGAGAGGCCGAAGCCGGCATCGCCCGGATTGGACCAGTATCCGTGCCAGCCTTTTTCGGGCTGCATCAGCAGCGCGAGCGTGACCGTCTCCCCCGGAGCGGCTGGCTTTTCCGCCAGTAGCGAAGCCTGGATGTGGTTGGCCAGCGCCGCAGAGGGCGCGCCCAGCAGGGCAAGACATACCGCCGTCACAAAAGCGGTTATGGTACGCAGGGTTAGCAACGAAGCCACGGGACGCATGGACCGACCGGACAAGAGGGAACGAGCATGTCTCAGCCCCCTTGCGCCGCAGCCGGCGTGGGGCCTAGACGGGGGTCTAGGGTCAGTGCCTGTCCAAGTCCAGTGCGCCCCCTTCTGGAGTTCCTGAGTGCCCATGATCCGCTGCAACAAGATCGCCCTGCTGCTCGCTGCCGCCGCGCTGCCGTTCTCGCCCGCCGCCATGGCCCGGCCGGCCAAGGCGCCCAGGCCTGCTTCGGCCCCGGCCCCGGCCCCGGTCGAAGCGCCGGCGCCGGCCCCGAAAGGCCCGCCGCGCCTGCTGGTGGCGATCGCGGTGGACCAGTTCTCGGCCGACCTGTTCGCGCAGAACCGGCAGACCTTCACCGGCGGGCTGGCGCGGCTCGAACGCGGCATGGTGTTCCCCGCCGGATACCAGTCGCACGCGGCGACCGAGACGTGCCCCGGCCATTCCACGATCCTGACCGGCAATCGCCCGGCGCACACCGGGATCATCGCCAACAACTGGATCGACCTGTCCGCCGCGCGCGACAACAAGGTGATCTATTGCGCCGAGGACGAGACCAGGACGGCGGCGAATCCCAAGGACTACGTCGCCTCGGTGGGGCACCTGATGGTGCCGACGCTGGGCGAGCGGATGAAGCAGGCCAACCCCGCCAGCCGCAACGTCGCGGTTTCGGGCAAGGACCGCGCCGCGCTGATGATGGGCGGCCATGTGATCGATCAGGTCTATTGGTGGAAGGGCAACGCCTTCACCACGCTGGAAGGCCGTTCGCTCGGCCCGACGGCGGTGGCGGAGAACGCGGCGGTGGCCAAGGTGCTGGCCGCCGGCGCGCCGGCGTTCGATCTGCCGGCATGGTGCGTGGCGAAGGACCGCGCGATCACCGCCGGCACCGCCACGGTCGGCACCGGCCGCTTCCCGCTGGCGAAGGACGATGCCACCGGCTTTCGCGTCTCGCCGCGCCTCGATCGCGCAACGCTCGATCTGGCGACGAAGCTGGTCGACGAACAGAAGCTGGGGCAGGGCAGCGCGCCCGACATGCTGGCGGTGAGCCTTTCCGCCACCGACTACATTGGCCACGGCACCGGCACGCAGGGCGCGGAAATGTGCATCCAGGTCCACCAGCTCGATCTGGCGCTGGGCGATTTCTTCGCCGGGCTGGACAAGCGCGGGATCGACTATGCCGTGGTGCTGACCGCCGATCATGGTGGGTTCGATATGCCCGAGCGGCAGGATGAACAGGCCATGCCGCAGGTGACGCGCGTTGATGCCGCGCTCCAGCCCGATGCCATCGGCAAGGCGGTCGCGGAAAAGCTGGGGCTCGATCCCAAGGGGCTGATCCGTTCCGACGGGCCGGCGGGCGACATCTGGTTGCGCCGGGATCTGACGGCGGAGCAGAAGGCCCGCGTTACCGAGGAAGCCAGGGCGATGTTCGCCGCGCATCCGCAGGTGGCCGCCGTGTTCACCGCCGCCGAAATCGCTGCGACGCCGATGCCATCCGGCTCGCCCGAGACGTGGTCGCTGATCCAGCGTGCCCGCGCCTCTTACTATGCGCCGCGGTCGGGCGATCTGCTGGTCCTGCTGAAGCGCGGCGTGGTGCCGATCGCCAAGCCGGGGCCGGGATATGTGGCGACGCACGGATCGCCGTGGGACTATGACCGGCGCGTGCCGATCCTGTTCTGGCGCAAAGGCATGACGCCGTTCGAGCAGCCGGGGCCGGTCGAGACGGTCGATATCGCGCCGACTCTCGCCGGTTTGATCGCGCTCAAGGCGCCCGAGGGGGCATTTGACGGAAGGTGCCTCGATCTCGATGCTGGACCGGGTGACACATGCGGAGCGAATCGTTGAGCGCAAGCGAATCTGAAATGGCCCCAATGACGGCCCCGGAGATGCCACCGGTGACGGCTGATGTCGTGATACTGGGCGGAGGCCTTGTCGGCATGACGCTGGCGATCGGGCTGGCGCAGGCCGGCATCGCCAGCGTGGTGGTGGACAGCTCCGACCCGGCGGCGCAGACCGCCGACGGATTCGACGGCCGCGCCTCCGCCATCTCCACGGCAAGCTGGAACCTCTACACCAACCTCGGCATGGGTGAGGAACTCGCGGCCAAGGGCTGCCCCATCGACGCCATTGCGGTGACCGACGCAATGAAGCCGGGCCGGATCGATTTCCGCCCCGGCGCTGCCGATGGCTCGCTGGGCCGGATGTACGCCAACCGCGATCTGCGCATCGCGATGTACGCCGCCGCCGCGCGCGAGAAGGCGATCACGTTCCTGCCCAACGCCCATGTCGCCACGCGTGAACGCGGCGAACACGGCGTGGCGGTGACGCTGACCGACGGGCGCGTGCTGAAGGGGCAGTTGCTGGTCGCCGCCGAGGGCCGCCGTTCGCCCACGCGCGACGAGGCGGGGTTCACGCCCGCACGCTGGGACTATGGCCACCGCGCGATCATCACCGGGCTCTATCACGAAAAACCGCACGAGAACGTGGCCTGGGAAGTGTTCTATCCGGCAGGTCCGTTCGCGCTGCTGCCGCTGCTGGACGAAGCGGACGGCACGCACCGTTCCGCGCTGGTCTGGACCGTGGCGGAAAAGGATGCGGCGGGCGTGCTGGCTCTGCCCGAAAGCGCGTTCCTGTCCGAAGTGGAAAAGCGGATGCACGGCATCTTCGGGAAGATCCGCCTCGCTTCGCCGCGATCGTCGTACCCGCTGAACTTCCACCACACCGCGCGGATCGTGGACACGCGGCTGGCGCTGGTGGGCGATGCGGCGCACGGGATGCACCCGATCGCGGGGCAGGGCCTCAACGTTGGCCTGCGCGACGTGGCGGCGCTGGTGGAAGTGCTGTCCGATGGTATGCGGCTGGGGCTGGACGCGGGCGACGCGCAGCTTCTGGCGCGCTACGAACGCTGGCGCGCGGCAGATACCTTCATGGTGGCGGCGGCGACCGATGTGCTGACCCGCTTGTTCGGCATTCCTGGGCGCATTCCCAGCGCGATCCGCCGCTTCGGCATGGCGGGCGTGCAGCGCGCCGCGCCGCTCAAGCGCTGGTTCATGGACGAAGCGCGCGGGATGAGCGGGGCCTTGCCGGCACTGCTGCGCGGCTGAGGTCTAGCCCGCGGTTCCGGTAGAGGCTGTCGCCGCCGGTTGCGGCGCGGACGGCGGCAGGATCGGCCGTGACGGAACGATCGTGGCGGGCGGTGGCGGAGTGGGCGTGACCAGCGCGGCGGTTTCCAGCTGGTCGAGCGCGTGCTGGGTCATCACATAGTCGCGCGCGTGCGCCAGCCATTCGGTTGCCGCATCGTGGCCCGGCATCCGCTCCACTTCGATGATCGCCATGTCCACGCGGTTGCCGGCCAGGAAGCTGCGCACGCGGTCCACCCGCCGTTCGGGAGAGGGCGAGGGCATGTCGTCATGCCGGATCACGAACAGGTTGCCCATCTCGCGCTTGAACCACTGCCAGCCGCCTTCATCGGGCGAACCGCCGGTCAACTGGGGGCGCAGGCGTTCGAAGTCTTCGGACAGCGATCCCAGCGTCACGGGCTTGCCCGCCGCCGAGATCACACGGTCCACCGCATTGGGCTGGCTATCGCCGAAGCGGATGCGCAACTGGGTTTCCAGATAGCCAAGCTGCTGGCCGCGTTCGATGGCGCGGCGGGCAGCGAAGGCCGCCAGCAGCGCTTCCGCATGCGTCGCCTGCCCCGATGCGGCAGAGGCTTGCTGGTTGAGTTCGGCCAGCCGCTGTTCCAGCGCGGCAAGCTTGGCGGTTGCTCCGGCCACGGCGGCATCGTTTGCGGCTCTTTCACCGGCGCTGACGAGCGGCAGCGGTGTTGGCGGCGTGGCAGGCGCTGCGGGGGAAGGGCCGAAATTCACGCCGTTGGCGCCGAGCGTCAGCAGCCCGTTTTTCCAGGCCAGCCAGCCGACGGCCACGGAAACAGCGACGAGTAACAGCAGCCCGACCAGAACGGTTGTCCAGCCACGCCGTCCGCGGCGCGGAATGCTTCCCGGCTGCATGGTTGTCGTATCCTGCATTTTACTTTTTCGTTTGTCCGTTGCCCCGATGTCACACGGTCTGGCACATTTGCAAGGCCAGCGCCAGCAGCGCGTGATCGGTTCTTTCCGGCGCTATTCCGGTCTTGAGCCAACCTTTCCCCGCCATTTCGCCGATTCGTGGTGCAAGGCAGGCAATCGCGATGGCGCGATGGTTTATATTCGATTCGGTTGTTTCTTTCGCGAAATGCCCCGCCGCTTCGCCGGAATGCAGCGCAACGATCGCGCCTTCCCGCAGGATCGCCTGCAAGGCCGGGGGCAAGGGGAGCGCGCGGACGGCATAGACCACCCGCGTTTCCAGCAAGACTCCGGCCGGCTGCAGCAGCGGCACGCGCTCCTCTCCGGCAAGGCGCAGATACCGGCCGGCGGCAAGGCGCTCCACCACGGGTTGCAGCCCCCCGGAGCCGGTTTGGGCGACTTCAAAGCCGGCGGCGCGCGCCGCGTCCGCCGTGGCGGCGCCCACGGCATGGACGGGCAGGATGCGCAATGGCTCCAGTGTTGGCCCGCCGTGCCGGAAGACGTTGGCGCTCCCGGCGAGCAATCCCGTGAAACCATCGGGTGATGGCGCATCCCATGACAGCGGCGCGACCTCGAACAGGGGAAAGCCGCGCGCGTCGATGCCCATGGCGCGTGCGCGGTCCACGGTTTCGCGGTTACCCGGTTCGGGGCGGATCACGATGAGCGGCAAGCCGGCCATGCCTTGTCCGTCCCGTTCAGTGCAGCGCCGTGCCATGGAAGTGGGCGCGGATGCCTTCGGGCGCTTCGGCTAGCAGGCGGTCGGCAAGGCGGGCGGGGGCGGTTTCGTCGCCGACGGAGAAGCGCTCCGTCGCCTCCACGCGTAGCGCGCCGTCTGGACTGAACAGCGCCGCGCGCAGCGTCAGCCCATCGCCATCGGCCTGCGTATGAAGTGCGATGGGGCTGTGGCAGTTGCCGCCCAGCGCCAGCAGCAGCGCGCGTTCGGCGCGGACGGCGGCATGGGTCGGCGCGTGATCGATCGCGGCCAGCCAGCCGCGCAGATCGGCTCGCGCGGTCAGGCATTCGATGCCGATCGCGCCTTGCGCCGGAGCCGGAAGCCAGTGATCGGTGGGCAGCGGATGGCCCACGCCCGTCTGGTTCAGCCGCGCGAGCCCGGCGGCGGCCAGCAGCGTGACGTCGGCTTCGCCGGCCTGCAACTTGGCGAGCCGGGTGGCGACGTTGCCGCGGAACGGCACGATGGAAAGGTCGGGCCGGGCGTGGAGCATCTGCGCTGCCCGGCGCGGCGCGCTGGTGCCCACCCGCGCGCCGGGGGGGATCGCCGCGACGCTTTCCGCGCCCACCAGCACGTCGCGCACGTCGGCGCGGGGCAGCACGGCGGCGATCGTCAGTTCCGCCGGGCGGATGGTTTCCACGTCCTTCATCGAATGGACGGCGAAATCGATCTCGCCCGAAGCCAGCCAGCCATCGAGTTCCTTGGTCCACAATGCCTTGCCGCCGATCTCGGCCAGCGGCCGGTCCTGGATGCGATCCCCGCTGGCGATGACGGGCACGATTTCCACCGTTTCCGTGGGCCATCCATGCGCCGCGCACAGCCGGTCGCGCGCCTCGTGCGCCTGCGCCATGGCTAGCGGAGACTGGCGCGTGCCCAGCCGGAGTGCGGTTGCCGGAGCCTGCGCGGGGCTGTCTTGGAGGAAAGTCTGGATCATGCGCCGCTTGCCGTACCTGCGTTTATCTCTAAGGGAAAGCTCCCCATGGCCCTGATCCTCGGTATCGAATCTTCCTGCGATGAAACCGCCGTCGCCATCATCGATGGCAGCGCCGGTTCGCTGGAGGCGCGCATCGTCGCGCAGCGCATTGCCTCGCAGGACGCCGAACACGCGCCCTATGGCGGCGTGGTGCCCGAGATCGCCGCGCGCGCGCATGCCGAAGTGATCGCGCCGATGGTGGGCGCGGTACTCGCCGACGCGGGCCTGACGCTGGAGGACATGGACGCCATCGCCGCGACCGCCGGGCCGGGCCTGATCGGCGGCGTGATGGTGGGGCTGGTCACCGGCAAGGCGCTGGCCATGGCGGCGGACAAGCCGCTGATCGGCGTGAATCATCTGGAAGGGCACGCGCTGTCGCCGCGCCTGGCCGATCCCGATCTGGCCTATCCCTATCTGCTGCTGCTCGTTTCGGGCGGGCATTGCCAGATCCTGGAAGTGCGCGGACTGGGCGATTATCGCCGGCTGGCCACGACGATCGACGATGCGCTGGGCGAAGCCTTCGACAAGACGGCCAAGATATTGGGCCTCGGCTATCCGGGCGGACCGGCGGTGGAGCGCCTGGCGCGCGAGGGCGATCCGCGCGCAGTGCTGCTGCCGCGCCCGCTGGTGGGCAGCGGGGAGCCGCATTTCTCGTTCGCCGGCCTGAAGAGCGCGGTGATGCGCGCAAAGGATTCGGGCCTTCATGCCGATGCCGATATCGCCGCCTCGTTCCAGCAGGCCGCGATCGATTGCGTGATCGACCGGACCCGGCTGGCGCTGGAGTCGGTGCGGGATTCCGGAGCGGCGGGCATGAGCGCGCTGGTGGTGGCGGGGGGCGTGGCGGCCAACGCCGCGTTGCGCGGGGCGCTGGAAACGCTGGCCGCCGGTTTCGGCCTGCGGCTGGTGGCGCCGCCGGGCAAGCTGTGCACAGATAATGCCGCGATGATCGGCTGGGCTGGCGCGGAACGCTTCGCTTTGGGATATACGGACCCGCTCGATCTGCCGGCGCGCCCGCGTTGGCCGCTCGATGCCAATGCCGCGCCGGTGCGCGGCGCGGGGGTGAAGGCATGAGCCAGGGAGTGGGGGCCGGGGACAGCGCCGCGATCGGCGTCGTCGGCGCAGGGGCATGGGGCACCGCGCTGGCGCAGACTCTGGCCAGCGACGGGCGCGCTGTGCTGCTTTGGGCGCGCGAGGCCGAACTGGTCGATCAGATCAACACCGAACGGCGCAACGCGCTGTTCCTGCCTTCGGCGACGCTGCATCCCACCATCCGCGCCACCGGCGATCTGGCGGAACTGGCGGCACTTCCCGTGCTGCTGGTGGTGACGCCGGCACAGCATCTGGCGTCGGTGCTGGGCGCGATGGCGCGCAAGGGCGGCGATCTGGTGCTCTGCGCCAAGGGGATCGAGGCGGGCACGGGGCGGCTGATGGCCGACGTGGCGCGCGATGTGGCGCCCGATGCCGAGATCGCCGTGCTGTCCGGGCCGACTTTCGCGCACGAGGTGGCGGCGGGCCTGCCCACTGCGGTCACGCTGGCCTGTGCGGGCGGCGAGGCGCAGTGGCAGCGGCTGTCCGCCGCCATCGCCCGGCCGACGTTCCGGCCTTACTATTCGGACGACGTGACCGGAGCGGAGATCGGCGGCGCGGTCAAGAACGTGCTGGCCATCGCCTGCGGCGTGGTCGATGGGCTGCAACTGGGCCAGAATGCCCGCGCCGCGCTGATCAGCCGGGGCTTTGCCGAAATGCAGCGCTTCGGCATGGCGATGGGCGCGCAGGCGGAAACGCTCTCGGGCTTGTCGGGCCTTGGCGATCTGGTGCTGACCTGTTCGTCCACCTCCAGCCGCAACTTTTCGCTGGGCAAGGCGCTGGGCGAAGGAACCAGCGCGGCGGCGGCGCTGGCGGACCGCGCCACGGTGGCCGAAGGCGCGTTCACCGCGCCGGTGCTGGCGGACCTTGCCCGAAGCAAGGGCATTTCAATGCCGATCGTGGAAGCCGTGGCGGCGCTGCTCGATGGCCGGATGCCGGCGCGCGAGGTGGTCGCACACCTGCTGTCTCGCCCCCTGCGCGCGGAAAACCCGCTTGGCTGACGACAACGAACAAAACGATATTGCCGCGCTGGCCAAGGGCGGGAGGACGAATTTCTTCGGCTTCCTGCTGCGACTGGCGGCGCGCATCCCGTTCCTGTTCATCGCCGGACGCCTCTATGGCGCGGACGAGCTGGGGCGCTTCGCCTCGGCCACGATCGCGGTGGAACTGGCCGCGCAACTGGCGACGCTGGGGCAGAAGCGCGGGCTGGCGCAGCAACTGGCCAAGGACGATCGGCCCGCCGCGGCGGTGGTGGCCGATGCCCTGCTGCTTTCCGGCCTGGTTTCCGCGGTGCTGGCGGTGCTGCTTTATGTTTTCCCGGCGCCGATGTTCCCCAGCGGCGAATTCACGCCGCTGCAACGGCTGCTGCCGTTGACGATCCTGCCGCTGGCGCTGGGCGATATCGCGCTGGCGGCGCTGGCCTATCGCTTCGACGTGGGCACCACGGTCCGCGCGCGGGCGGTGGTGGAGCCGTGGACGCTGTCGATCGCGGCGGGCGGGCTTTGGCTGGCGGGCACCTATTACTTCCCGCTGCGCGAAAGCGGGCTGATCCTGTCCTATGTCGCGTCGATCTTCGGGGCGACGCTGACGGCCTTCGTGCCGCTGCTGCGCAGCTATGGCCTGCCGCGCGTGTGGTCGCCGCGCCCCGGCGATCTCCTGCGGTTGGCGGGGCGCAACCTGCCGCTGGCCGGTGCGGACGCGGTGGAATGGGGCACCCGCAAGCTCGACATCTTCATCCTGGGCACGTTCGCGCCGCCGGCGGCGGTGGGCGTGTACTATGTGGCGCAACAGGTCGCCTCGCTGCCACAGAAGCTCAAGACCAGCTTCGAGCCGATTCTAGGCCCGGTCATCACCCGCAATCTGCGCGAAGGCAATTATGCCGCGATCGCCCGGCAGGTGTGCCAGGCCGGATTCTGGATCACCGCCGCGCAGGCCGGCATCGCGCTGGCGCTGGGCATTCCGGGGACCGGCGTGATGGGGCTGGTGGGGCCGCATTTCGTGGCCGGCACCGGCGCGCTGGCATTGCTGCTGACCGCCGAGGTCGTCGCGGCGACCGCGGTGGTGAGCGAGGCCGCGCTGATCTACGTCGCGCGGGTGCGCAACCTGTGGATCAGCCTGGGCACGATCGGTCTGCAGGCCGCGCTGACTGTGGGCTTGATCCTGCTGGCGAAGAACATGGGCTTCAACACGCTGGTGCAGGCCGCGGCCGCGGCCGCCGCGCTCGCCCTGTCGCTTGCGCTGTCATCCCTGCTCAAGGCGCGGCTGCTTTCGCGCATTCTGGGCGAGAGCATCAACAACTGGCGCTGGGCGCTGGTGTGGGCGGCGGTGCCGGCGGTGCTGGTCGGCTGGTTCGTCAAGATGCTGCCGGAATGGGCGGAACTCGCCTTCGGCATCCCGGCCATCCTGGGCGTCTATTGCCTTGTCATCTGGAAGCGCGGATTCGGGCCGGAAGACCGCGTGCTGTTCCGCAAGCAGACGGCCTGAGCCCACCAGTAACGGCCCGGCAACGTCCCGCAACGTTCAGTCACCATTCACGGCGCGGACGGTGTTCTTCCCTTCGAGGATCGGATGGAGAAGGGGACCGTAGCATGAGAGGATTCAAGGCCGCCGTGGCGCTTTCGACCGCCGTTGCCCTGCTGGCCGGGTGCGCCGCGAAGCAAGCCGCGCCGGAGAAGGCCGTGGGCGCCGCGCAGGGTGTGGACGAGACGGTGAACGACGTCGTGGTAACCGCGCAGCGCGCCGGTCCCGTAGCCAACCTCCAGTCACCGCCAGCATCACCGCCGCCGCCTCCGCCGCCGATGTATGCGCCAGCGCCGGCCATTGCCCGCGCCGAAGCGGTGCGGGGCAAGGGATTCGTCCCGCCGGTGGTGGTGCCGTCCGATCCGGGCAACGAGCGCTATGACGGCAAGGAGGTCAGCCCGGTCCATCTGACGCGGGCCGAGCCGGTCTCCACGTTCTCGATCGACGTCGACACGGGCGCCTACGCCAATGTCCGCCGCTTCCTGTCGCAAGGCCAGATGCCGCCGAAGGACGCGGTGCGGACCGAGGAACTGATCAACTATTTTCGCTACGATTATCCGCTGCCCGAAAAGCGCGAGGCACCGTTCAGCGTGACGACCGACGTGGCGGTCACCCCATGGAACCCGGATACGCGCCTGCTGCGCGTGGGCTTGCGCGGCTATGACTTGCCCCGTGCAAGCCGCCCGCCGGCGAATCTGGTGTTCCTGGTCGACGTTTCGGGCTCGATGAGCGATCCGGACAAGCTGCCGCTGGTCAAGAGCGCGATGGCCGGGTTGGCCGACGAACTGGGCGAGAAGGACCGCGTCTCGATCGTGGTCTATGCCGGCGCGGCGGGCATGGTGCTGGAGCCGACCAACGACAAGGCCAAGATCCGTGCCGCGCTCGACCGGCTGAACGCGGGCGGTTCGACGGCGGGCGGCGCGGGGCTGCAACTGGCCTATCAGGTGGCGCGCGGATCGTTCATCGACGGCGGCGTGAACCGCATCCTGCTGGCCACCGACGGCGATTTCAACGTGGGCGTGTCTGACACCAAGGCGCTGCTGCAGATGGTCGAGCGCGAGCGCGACAGCGGCATCACGCTGACTACGCTGGGCTTCGGGCAGGGCAACTACAACGAAGCGATGATGGAGCAGGTCGCCGATCACGGGAACGGCAACTACGCCTATATCGACAGCGCGCTGGAGGCCCGCAAGGTGCTGGCCGAGCAGATGGCGTCCACGCTGTTCACCATCGCCAGCGACGTAAAGATCCAAGTGGAGTTCAATCCCGCCGTGGTCTCGCAATACCGCCTGATCGGCTACGAGAACCGCGCGCTGCGCGAGGAGGACTTCGACAACGACAAGGTCGACGCGGGCGAGATCGGCGCCAGCCATCAGGTCACCGCGATCTACGAGGTGGTGCCGACGGGCGGCAAGGGCTGGATCGCGCCGCGCAAGTACGAGGATGCGCCGGCGGTGGCCGCCACCACCAAGGCGGGCGAAATGGCCACGGTCAAGCTGCGCTACAAGCTGCCGCGCGAAACCGCCTCGCGCCTGATCGAGCGGCCGGTACCCACGCGACTGCTGGCGGGCGCCGCCGCCCCTTCGGGCGACATGGCCTTTGCCGTGGCGGTGGCCGCGTTCGGCCAGAAGCTGCGCGGCGATACCATGCTGGGGGCATGGTCCTGGCCCGATATAGTCCGGCTGGCGGGGCCGCAGCGCGATTACTGGCGGCAGGAATTCGGCAAGCTGGTGTCGGTCGCCGGATCGCTGCAGAAGGAATAGCGTGCTTGACCGGCCCGCTCACCCGTTGATCTGACTTGGCAACACGCCCGCGCCGTGGGAAAGGCGCGGGCGTGTAAGGCTTGCCGGGGGATGCCCGGTTCGCCGGGTTGGGGAGCGTTTCATGGTCGATTGGATCGAGGCGAACTGGATTGTGGCGGGCGCGGCCGTGGTGCTGGCGCTGCTGGTCATCTGGTGGCTGTTCGGGCGGGTAAAGCCGGCTCCCACCCGGCGTGAATTCGATGACGTTCTGTCCGAAGGCGCGGCGCCCGCGCAGCGCAACACCGCGCTGATCGATGCGCCGCCCGCCGCCGCCATTCCCGCGATCACGCCTCCGCCGGGCGTGGAGCTGATGGCGGGTCTGGGCGAAGTGGTGGCCGCCGCCGCGACCAGCGAACTGACGCAGGTTGCGGCATCGGCTGATGATGAAGCGGACGACCTTTCGAAGATCAAGGGCGTAGGCCCCAAGTTGCGCGCAGCGCTGACCGAACTGGGCGTGACCCGCTATGCCCAGATCGCCGCCTGGACCGACGAGGATATCAAGGCGATCGACGCGCGCCTGGGCACGTTCGCCGGCCGCGCGACGCGCGACAACTGGGTGGAGCAGTGCAAGTTCCTCGCCAATGGTGACACCGCCGGCTACGAGGCGAAGTTCGGCAAGCTGTAGGCGGGCGCTACTTGCGGCGCAAGGTGAGCCACAGCGCGGTGCAGACCGCACCGACGGCGGCGCAGGCCATGTCCTTCTGCGCGTCCCACATATCGCCCTGCTGACCGTTATAGGCGTCCGCGTCAGCGCCGGCCATGACGACCGTCAGCAGCCATTCGAAGATTTCGTAGAAGGCGCTGGCGCCCAGCACGAATTCGACGGCGAGATAGACCGACAGGCCGCGTCGCACGCCGCCGTGGCGCGCGAGCCATGCCGATACGGGTGGCACCATCAGCAGCCCGAAGCTGAAATGGACCAGCCGATCATAGCTGTTGCGGCGCAGGCCGAACAGGTCACCCGGCGCGGGCAGGCCCAGCGCGCGCGCCCAGGCATCGTATGGCACGTTGGAATAGATGTAGCGGCCGCCCAGCGTGTGCAGCGCGAGGAACAGGCAGATGCAGGCCACGGCGCCGGTCGGGATCGGCCAGCGGCGCAGCGCCAGCGCCAGGCCGCCGGCAATCACCAGCGTCGGCAGGTTCTGCAGCGGAGCAAGGTGCGGGAAGGGCGTATCGATCAGGCTGAACAGCGCGCCCGCCGCTGTCAGTAGTAGCAGCGCGGCCTGCGGCCGGGGCAGGCGCGCGCCGTTCACCGGATCAGTACTTGCCCCAGACGAACTTGGACGAGAGCGCGAAGTTCCACACCGAACCCAGCACGATGCCGACGATCACCGCGACGAAATCGTGGAAGCCCATGGCCTTGAGCGCCGCCGCCGAACCGACGTTGGTGAGCAGGCCCAGCGAGCAGGTCATGGCGAACTTGGCCCAGCCGCGCATCAGCGGGACGAAGCCGCGCAGCCGCTTGTCGGAATAGGTCAGCTCGTTGTTCAGCACGAAGTTGAAGGTCATCGCGATCACGGCGGCGATCGTGTTGGCCACGTTGAAGGTCACGTTGCTGGACCAGTGGCCATAGACGAAGCGTTCGCCCAGCAGCAGGTGCAGCACCAGCCACAGCGCGCTCATCTGTACGCCCACGCCCAGCGCGCCCACAGTGCCGAACAGGGCGAAGCGGGTGGGGATGAAGCGGCCCAGCCACTTGTCGTAAAGGCCGATGAGGAATTCGAACACGACCGTCTGGTCGAGCTTGGATTCCCCGTCCAGCCGGGCCGCGAAATGCAGCGGCAACTCCTTGACGCGCAGCGGCGCATCGACCGTGGCGAGAATGTCGAGCAGGATCTTGAAGCCCACGCCGGAAAGGCGGTGCGCATCGGCGCGCAGCGTTTCGGCGCGCAGCATGAAGAAGCCGCTCATCGGGTCGGACAGCTGCACGCCGGTCACTTTGCGGGCGATCCGGTTGGCGAGGCCCGATGCCTTGACGCGATCGGGCCGGCCCCAGGCATCGACGCTGGCGCCTTCGGCGAAGCGCGAGGCGTAGGCGAGGTCGTATTCCCCGCTTTTCACCGCCGCGAGCATTTCAGGAAGCAGGGCGGGATCGTGCTGGCCATCGGCGTCCATCACCGCGACGATCGGGGCAGCGGTGGCACACATGCCCTCGATCGCGGCGGAGGCAAGGCCACGCCGCCCGAAGCGCTCGATTACGCGGATGCGCGCATCCTGCTGCGATATGGCGCGGGCTTCGTCTGAGGTGCCGTCCGGGCTGTTGTCGTCGACGAAGATGGCTTCCCACGCGATGCCGGCCAGCGCGGCGTCGAGCCGGGCGACCATGGGGGCAAGGTTCTTGCGTTCCTTGAACGTGGGCAGGATGACAGCGAGTTCGATCATAAGGGGCGGGCCTTTACAGCCTTGCCAGCACGGCGTCACCAATTTCCGTCGTGCCCGCCGTTCCGCCAAGATCACGGCCGAACACGCCGTCTTCCAGTGCGCGCGCCACGGCGCGTTCGATACGGTCGGCCTGTTCGGCCAGGCCCAGCGAGTGGCGCAGCAGCATCGCGGCGGACAGGATGGTGGCCATCGGGTTGGCCAGGCCTTTGCCGGCGATGTCGGGCGCGGAGCCGTGAATCGGTTCGTACAGGCCGAACGTGCCGTATTCGGTCTGGCGCTCGCCAAGCGAGGCCGAGGCGAGCATTCCGATCGAGCCGACGCACATGCTGGCCTGATCGGACAGGATATCGCCGAACAGGTTGCCGGTGACCATCACGTCGAACTGGCCGGGGTTGCGCACCAGCTGCATCGCCGCGTTGTCCACGTACATGTGATCGAGCGTGACGTCGGGATATTCCTTTGCGACTTCGACGATCACGTCGCGCCACAGCTGCGAGGTTTCGAGCACGTTGGCCTTGTCCACCGAGCAGACGCGGTGCGCGCGGGTGCGCGCGGCGCGGAAGGCGACGTGGGCGATGCGACGCACCTCGCTTTCCGAATAGGACATCACGTCATAGCCTTCGCGTTCGCCGCTGGCGGTGGTGCGGAAGCCCTTTTCGCCGAAATAGACGTCGCCGTTGAGTTCGCGCACGATCAGCAGATCGATGGCGGAAGCGACTTCGGGGCGGAGCGCGGAATGATCCTCAAGGCCCTTGAACACCTTGGCCGGGCGCAGGTTGGCGAACAGCGTCAGTTCCTTGCGCAGCCCCAGGATCGCCTGTTCGGGGCGCAGATGCCGGTCCAGCGCGTCGCAATCGGGATCGCCCACCGCGCCGAACAGGATGGCATCGGACTGGCGCGCGATCTCCAGCGTCGCAGGGGGCAGGGGATGGCCATGGGCCTTGTAGGCCGCGCCGCCGACCGGGGCCTGCTCCATGGCGATATCGCCCAGGCCAAGCGCTTCGATCACCCGTACCGCTTCGTGCGTCACTTCGGGGCCGATGCCGTCGCCCGGCAGAACTGCGATCTTCATGTGCATCCCTCAATCAAGCGTCCATGCGTTTCAGCCGGTCCAGCAGAATCGCGCGGGCCGCCATAACATCGCGGTGGCGATCGGCAAGCAGGCGGTTCCCGATGGCCGTGCCATGCCGGTCCAGGCGGTTCAGGAGCGCCGGCCAGTCCTCGTCCGCCGGCGGGGCGGGGGCTGCTCCATAGCCCACTTCCCGCAGCAGCAGCGCTTCATACCCCGCCAGCGCCCGTGCCCAGCCGCGCGCGGAAGGAGCATGGCATATCGCATCGAGCGACGCCCCCAGCGCGGCGTGAAGCGCGGGATAGGGATAGCCTTCGGGCAAGGTCGCGGCGGTCAGCGCGCAGGCCCAGCCGATCGCCGCGCTGGGCAGCGGTTCGGTCAGCCATGGCCCCCGGCTGGTGACGAGTTCGATCCGCGCGGAGGGAAGCTGGCTGTCGTTGCGCGCGCGCAGATCGGCGTCCAGCACGTTACCCGGGATCAGCAAGGGTCGCATTTCCCGTCCGCGCGCACCCGCGACATAGGCGGCGACAAGCCCGTGATCGGCGGTCAGCAGGCGCACCACGGCCCCGTGTTCGCCGTGGGCGCGGACGGCGCAGAGGATGGCGGGCGCGCGAATGTGCATCGCGTTTTCCTGTGGGGGCCAAATCGCATTCCGGCAAGCGCGACAATTCCTTGATTGGAACCGGAGCCGATGTACGATAGGCTCCCAAGGTATGAAGCAGCTCTTCCAGCATGCCGCAGTGACGGAGGGCGTGACCGTCCGGGTCGCGGTCAATTTCCTGCCCGAACAATCCCGCGTAGATGCGGGCAAATGGTTCTGGGTCTATCACATCCGCATCGAGAACGACTCGGCGCAGCGGTTCCAGCTTCTTTCGCGCCACTGGCGGATCACCGACGGGCGCGGCAACGTGAACTTCGTCGATGGCGAAGGCGTGGTTGGCGAACAGCCGTTGCTTGAACCGGGGCAGACGCACGATTACGTTTCCGGCTGTCCGCTCGGCACGCCGCAGGGCAGCATGGAAGGGCACTACACCATGCAGCGCCCGGACGGATCGCTGTTCGAAGTGGCGATCCCGTTCTTCCCGCTGGCCGCTCCGGCCACCGCGAACTGACGCAGGGAAGGAAACGAGGATGAAGCGGACGCACCTGCCGCTCAATGGCCTGCGCGTGCTCGATGCGGCGGCGCGGCACCTTTCGTTCACCCGCGCGGCCGATGAGCTGGCGGTGACGCCGGCGGCCGTGGGGCAGCAGATCCGCGCGCTGGAAGACCTGCTTGGCGTGGTCCTGTTCCGTCGCACCTCCAAGGGTCTGGAACTGACCGACGAGGCGCTGGCCGGGCTGGATGCGATCCGCGAAGGCTTTCTGCGGTTCGAGGAAGGCGTGCAGGCGATGCAGGCCGGCCAATCGAGCCATGTCTATACCATCGCCTGCCCGCGCGACGTGTTCGCCGCCTGGCTTTCCCCACGCCTTGCCAGCTTCCGCGCAAGCAACGACCAGTTGCGCTTCGCGCTGGTGGGCGGTGATGTGGACATCGATTTCACCGAGGCCAATCTCGATCTCGCCGTGCGCTGGGCCGAAGGGCCGGGCGATCTGGAAGGCATCGCGCTGGGCGAAGCGGCGGTGATCGTCGTGACGGCCGTCGGCAGCGATGGCGGCGACGCGCCGTGGATCGGCTGGCCGGGCGATCCCGTGCCGGGCGGTGAAGGTGCGGACGTGGCATTTTCGGTCGGCGACGCCGGCACCGCGATCAGCGCTGCCGCCGCCGGGCTGGGCAAGGCGCGCGTGCCGGTGCTGCTGGCGCAGACCGCCCTCGCCGAAGGGCGTGTCGCCGCCGTGGGCGAAGCCGAGCCGAGCCGGCGCGGCTATTGGCTGGTCGCGCCGCTGCCGCAATGGCGGCAGAAAAAGGTCAAGGCGCTGATCGCCGCGCTGACGGACTGATCCGCGTCGGGCGCGAAGCCTGCTGCCTCAGTGGTCGACGATGATGCGCGGCGTTCCGGGCGGGTGCAGGCGGCGGAACAGGCGTCCCTTCTCGCTGAACAGCACCAGCATCAGGGCCAGAATGCCGGCGGCCAGGAAGGAAACCGCGAGCGGGCGTGCGGTGCCGTCGAACGCCTGCCCGATAATCATGCCGATGAACGAGCCGAGCGCCATCCGCATGAACGCCTGGACCGAACTGGCCGCGCCGGCGATCTTGGCGAAGGGCTGGAGCGCGATCGAGCTGAAATTGGCGCCGACGAAGCCCATCAGGCACATGTTCATGGCGATCAGCGGCATGAACTGCCACAGCGTCTGGTGCGGGCGCGTGGCAAAGAACACCTGCAGACAGCTTACGCCGATATAGACGAACAGCGCCGTGTGCGACACGCGCCGTGCGCCGAAGCGTTCGACGATGCGCGAGTTGGAGAAACTGGCGCAGGCCATCGTCACCGCCGTCGCGCCGAACAGCAGAGGGAACGCGCTGCCCGCGCCGAAGTGTTCCGCGACCAGCTGTTGCGAGGAATTGATGTAGCCCAGCAGCGCGCCGAACATCAGCGATCCGCCAAGGACATAGCCGATCGACGCGCGGTTCGAGGCGGCGGCGATCATGTTCACCACGATCGCCGTCGGATTGATCGGCTGCCGGAATTCCGGCCGCAGCGTCTCGTCGAGCCTGAGGGCGACCCACAGCCCGACCAGCGCGGCCATCACCGCCAGCATGATGAAAATCCAGCGCCAGCCCGCGAACAGCAGCACGAACTGCCCCACGCTGGGCGCCAGCATCGGCACGACCATGAACACCACCGAGATCGTCGACAGCATTCGCGCCATGCGATCGCCGCTGTGGCGATCCCGGATGATCGCACCGGGCAGAACCGTAACGCCCGAGCTGCCGACCGCCTGCAGCGCCCGCAGCACCAGCAGCGTATCGAAATCCCGCGCCATCGCGCAGGCCAGCGAGAACGCGATGTACAGGCCCAGGCTGGTCAGCACCACGGGGCGCCGGCCGAAGCGGTCCGCCAGCGTGCCGGGCAGCAGCGCTCCCACGCCGGCGGAGAGCAGGAAGACGCCCACCACCAGTTGCCGTCGGTTGGGGTCGGTCACGTTCAGGTCGTGCGCGATCTGGCCCAACGCCGGCAGCATGCCGTCGATCGCCAGCGCCTGCAGCGCCATCAGCATGGCCATCATCGCCACGAATTCGCGTCCCCTGGGCGTGCCTGGCGTTTCCTCTGGCTGGTGGTGGTTCTCGCTAGTCATTGAAATCGGGGTAGTCCGTTCGGGGGATTCACCCCAGCCCTTTATGCCCTGGGGCGAAATAGGCTAGCCTGCAAATCATGGAACCGGCGCGAAACGATCCCGGCGAGGAAGAGTCCGGCGACGGGCTGCGCAAGATCATCCATGTCGACATGGATGCCTTCTATGCCAGCGTCGAACAGCGCGACGATCCTGCCCTCAAGGGCAAGCCGGTGGCGGTCGGCGGTTCGTCGGAGCGTGGGGTTGTCGCGGCGGCAAGCTACGAGGCGCGGGTATTTGGCGTGCGCTCCGCCATGCCATCGGTCCGGGCGGCGCGGCTGTGCCCCGGCCTGATCTTCCGCAAGCCCCGGTTCGATGTCTATCGCGGTGTATCGCAGCAGATCCGCGCGATCTTTCACGACTACACGCCGCACGTCGAACCGCTGGCGCTGGACGAGGCCTATCTCGACGTCACCGACGACATCCGCGGGATCGGCTCCGCCACGCGCATCGCCGAATTGATCCGCCAGCGCATCCGCGCGGAAACCGGGCTGACCGCGAGCGCGGGCGTATCGTACAACAAGTTCCTGGCCAAGCTGGCGAGCGACCAGAACAAGCCCGATGGCCTGTGCGTGATCCGGCCGGGCGAGGGCGCGGCCTTCGTCGCCGGCCTGCCAGTGCGCCGCTTCCATGGCATTGGTCCGCGCGGCGCGGAGAAGATGGCGGGGCTGGGGATCGAAACGGGCGCGGACCTGCTGGCGAAGGACCTGGCGTTCCTGCGAAGCCATTTCGGCAGCCTGGCGGACTACCTCTATCGCGCCGCGCGCGGGATAGACCTGCGCCGGGTGCGCGCCGACAGGCCACGCAAATCGGTGGGCGGCGAGCGGACGTTCGATCGTGACCTGTCTTCCGGCCCTGCCTTGCGGGAGGCGCTGGAGCGGATCATCGACATCGTATGGGACCGTATCGAACGGGCGGGCGCGCAGGGCCGAACAGTCACGCTCAAGATGAAGTCCATCGATTTCACCAATATGACGCGGGCGAAATCGTCCCCGCGCGCGGTGGCGGACAAGACCGTCTTCGCCTCCATGGCGCGCGATCTGCTGGAAGCCGTGCTGCCCCTGCCGCAACCGATCCGGCTGATGGGCCTCACGCTCTCCGCGCTGGAAGGCGATCACGACGACGACGATGCGGAGCCGCAGTCCGGGGAGGCGGGGCGGCAGCAGGCGGAACTGCCGTTTTGAGGGGGCGACGGGGTGAGTGATATGGTGGGACGGTTACAGTACAACGATAGCGTTCAGAACGCCCATTAGGGCAAGCATGAGCATGAAAGTGCCGACCACAAGGCAGCCAAACGTGGTTCGATCAGGCTTTCGGCGATTGGTCATCGCGCCTCGCTTCCTAGAACCAGCTTCGGACGCCGATCGCCAGGCTGACGGTCGAGGCCCTTTCGCCGGCCAACGCGCCAAGGCGGGCGGTTTCACCGAGCCGGCGTTCCCAGTGGACGCCGATGTAGGGCGCAAGCTGGCGTGTGATCTGGTAGCGTAGCCGCGCCCCGGCTTCGAGCCGGTCGAAGCCCGCGCCGGTGCGCAGTTCGGGCACGTCCTGGAACGCGGCGTCAAGTTCCACGGCGGGCTGGAGGATGAGGCGGTTGGTCAGCCGCAGGTCGTAGCTGCCTTCGACGCGGGCGTGGACATCGCCCTTGTCCGAGACCAGCAGCTGCGCTTCCACATCGAACCAGTAGGGGGCCAGGCCGTCTATCCCGAACGTGGCGTACGTGCGTTGCGGGCCGGGCTGGAAATCGTGGCGGACCCCGGCTTCCACGTTGAAATAGGGTGCGATGGCGTGGCGCCACAGGGCGCGCAGTTCGATCCGCTCCGCCGTTTCGCCGAACGCGCCTTCGCCTTCGCTGGCGATGACCAGCTTGTCCAGATCGGCGCCGATCCAGGCCTCGCCTTGCCAGCCATAGCCGTCACGCCCGCGGACGGCGCGGTATTCCAGCCGGTCGACGATCAGCGCGTTGCCGAAGAAGCGGCCTTCCCTTGCCAGATCGGCACGCGCGGCGGCCATGCGCGCGGGATCGAAGAAGCGGTCGGCCGGATGGTCGGTGGGGACGGGGGGAGGCGGTGCGTCGCCGGGCGTGTCGGCATCGTCTTCATCCGAGGCGGGCATGGCGTGCCCCGCGTGCGGATCGCTCTGCTCCATGCCCTGCATCGGGTGGCCCGAATGATCCATGGCGCCCATGTCGTGTCCCGCGTGAACATCCTGGGCGTGCGCATCCTGTGCGTGGGCGGGCATGGCCAGCGTGAACGTGGCGGCGGCGAGCAGGAGGGGCAGGGCGCGCACGGTCACGCCTCCCCTTCGCGGCGCACGGTGACGACGCGCATCATCCCCGCGTGCATGTGCAGCAGCATGTGGCAGTGGAACGCCCAGTCGCCCTCGGCATCGGCGGTGAGATCGAACGCGACCTTGCCGCCCGGCAGGACGTTGACCGTATGCTTGCGCGGGCGATGCCCCGGATCGCCGGTGACGAGTTCGAAGAAGTGGCCGTGCAGGTGGATCGGGTGCGGCATCATCGTGTCGTTGATCAGGGTCACGCGCACCCGCTCGCCCAGCCGGAACGGAATAGGCTTCGCGCCGCCGGAGATCGTCTGGCCGTCGATCGACCACATGTAGCGTTCCATGTTGGCGGTCAGGTGGACGTCGATCTCTCGCGTGGGCGTGCGCTTATCCGGGTTGGCATCGCGCGCGCGCAAGTCGGCATACGTGAGGACGCGGTGGTCCACGTCCTCCAGGCCGGTGGGGCGGTCGGCCAGCCGGTTCACCGGCATCGGCGCGATCATGGCGACGCCCGGCCCCATCTTCACCGACGGCGCGTTGGCGCCATCGCGCATGGCCATCGAATGGTGCATTTCGCCCATGCCCTTCATATCCATGCCCATATCGCGCATGGTGAGGACGGGCCGGGAGCGGATCGGCGGGATCGGCGCCACCATTCCCGGCTGGGTGGCCAGCGTGGCGCGTACCTGCCCGCTGCGGTCCAGCGCCTCAGCCACGATCGCATGCGGGCCGGCGTCTGCCGGCGTGACGATCACGTCGTAGGTTTCGGCGATAGCGATCTGTATTTCATCGGTTTCCACCGGCTGAACATCCAGTCCGTCGGCGGCGATCACGGTCATCGCCAGGCCGGGAATGCGCAAGTTGAAGTTGGTCATGGCGGATGCATTGATCACGCGCAGGCGCACCCGTTCGCCGGGGGCATAGAGCGCGGTCCAGTTCGCCGCGCTGTCATGCCCGTTGACGAGGTAGCTGTAGGTGGAGCCGGTCACGTCGGAAATGTCGGTCGGGTCCATGCGCATCCCGGCCCAGGCGAAGCGGTCCTTCGCGCTTTGGTCGCGTCCGGCGAGCAGGCCGGACAGCGTCTGCTTGCGCATGTTGAACGTGCCGCTCATCGCCTTCAACTGGCGCATGATCGCGTGCGGATGGAGCGGGCTCCAGTCGGCCAGCATCAGCACGTATTCGCGATCGTATGTCACGCCGGAGGACGTGGCGGGATCGATCACGATCGGGCCGTAGAGGCCGACTGCCTCCTGCATGCCCGAATGGCTATGATACCAATAGGTGCCGGCCTGGCGCACCGGGAATTCATAGGCGAACGTCTCGCCCGGATCGATGCCGGGGAAGCTGAGGCCGGGCACGCCGTCCATCTGGAACGGCACGAGCAGCCCGTGCCAGTGGATCGAGGATTGTTCCCGCAACTGGTTGGTCACGTCGATCCGCACGGTCTGCCCTTCGCGTAGGCGGATGAGCGGGCCGGGAATGGAGCCGTTGATGCTGACGGCGGCGGCCGCGCGCTTCCCGACCGAAAACCGGCTTTCCCCGATCGTCAGCGCGATCCGATCACCGCTGAGCGCCTCGCCGATGCCGGCCGTTGCGTCGGGGCCGACCGCCATACCATGATGACCGCCGTGCGCGCCGCGCGCCCAGGCGGGGAACAGCGGAGCCAGCGTAGCGGAAAGCGCCAGCGCGCCTTGTCCCATGAGCAGGTCACGGCGGTTGAAAACAATAGGTTCGGCCATGGACCGGGAGATAGGCGCTGCTGGCCCATGTCGTCCAGCGGCGCAATGCACGCCCTGTGAAAGAACGCGGTTTAGAGGCTCTCGCGCCAGCGGGCGAGACGGAGGACGGCTTCTTCCAGCATCGCCGCCGGCTTGCAGTGGCACAGGCGCAGGATCGACGTGGGGCCGTCGGGGCCTTCCCACAGCGCGGAGAGCGGGATCGAGGCGACGCCCGCCTCGCGCACCGCGCGCTCGCTGAACGCGCGATCGTCGAGCGCGATGCCCGACGCCGCAAGGTCGATGCAGGCGAACCATGTCGCCGCGTTGTCGAGCACCGCGAAGCCTTCACGGCGCAGGCCGTCGATCAGCACGGCGCGCGAGGCGCCCCAGCTGGCCTGACGCCCGGCGGCGATGGCGGGATCGGCCAGCGCTTCGGCCAGCGCCCACTGGAGCATCGGCGGTGTGGTGAAGGTCAGGAACTGGTGCGCGCGGCCCAGCACGGTGGCCATGGCCGGCGCGGCGACCATCCAGCCGACTTTCCAGCCGGTGGCGCCGAAGATCTTGCCGGCCGATCCGATCTTGATCGTGCGCTCCGCCATGCCGGGCAGGGCCAGCAGCGAACGGTGCGGCTTTCCGTCGAACCGCACGTTCTCCCAGACTTCGTCGCAGATCGCGATCAGGTCGTGCGCCACGCACAGCTCCGCCAGCGCGGCGAGTTCCGCGTCGGACGCGACCGTGCCGGTGGGGTTCAGCGGATCGTTGAGAACGAGCGCGCGGGTGCGGGGCGTGATCGCGGCGGCGATGGCGTCGCGGGAATAGCGCCAGTGCGGCGGGCGCAGCGGTACGAACACCGGTATCCCGCCGGCGCGGCGCACCAGTGGCGCATAGGCGTCGTAAGCCGGGGCGAACAGGATCACCTCGTCGCCGGGGCTGACCACGGCCAGGATCGCGGCGGCTACGGCTTCGGTCGCGCCGGAGGTGACGATCACGTTGTCTCGCGCAAGGGGCAGCCCTTGGGCACGGGCATAGAAGCCGGCCACGGCATCGCGCAGTTCGGCGAGGCCGGCCATCGGCGGATACTGGTGCGAACGTTCGCGCGTGGCGCGGACGACGGCCTCGACCAGTTCGGGCGGCGGCGTATCGTCCGGAAAGCCCTGGCCCAGATTGATCGCGCCCTGTTCGCGGGCAAGGCCGGACATATGTTCGAAGATGGTGACGGGCATCCCGGTATAGACCGGACTGAGGCGTTGCGCGGGCGTGGTCATCGCCGATCGGTCTAGCTTGGAGGCGCGGCGGAAGAAAAGCGCCCTTTCAATGAAAATCACGCGAACGCGGCAGAATGCGGACATCGCGCGGGTGCCGGCGGGCGGCGCCGGGCGGATTGGGCATGGTGGGCCGGATGGCCTCGTCGGCGCGGGAAGGCGGGCCAAGCGCGGCCTGCGTTTCGGACAGATGGGCGAGCATGGCGGTCACGTCGGTCACCCGGCTGGCCATCAGATGCACGACGCCTTCCTTGCTGCGCTGGATTTCGCCTGCGATCACCATCAGCCGCGCGGCCATGACGGCGCGGCGCTGCTTTTCGAAATCGCGCGCCCACAGCAGCGCGTTGACGATTCCCGTCTCGTCCTCAAGCGTGATGAACACCGCGTTGCCCTTGCCCGGCCGCTGGCGGACCAGCACCGCGCCGGCGCAGCGCACGCGCGCGCCGTCCTTCGCGGCGTTGACATCGGCGCAGGAAAGCACGCCCCGCCGGGCAAAGCGCGCGCGCAGGAACTGCATGGGGTGGCCTTTCAGCGACAGGCGGTGCGTCTGGTAATCGGCCGCCACTTCTTCCGAAAGCGGCAGCGCGGGCAGGGCGGGATCGCGTTCGCGGCCCAGTTCGGGCGCGTCCATCGCGGCGAACAGTGGCAGTTGCACCGGCGGCATCCGGCGCACTTCCCACCCCGCCTCGCGCCGGCCATGGCCCAGCGAACCGAGCGCATCGGCATCGGCCAGCAGATGCAGCGCGCGGGGCGGCAGATCGGCGCGGTGGGCCAGCGTCTCGATCGAGACGAAGGGCGCGTCGCCGCGCACGCGGGCGATGGCTTTTGCCCAGTCCTGCCGGAAACCGTCGATCTGGCGCAGGCCCAGCCGCAGCACCCGCGCGCCTTCCAGCGTATTGTCCCACGTGCTCGCGCCCACGTCGATCGGGTGGACGGTAACGCCGTGTTCCCGCGCATCGCGCACGATCTGCGCGGGGGCATAGAAGCCCATCGGCTGGCTGTTGAGCAGCGCGCAGGCGAAGACCGCCGGATAGTGGCATTTCAGCCAGGCGGAGACATAGGCGAGCGAGGCGAAGGCCTGCGCGTGGCTTTCGGGAAAGCCATAGTCGCCGAAGCCCTTGATCTGTTCGAAGCAGCGTTCGGCGAAATCGCGTTCGTAGCCGCGCCGGACCATGCCTTCGACCAGCTTTTCCTCGTAGTTGTGGATCGTGCCGTTGCGGCGGAACGTGGCCATGGCGCGGCGCAGGCCGTCGGCTTCGGCCGGGGAGAACCCGGCGGCGACAATAGCGAGCTTCATCGCCTGTTCCTGAAACAGCGGCACGCCCAGCGTCTTGCCCAGCACGTCGCGCAACTCGCCCGGCGGGCCGGGGAAGACGACGGCTTCCTCGCCGTTGCGCCGCCGCAGGTAAGGGTGGACCATGCCGCCCTGGATCGGACCCGGCCGCACGATGGCAACCTGGATGACAAGGTCATAGAGGGTGGCCGGCTTCATCCGGGGCAGCATGGCGATCTGCGCGCGGCTTTCGACCTGGAAAGTGCCGATGCTGTCTCCCTTCTGGAGCATGGCATAGGTCGCCCCATCGTCCTGCGGCACGGTATCCAGCCGGTGATCGCCCAGCTGCCACTGGCGCATCAGGTCGAAGCTCTTGCGGATGCAGGTGAGCATCCCGAGCGCGAGGACATCGACCTTCATGATCTGCAGTTCGTCGATGTCGTCCTTGTCCCATTCGATGAAGGTGCGATCGGGCATTGCAGCATTGTGGATCGGCACGAGTTCGTCGAGCCGACCCTGGGTCAGCACGAAACCGCCGACGTGCTGCGACAGGTGGCGCGGGAACTGGAGGATCTGGCCGACCAGATCGCGCAGGCGGGCGAGTTCGGGATTGGCGGCATCGAAGCCGGCTTCGCCCAGCCGCGCCTCGGGCAGTTCTCCGCCGCCCCAGCTTCCCCAGATCGTGCCCGAGAGCCGCGCGGTCACATCCTCGGTCAGCCCCAGCGCCTTGCCGACTTCGCGGATCGCGCTGCGCTGGCGATAGTGGATCACCGTGGCGGCGATGCCGGCGCGCTCGCGGCCGTAGCGTTCGTAGATGTACTGGATCACTTCCTCGCGCCGCTCGTGCTCGAAATCGACGTCGATGTCGGGCGGTTCGTTGCGGTTCTCGGACAGGAAGCGCGAGAACAGCAGCTTTTCTTGCACCGGATCGATCGGCGTCACGCCCAGCAGGTAGCAGACCAGCGAATTGGCCGCGCTGCCGCGCCCCTGGCACAGGATCGGCGGATCGAGGCTGCGCGCATGGCGCACCACGTCATGCACGGTCAGGAAGTAATAGGCGTAGGCCCGGTCGCGGATCAGGCGGAATTCCTCGTCCAGCGTCCGGCGGTAGGCGTCGGGCAGGCCATCGGGGAATTTCCGCATGGCCGCTTCGTGGACCAGATGTTCCAGCCAGGCCTGCGGCTCCCAGCCTTGGGGAACGGGTTCGTGCGGGTATTCGTAGCGCAAGTCGTTCAGCGTGAAGGCGATGCAACCGAACAGGTCGCGCGTCGCCGCCAGCGCGTGCGGACAGGCCTGGAACAGACGGGCCATTTCCGCCGGGGGCTTCAGGTGCCGTTCGCCGTTGGCGGCCAGCAGGCGTCCGGCAGTCTGCAAGGTCCGCCCCTCGCGGATGCAGGTCAGCACGTCGTGCAGCGGCCGCGTGTCCGCCGTGGCGTACAGCGCATCGTTGCTGGCGATCGGGGGAACGCCGGTTTGCGTGGCCAGCGCCAGCCGCCGCGCCAGCAGCCGCGCGTCGCGCCCGGCGCGGGGCATGGTGACCGCCAGCCACAGATGCGGGGTGGCCTGCCGCAGCGTGCGCAGCAGCGCGGCATCGCCGTCCATCGCGATCAGCGCCATATCCTCGCAATGGTCGAGCAGATCGGCCAGATTCAGGTGGCACGATCCCTTTTCGGCGCGGCGGTTGCCGACCGTCAGCAGGCGGGTCAGCCGGCCCCAGCCGTGCCGTGTGGTGGGATAGGCGACCACGTCGGGCGTGCCATCGGCAAAGACCAGCCGCGCACCGACGATCAGGTGGAAGCCGCCGCCCGGCCCGCCGACCTGCTTCCACGCGCGATGGGCGCGGACCACGCCGGCCACGGTATTGCGATCGGCGATGCCGATGCCGGCCATGCCGAGCGCGTGCGCCTGCGCCACCATGGCTTCGGCGGACGAGGCACCGCGCAGGAAGCTGAAATTGCTGGCCGCGACCGGTTCGGCGAAAAAGGGCGGCACGGTCATGCGAACAGGCCGTGCAGGAACCAGCGCGGATCGCTTTTTTCGTCGAACAGGCCGTGGCGAAACATCCAGTAGCGGCGGCCTTCGCTATCCTCGATCCGGTAATAATCGCGGGTGAGGCCGCCCAGCTTGCCGAGGTGCCCATCCTGCCGCCGCCACCATTCGGGCGCGATCCGTTCCGGGCCTTCCGCCAGCCGCACCTCGTGGACCTTGCGCCGCCAGCGGAAGCGCTGCGGCGGTCCGTCCGGCACGCCGGCGATCACGGCGACCGGCTGGGGCGGATCGAACAGGGTGAGGGGGCGGAGCGCCACGTCCCTTCCTGAAGCGAGGGGCCATGTCGAAACCGGGGCCGATACCGTGTTCTCGATGGCCGGGCGCAGGCGTTGCGCGGCTTCGGGAATATGCGTGTCGGCGGGGTGCAGGCGCGTGACCCGGTCCGCGCCCAGCCGCACGCTGAGCCGATCGATCAGGGCATCGAGCGTATCATCGGCCGCTGCACGCCCGCCTTCCAGCGCATCCTGCCGGGGGGCAAGCGGTTCCACGCGGGGGACATCGAGCAGGATCGCGTCGAAGCCGAAACCGGGATCGAGCGGATCGGCCAGCGTATCGATGCGTTCGCGCATCAGGCGCAGCACCGTGGCGGGATCGCGCACCGGGTTGCCGGTATCGATCGCGAGCCGCCGCCGCGCGCCGTCGCTGCGCTCCAGCGTGACCGCGAACCGGCGCCCGCCCGCGTGCCGCTGCTCCATCTGGCGCGCGGCCTGCCGCAGCAGGTCCTCGATCACCTCCAGCGCATCGTCGGTGCGGATCAGCGGCTCGGCGAAGCGGGCCTCGGCCCGGACCGGGACGGGGGGCAGGCGCGGGGCGACGGGGCTGGCCGTTTCGCCCAGCAGCTGCCGCAGACGCATGACCGCGCTTTCGCCGAAGCGCGCCGCCAGCCCCGCCTGTGGTCGTCGGGCCAGATCGCCGATCGTGCGCAGCCCCGCGCGGCGCAGCGCGGTCAGGGCATCATCGGGCAGGTCGAGCGCGTTGACGGGCAGGGCGTGGATGTCGCCCCGGTTCCCGTCCGCGCCATGCCGGGCCAGCGCGCGCGCGGCCATGGCGTTGCCGGCGAAAGCATGGCGGGTGGTGGCCCGCGTGGCGGCGAGGACGCGGCGGGCGAGCGCGTCCTCTCCGCCGAACAGGTGCGCGCAGCCGGTCACGTCGAGGATCAGCCCGTCGGGCGGATCGGGCGTGACCACCGGGGTGAAGCGCAGCATGGCCCGGGCCAGGTGATCCAGCGCCTGCCGCTCGGCGGCGGGATCGCACGGCAGCGTCGCCAGCGTGGGGCAGCGCGCCCGTGCGTCCGCCAGCGTCATCCCGGCGGAAAGACCGGCCTTGCGGGCATGGCTGTCCACCTGCGCCAGGCGCAGGGCGTTGCCCGTGCGCATGACCAGCGCGAACGGCTCAGGCGGCGCGGGGAGGGACGAAGCCGCCGCTTCCCGCGCCCGCTCGCACGCCAGGTACGGGAACCACAGTGCCAGACAGCGCCGGTCCGTGATGGAGGGCGCGCTCCGCTTCCCGGAAGGTTCCATGTTCCGCATTCCATTCCAGCCGCCAGCGCAGGCCGCCCATGCCGCCGCGCTGGCGCAACAGTTCCGCTTCGATGGCCGGCCAGCCCGGCGCGTTCGCTTCCAGCGCCGTGGAAGGCGCGCTGGTGATGGCCCAGCGGGTGCGGGCCGCGCTGGGGCGGGGCGGGGCATCGCCACGCAGCACGATCACTCCCTTGCCATCCTGTTCCGCCGCCAGCGCCAGGCGCCGGCTGGTGGTGAGATCGTAGCGCGCCAGCCGGCCCTGCGTTTGCAGCAGGACCGTGCCGACGCCGGGGCAACGGGCCGCTTCCAGCCCCGCACGCAGCAGGTCCAGCTCGCTGGCCGTCCGCACGATTACCAACTGCTCTGGCGCAAGGCCCAGGGCCGCTAGCCCTTCCGCGCAAGGCAGGACGGGAAAAGCCGCGGGGCCGGGGCCGCCGATCAGGAAGATCGCCTGCCCGTGCCTGCCTACCTCATGCCTGTCTTGTGCGCTGTCCCGGCGGATCGTGGAAAACAGGGCGAAGGCCATGGCCGCCGCCCAGTCTTCCGGCGCGGCGTGGATTTCATGGAGCCCACCCGCATCGAGCGGTGGCATCCGTGCGGAAACCCGTTCCCTTGCCTCGGGCCGCAAGGGCCGGCCGAGTGGAAAGACGTTGCCAGTCATACTCCGAATCACATAATTGTTCTCTTTATGTTCCAACTTTGAGGGGGATTTGTCCATCGCCGATGATGGAGTGGGGACGAACGTCTAAAGCAGCGCCCAGCCGGCCAGCGCCGCACCCGATGCCACCAGCGAAGCGGCGAGCGGCAAGGCGGCGCGCACGCCGCCGGCGCGCCAGCCGATTACCGCGGTCATGCCGGCCTTGACCGCGGTATTGGCCAGGATCGGGGCGGAAAGGACAAGACCGGCGGTGCGCCCGTCCAGCGCGTCGGCGGGAAGGTTGGCGAGCGTCAGCACGGCCGCGTCCACGTCGGACACGCCGATCAGTCCCAACACCACCGCGATGCCGCTGCTGCCGAAGCGGGACAGCGCCCAACGCGCCGCCAGCGACAGCACGGCGACCAGTCCCGCCAGCAGCAGAGCGGGGGTAAAGCTAAGCGGATTGCCCAGCGTTACTTCCCCGGTTCGCGTTTCCTGTCTGCGCCAGGCGATCAGCGCCAGCAGCCCGGCAACGAGCGTGGCAGGCGCCATGGCTACCGCAAGCGAGGGCAGGGCACGCGGCACGAGTGCCAGCACCAGCAGCTGCACGCGCACGAACATGACGATGGAAGCCAGCGCGATTCCGGCGGTCAGGGCCCCGCGCGCTTCGGGTTCGGAACGCAAACGGCGCGCATATTCCGCCGTCACCGCCGTCGACGAGACGATGGCCCCGGTCAGCGCGACGAACAGGATGCCGCGATTGGTCCCGTAGCGCCGCGTCACGACATAACCCGCGAACGACAGTCCGGTCACGAAGACCACGACCAGCCAGATACGGCGCGGGTTCCACGCCTCGTAGGGGCCATAGGCAGCATCCGGAAGCAAGGGGAGCACGACCAGCGCGACCAGTACGAAGCGGGCGGCCGCCTCCACCTCCTCGGCGTTCAGGCCCCTGAGCAGCGCATGCATCGATTGCCGGCCACTTAGGATCGCGAACATTGCCGCCGCCGCGCCGAGCGCCACGGTCGGCGAAATACGCACCGCGACCAGCCCAACGCCGAATGTCAGCATCGCCGCGATCGTCGTCGTGGCGGACAGCCGGTTTTCGCGCATGGTGCGGACATAGCCGACGACAAGGACCGCCAGCGTGCCGAGGCCGATGACCGCAGCCAGGCCATCGCCCAGCAATCCCGCGATGCCGCCCAGCAGACCGATAAGCCCGAACGTGCGGAACCCCGCGACCCGGTTGCCTTCGCCTTCTGCGCGCTGGCTGAAGCCGCGTTCGATCCCCACCAGCAGCCCGGCGGCAACCGCGGCAAGCAGGCCGATGAGGGAAGACGGCGCCGCCATCAACGGGTCAGACGCTCGCGCCCACCAGTCGGCCGATCCCGGCGGTAATGGCCATGGCCAGCGCCCCCCAGAACACCACGCGCAAGACCGGCCGCGCCGGGCTGGCCCCGCCCGCCCGCGCACCGATCCAGCCGAGCAGGGCGAGGAACAGGATCGACCCCACCGCTTCGCCCGCCACGGTCACGCCTGCGGGCAGAACCGCGGCAAGGATAACCGGCAGCAGCGCTCCGGCGGTGAAGGTCGCCGCAGAGGTGAAGGCGGCCGTGACCGGGCGCGCGGTCGTCAGTTCGGTGATGTGCAGTTCGTCGCGGGCATGGGCGCCCAAGGCATCCCGCGCCATCATCTGCGCGGCGACGCTGCGCGCCAGATCGGGTTCCACCCCGCGTTCGACATAGAAGCCGGCCAGTTCATCGAGTTCGGCTTCGGGCTGGGTCGCCAGTTCCTGCCGTTCGCGATCCAGGTCGGCGCGTTCGGTGTCGGACTGGGAGCTGACAGAGACATATTCGCCAGCGGCCATCGACATCGCCCCGGCGACCAGCCCGGCGATTCCCGAAACCAGCAGCGAGGAGCGTGAAGCGCCCGATGCCGACACGCCGATGATCAGGCTGGCGGTGGAGACGATGCCGTCGTTGGCGCCCAGCACGGCCGCGCGCAGCCAGCCGATCCGGGCGACGAGATGGCTTTCGCGATGATGTGGCATCAGGGGACGGCGCAAGGCGGTTCCTTTCCTTTGGTTGCGACGGTCTTACACCGCCATGGAGGGGCGTGCCACGTCGCATACGTCCTATAACCCCAGGTTATAGAGGGCGCCCCTCTTTGGGCTTGGCGATGGCGCCACAACCCGCGAAACCGGCGGCGCAGCGAAGCGAGGAAACAGCATGATACCCGGCCCCTATCTGGTCTATCTTGGCGCGGTTACCGATCCGCTGGCCGCCAAGACGGCGCGTGGCATCGCGTTCTGGCGTCCCGGCATGGCGATTGCCGAAATGGCCGAACCGGGCTGCCCGGTCACGGTGGGCCTGCCCCGGATGAGCCTTGCCGAAGCCGTGGCGGCCGGCGCGCGGACGGCGGTGCTGGGCTATGCCAATGCCGGCGGGGTGATGGACGCGGGAACGGTTGCCTTCTGCCTGGAAGCCCTGCGCGCCGGGCTGCATGTCGCTTCGGGCCTGCACGCGCGCCTTGCCGGCAATCCGGCGATACGGGCCGCGGCGCAAGCCGCCGGGCTTTCGCTGTTCGACGTGCGCGAACCGCCCGCTTCGCTGCCGCTCGGCACCGGGCGCAAGCGGGCGGGGAACCGGCTGATAACGGTGGGCACCGACTGTGCGGTCGGCAAGATGTATTCCACGCTGGCGATCGAGCGCGAACTGCGCGGTCGGGGTGTTGCGGCCGATTTCCGCGCCACGGGGCAGACCGGCATCCTGATCGCCGGCTCGGGCGTGCCGATCGATGCGGTGATCGCCGATTTCATCGCCGGTGCCGCCGAATGGCTTGCGCCGGATCGCCACGATGGCGGCTGGGATCTGATCGAGGGGCAGGGCTCGCTGTTCCATCCCGCCTATGCCGGCGTTTCGCTGGGCCTGCTGCACGGCGCGCAGGCGAGGGCGCTGGTGTTGTGCCACGAGGCGGGGCGCGAGACGATCCGCCATGCTGGGGACTATCCGGTGCCGGTGCTGGCCGAATGCCTGGCGCGCAACCTGGAAGCCGCGCGCCTGACCAGCCCGGATGTGATCGCGGTGGGCGTCGCGGTCAACACGTCGGCGCTGCCAGCGCAGGAAGCGCAGGCATACTGCCGGCGCGTGGAGGATGAACTGGGTCTTCCGTGCCAGGACCCGGTGGCGATGGGTGTGGATCGGATCGTGGATCGGCTGCTGGCATGTTGCGCAGCGTAGATATTCGCGTCGAATGCTGGCCCTTGCGCGCGCCGTTCCGGATAGCGCGGGGCACGCGCACGGACATCGCGGTGGTGGTCGTCACGATCGGCGAAGGGAGCGTGGCCGGGCCGGGCGTTGTCGGGCGGGGCGAGGGCACGCCGTCCGCCCGCTACGGCGAGACGCCGGAATCCGTGCGTATGCAGATTGAAGCCGCGATACCGGCGCTGCAGGCCGGTTGCGACCGCGCGGCGCTGCGCACGCTGATGCCGCCCGGCAGCGCGCGCAATGCGATCGATGCCGCGCTGTGGGATCTGGAGGCACGCCATGCCCGAAACATCGCGCCCGTACTGCCGCCTCTCACCAGCGCGCAAACCGTCTCGATCGACCGGCCCGAGGCGATGGCGCGGGCGGCGCACAAGCTGGCGCGGGCGCGGCTGGTCAAGGTCAAGGTCGATACCGCTGATCCGGAAGCCTGCCTGCGCGCGGTGCGGTGCAGTCTGCCGGACACGACGCTGATCGTCGATGCCAACGAAGCCTGGACGATGCCGCTGCTGGTGGCGATGCAGCCGGTGCTGGCGGAACTGGGCATTGCGCTACTGGAACAGCCGTTGCCGGCCGGGCAGGATGGCGCGTTGGCAGGCTTCACGGCGCAGGTGCCGATCTGTGCCGACGAATCCTGCCACGTCGCTGCCGATATCCCTCGGTTGCGCGGGCTTTACCGGTTCGTGAACATCAAGCTCGACAAGACAGGCGGACTGACCGAGGCGCTGGCGCTGTACGACGCGGCGCGGGCCGCAGGCTTGGGCGTGATGGTCGGCTGCATGCTGGCGACCTCGCTCGGCATAGCGCCGGCGCTGCGGATCGCCGCACGCGCCGATTTCGTCGATGTCGACGGCCCGTGGTGGCTGCTCGAGGACCGGTCGGGTGGGTTGCGCGTGTTGGACGATGGCGTTGTCGTACCGCCGCAGCCGGGCTTCTGGGGCGGTATTGCCTGAGGATCGGGCTTGCCAGGCGCGGACGTGCCCATAAGGTCGCCGCATGATCAGCCTGCGGCATATCGAGGTGTTCCACGCCGTCTATCAGACCGGCTCGCTCAGTGGCGCGGCGCGATTGCTGGGCGTGTCGCAGCCATCGGTGGGCAAGGTGCTGCGCCACGCCGAAACGCGGCTGGGCTTCGCGCTGTTCCGCGTGGTCAAGGGGCGGCTGGTACCGACCGACGAGGCGCACGAACTGTTCGCGGATGCCAGTGCGGTGCGGCACAGCGTCGACATGCTGCGCGAATCCGCGCGCAACCTGCGCCGGATCGAGCAAGGCCGGCTGCGCGTGGCGATGATCCATTCGCTGGGGCTGGAGGTGGTTCCTGATGCGGTGGCCGCGTTCGCCGCGCGGCATCCTGGCGTTTCGATCGATTTGCGGACGCTGCACAGCGAGGAACTGGTCGAGGCGCTGCAGGCCCGCACCAGCGATATCGTGATCGGCTATGACGCGCCGCGCCACCCCCGGCTGGCGCCCGTCATGCTCGGGACCGGTCAGATCGTGTTGTTGTTTCGCCGGCAGGATATTCCCGATCCTCCGGAGCGGATCGCGCTGGAGGACGTCCGCCACCTGCGCGTGATCGAACTGCTCAACGACGGCACCATCGGCAGGTTGCTGAGCCGTCGGCAGCCCACCGCGGATGACGGCGCCCCGGTGATCCAGACGAAGACCTATTTCGTGGCGGCGGCCCTGGTCGAACGCGGGCTGGGCGTGGCGATCATGGACGAATTCACCGCCCGGGCCTGTGCCAGCGAAGCCATGGATTATCGCCCGTTGAACGAAGCGATGCGCTTTGATGTGATTGCGGCGCATCTCGAAGACCGGCCGCTTTCCACCGTTTCGCACCATTTCCTCGAATGTGTCCGGGGCGCTTTGGCCACGCGGTGAGGGCACCTTTGCCCTTGCCTGATGCCCGTTCCTGTGTAGTTTAACTGATCGATTAAAAGAGGGTGGCGGCGCGCGCTGGATCTTGGCCGAACGCCGCGGGAAAAGGGGTGCGTGAAATGTCGATCCTTCTTGACGAGGGACAGCAGGCGATTGCGACGGAGTGCCGGCGCGTGCTGGAGGCGCGGTCAGACAAGGGGCGCTTGCTGGGCTTGCTGGAGCAGGTGGGCGCTTGCGACGCGGTGTTCCGGGATACGGCGGTGGAGCAGGGCTGGACGGCGCTGGCGATCGCGGAGGAGCATGGCGGGCTTGGTCTGGGCCTGATCGAGCTGGGGCTGGTGGCGCAGGCGGCAGGTGGGGTAATCGCGGGCGCGCCGTTCCTGACGGTGGGCTATGGTGCGGCGCGGGTGCTGGCCGAGGCTGGATCGGCCGAGGTGCAGGCGGCATGGCTCCCCCGGCTGGCGAGTGGCGAGGCGACGGCGACGGTGGCCTTCGCGGAAGGCAATGCGCCGCTGCCGCCACGCCCGACCACGGTCTTCGCGGCCGGTCGGCTGACGGGCGTCAAGGAAGGTGTGGTGGCCGGGCTTGCCGCGGACATCGCGGTGGTCTGGGCCATGAACGAGGGTGAGCCGGCGCTGGTGCTCGTCGAACTCTCAGGTGCCACGCGCAACCCGGTGGATGGCTTCGACAACAGCCGCCTCTATGCCGACCTCGCCTTTGCCGAGGCGCCGGCTACGCTGCTCGCGCGGGGCGGGGCGGCCCGCGCGCTCGCGCTGGACGTGCTGGCGCGGATGGCGGTGGTGACGGCGCACGAGCAGACCGGCGGGGCCGAGGCGCTGCTGACGATCGCGCGCGATTATGCCGTGACACGCAAGGCCTTCGGCCAGCCGATCGGCGCGTTTCAGTCGGTCAAGCACCGCATCGCCGAGCTGTACGGGCTGGTCGAGATCGCGAGGGCCAACTGCATCCACGCGGCGGCGCTGGCGGATGCTGCTGACGGGACGCCCAATGGGACAGCCAACTTCCTCATCGCGGCGGCGGATGCGCGGATTTCCGCGACCGAGGCCTATGACACCGCCGCGCGCGATTGCGTGCAGATCCACGGCGGGATCGGCGTGACCTGGGAGCAGGGGCTGCATCTGCACATGCGCCGCGCGCGCAGCTTGGCGATCGAGCAGGGCAACCTGCTGTTCTGGGAAGATCTGCTGGTCGATCACCTGACGGGAGAAGTGGCATGAGCGATTACGAAGCCTTCCGCGCCCGCGCCCGCACGTGGCTGCAATCGGTGGTGGGCGAGTTCGGGCGCGAGGCCCGGCGCGGGCTGGACGTGGAGCAGGATCTGGCGCTGGGCCGGCGCTATCTGGCGGCGCGGTTCGACGCGGGCTTCGCCGGGATCAACTGGCCCACGGAGATGGGCGGGCAGGGCCTGACCCACATCGAGAAAGTGATCTTCGATACCGAGGAGATGGGCTTCGGGATGCCCACGGCCTATTTCGGCATTTCGCTGGGGATGCCGGTGCCGATCCTGATGCGCTTCTGCGAGGACAAGGCCTTCGTCAAGGAACGGGTGCTCAAGGCGCTGCGCGGCGAGGAGATCTGGTGCCAGCTGTTCTCCGAACCGGCGGGCGGATCGGATCTGGCCGGCCTGCGCACCCGCGCCGAAGTGGACGGCAACGGCTGGAAGCTCAACGGGCAGAAGGTGTGGACCAGCTGGGCGCAGTATTGCGACTATGGCGTGATCGTGGCGCGGACCGATCCCACGGTGCCGAAGCACAAGGGGCTGACCTACTACTGGGTGGACATGAAGGCGCCCGGCGTCGAGGTCCGTCCGATCAAGCTGGCGGGCGGGGACAGCCACGTCAACGAGGTGTTCTTCGACGACGTGCGGCTGGAGGATAGCCAGCGGATGAGCCCGGTGGGCGGCGGCTTCGCGGTGGCGATGGCGACGCTGATGATCGAGCGCTACGTGGCGACCGACAGCGGCGGCTTCGGCCCGCATCTCGACCTGTTCGTGGATCTGGCGCGGGACGTGGAAGTCAACGGCCGCCCGGCGATCGCGGACGGCCGCATCCGGTCGCAGATCGCGCGCAACCACGCGATGCGTGCGGGGCTGGAATCGATCACCACGCGCGCCATGCTGATGATGCAGGCGGGGATGGAACCGGGGCCGGAAGGCTCGCTGAACAAGCTGGTCGCGGTGCGCAGTCGGCAGAAGCTGTCGGAACTGGCGATCGACCTGCAGGGCAACGCCGGCCTCGCGTTCGATCCGCATGCCTCGCAGAAGGAGAACTGGACCGCGAGCTGGCTCAACGCCCCCACCGGGCGGATCGCCGGTGGCGCGGACGAGATGCTGCTGAACACCATCGCCGAACGCATCCTGGGCCTGCCGCAGGACCATCGCCCGGACAAGGGCGTGCCGTTCAACCAGATCCCCGCGTAAGGACGATAGCGCAGGCATGACCGAAAACGAGGACATGGCGGAAATCCGCCGCGCGGTACAGGCGCTGTGCGCGGATTTTCCGGGCGAATACTGGCGGGACAAGGACCGCGACCGCGCCTATCCGGCGGAGTTCGTGGACGCGCTGACGCGGTCCGGGTTCCTGGCGGCGCTGATCCCGCCGGAATACGGCGGTTCGGGCCTGAAGCTCGATGCGGCCGCGGTGATCATGGAGGAAATTCAGGCATCGGGCTGCAACGGGGCCTCGGCCCATGCGCAGATGTACATCATGAACACCCTGCTGCGCTATGGCAGCGCGGAGCAGAAGCAGCGCTATCTGCCCGGGATCGCCAGCGGGGAATTGCGGTTGCAGGCGTTCGGCGTCTCGGAACCGACCAGTGGGACGGACACGCTTTCGCTGCGCACGGTGGCGGTGCGGGATGGCGATCACTACGTGGTCAACGGCCAGAAGATCTGGACCAGCCGCGCCGAATATTCCGACCTCATGCTGCTGCTGGCACGGACCACGCCGCGCGATGCGGTGGCCAAGCGGACCGAAGGGCTTTCGATCTTCCTGGTCGACATGCGCGAGGCGGTGGGCAAGGGCATGACGATCAAGCCGATCCGCACGATGATGAACCATTCGACGACCGAAGTGTTCTTCGACGACCTGCGCATCCCGGCTTCCGCTCTGATCGGAGAGGAGGGGCAGGGCTTCCGCTACATTCTTTCGGGGATGAACGCCGAACGCATCCTGATCGCCTCGGAATGCGTCGGCGATGCCAAGTGGTTCATCGCGCGGGCCAGCGACTATGCCCGCGAGCGCAAGGTGTTCGGCCGGGCGATCGGGCAGAACCAGGGCATTCAGTTCCCGATCGCCCGCGCCTATGCGCAGATGCGCGCGGCCGAGCTGATGGTCCACCACGCGGCGCAGGTCTATGACAGCGGCGGCAATCCGGGTGCGGAGGCGAACATGGCCAAGCTGCTGGCAAGCGAGGCAAGCTGGGCCGCCGCTGACATGTGCGTGCAGACCTTCGGCGGCTTCGGCTTTGCCGAGGAATACGACGTGGAGCGCAAGTTCCGCGAGGCGCGGCTCTATACCGTGGCGCCGATCAGCACCAACCTGATCCTCAGCTATCTTGCCGAGCATGTGCTGGGGCTGCCGCGCAGCTACTGACGAACACGGGAGAGGACGAACAATGGCTTTCAAGACGCGCATTACCGAGATGCTGGGGATCGAGCATCCGATCGTGCAGGGCGGGATGATGAACGTGGGCTATGCCGAACTGGCGAGCGCGGTCTCGAACGCGGGCGGGCTTGGCATCATCACCGCGCTGACCCAGCCGACGCCGGACAAGCTGCGCGAGGAGATCGAGCGCACCCGGGCGATGACGGACAAGCCGTTCGGCGTGAACATGACGATCTTCCCGACGGTCAATTCGCCCGACTACAAGGCCTATGCGCAGGCGATCATTGATGGCGGCGTGAAGATCGTGGAAACGGCGGGCACGCAGGCGGTGCGCGAGATCTGGGAAATGCTCAAGCCGCATGGCGTGACAATCCTGCACAAGTGCACGGCGGTGCGCCACGCGCTGTCGGCGGAGAAGGCGGGGTGCGATATCGTCTCGATCGACGGCTTCGAATGCGCCGGCCACCCTGGCGAGGACGACATTCCCGGCCTGATCCTGATCCCGGCGGCGGCGGACAAGGTGAAGATTCCGCTGCTGGCCTCGGGCGGCTTCGGCGACGGGCGCGGGCTGGTCGCGGCGCTGAGCCTGGGCGCGGAAGGGATCAACATGGGCACGCGGTTCTGCGCGACGCAGGAAGCGCCGATCCACGCCAACGTGAAACAGGCCTATATCGACAACGACGAACGCGGCAGCTTCCTGATCTTCCGCAACTTCAAGAACACCGCGCGCGTGGGGCGCAGCGCGGTATCGGAAGAAGTGGTGCGGCGCCTGTCGCAGCCCGATGCGGTGTTCGAGGACGTGCGCGAACTCGTCTCCGGCGTGGCCGGCAAGGAGCTTCTCCAGACCGGCGACCTGACCAAGGGTGTGTTCTGGGCCGGCATGGTCCAGGGCCTGATCCACGATGTGCCGACCTGCCAGGACCTGATCGACCGCATCATCCACGATGCTGAAAACATCGTCCGCCAAAGGCTCGATCGCTTCCTGGCCTGAGGTTCGGCGCTTGCAGCACTGACGCGCGGCCCGTTGCCCGTTATACCCCCCTTCTGCCGCATCGCCGTTGCGGGGCGGCGAAGAGGGGCGGCCAGAGGGGGAGTGGGCCTTTGTCGGAAATGCCGGTGCCGAAGATGAAGATCCTCTGGGCCAGCGTGTTCAGCCTGCTCGATACGTCGAGCGGCGCGGCGATCGCGATCCGCGAAATGCTGATGCAACTCGTCCATCGGGGGCACGAAGTCGATATTCTGGGGGCCACCGTTTTCGATCACCCCGCGGGCGTCTCGCGCATCGCCGATTCCTGGGACGAGGTGCGCGCACGGGCGGGGCAGTGGGTGAACGTGGACGACGGCCCGCTCCGGCATCGGCTCTACGTGACCGGGGAGACCGCGCGCCCGCTGCTGACATCGCGCGAGGAAGGCGACTGGCATGAGGCGCTGCTGGGCCGGCTGGACGCATTCGGGCCGGATATCGTGTTCTTTTATGGCGGGCAGACGCTGGAGATGCTGACCGCGATCGACGCGCACCGTGCCGGCGCGGGCGTGGCCGCCTATCTGGGCAACGGGCATTTCCATGGCAAGCGCTGGTGCCGGGATATCGACCTGTTGCTGACCGCCAGCGAGACCAATGCGGCGTTCTATCGCGAGCGCGAAGGTTACGAAGTGTGCCCCGTGGGCGTGTTCATCGATCCTGCTGCCGTGGTGGCGCAGCACCCCCAGCCTGACCGGATCCTGTTCGTCAACCCAACCCTGGAGAAAGGGGCGGCCGTTGTCTGTCGCATGGCCATGTTGCTGGAACGCCGCCGGCCGGACATCGTCTTCGAGGTGGTAGAGGCGCGCGGCAAGTGGGAGGACATCGTCCGGCTGGTGACGGCCGCGTTCGGAGAACCCCGCGACAGCCTGTCGAACGTGGTGGTAACCCGCAACACGGTGGACATGCGGCCCCTCTATGGCCGGGCGCGCTGCCTGCTGGTGCCGACGCTGTGCTGGGAAAGCGCAGGACGGGTGATCGTGGAAGCCATGCTCAACGGCATTCCGCCGATTGTCAGCAACCGGGGCGGGCCGCCAGAGATGCTGGGCGAAGGCGGCTTGCGCATCGAATTTCCGCCGGCCTGCTACGAGCCGCCCTATGCCGAGCTTCCCAGCGACCGTTTTCTCGAACAGATTATCGAGAAGATCGTGGCGTTTGTCGATGATCCCGGCTTCCATGGCCATTTTTCGAGCCACGCCCGCCTTTTGGCCGCAACGAAACACGATATTCGCCACAATACCGATGTCCTGGAGCGGGAATTCGCCGCGCTTGCCGCCCGGCGCACGGGCAGTGCCTTATAAACCCCTGGACGGAATTACACGTATGTGTAATTAGTCAAGCTAACAATGTGTGGGAAAGAGGACGCTTGGCGATGGGTGGCATGGTGGAGCCGATCGAAGGCGATGCGATCGAGGATAGCGCGCGCGCGGCGCCGGCGCTGATCCGCTATCTGGCCGAGGGCGACTACGTCACGCGCCGCTACGTGAGCCGTGGCGCGGAGATCAACACCGGTGACTATGTGGACCACGCGATGGTGGTGCTCGACGGGATGCCGATCCGCGATCATTTCACGCTGGACCGTCATGGCTTCATGATCGGCCGGCATCGCTCCGCCATCACCGATTTCCACGACAGGGCGGCGGTGGACGCGGGCTATCTGCGCGAGGTGGAGCAACTCGTCGCGCGCCTGTGCGGGGCGGATCGCGTGGCCGCGCAGGGGTGGATGATCCGCACCTCGGCCGATCTCAGCGCGCGGGCCAAGGAGAAGGTCGAGAATTACCAGCACGCCGGCGGCATCCAGCCCCCGGCGGGCGAAGCGCATGTCGACTACAACGAGATTACCGGCCGTCGCGCAGCGGCGCGGATTCACGGCCAGGCGTTCCCCGATGCGCCGCCCTATGCCCGCTACATCTGCTTCTCGCTATGGCGCACGTTTTCGCCGGGGCCGCAGGACTGGCCGCTGGCGGTATGCGACGGGCGCACGGTGCGCGACGAGGAAACCGCCTCCAACACGCTGTTCGTGGTCGATGAATTCCCGGCCGGCGATGCGCTGACCGCGCCGGTGGAGGGCGAGGAGGACATGATCGCCGCCACGATCTTCCGTTACCGGCCGCGCCATCGCTGGTGGTATTTCTCCAACATGGCAGCCGATGACGTGCTGCTGTTCAAGTTCCAGGACAGCGACCATTCCGTGACCTGGCGCTGCCCGCACACCGCCTTCCACGATACCAGCCTGCCCGATGCGAAGACCCGCTCCAGCATCGAGGTGCGCTGCGTGGCCTATTTTGACCGGGCCTAGGCGGCTTGGATAAATTCAGGAGCAATTGGGGCGACCGAGAAGGGTTGGTTAGCTGCGGTGCGTCTGCGGTGTTATGCCGAGTTCTATGAACGAGCGCTACGAACCTGCTTCCGATTTCCTGAAAGCAATAATCGCTGAGGAAGTGCCGCTGTCAGGCTCCGCCTTTGCTGATGCCAATCTGGGGCGGCTTATCTCGCTGACGCAGGATCGGGACCTTTCGAACCGGGATTGGGCTACGATGCTCCTTGCATCGGAGGAAGTGGACACGCCCGTGATCCGGGATGCGTTGCTTGCGGCTCTTCGCGACGAAAACGATGTGGTAAGAGCGGAGGCGCTGCTGGGTTTAGCCAGGCGAGACCCGGTTCTGGCAATCCCATTCGCTTTGGAAGCGCTGTCTAACGAGCAGGCGTGCATGGCCGTCTTCGAGGCCGCCGAACTGATCGCGGATCCGGCGCTGGCAGATGCGCTTCTGCCCTGGACTGAGCCATCCGACAACGAATGGCTAGACAAACTTGCTCGTGACGCGTTGGCAGCTTGCGAGAGGGGCTCGTCGGCGACCTAGGTGCTGTTACGTCCGCAACTGGCGCAATCTGTCATTCGATTTGTCCACGCGTCCTGGGATTCTCTCCTTAGGGCCAGGGACCCTAAAGCCCGGCTATCCCGTGGCGAACGATTTCGCGCTATTCACCCCGCGGCGGCGCGGCTAGGGGCCGGTGTCGCACACCCGCCACCCGGGAGATGGCATGATACTGTTCAGGGGCCACGAGACACACTCGCGCTCACTCATCAAGGGCATCAGCTGGCGCGCGCTCGGCAGCATCGATACCTTCCTGCTGAGCTGGTTCTTCACCAGCAACGCCAAGGCCGCCGGCGCCATCGCCAGCACCGAGATTATCACCAAGATCCTCCTCTACTATTTCCACGAACGCGCGTGGGCTTCGGTCAACTGGGGCGCCAAGCGCGAACCGGAGGCCGAGGAGGGCGATGTTCTGGCCGGTATCGTCAGCGGCGCCGACGCGACCTGACTTGACCTTGCGCGCCATTGCGGACAACGAGAGCCAATGATCGATCCCCGCCATTTCCGCGACGTTCTCGGCACCTATCCTACCGGTGTCTGCGTGATTACCGCCGTTGACGCGGACGGTCATCGCAGCGGGCTGGTGGTCGGCTCGTTCACGTCGATCTCGCTCGATCCGCCACTGGTGGGCTTCTTCCCCGACAAGCGATCGGGAACCTGGCCGAAGATCGCGGCTATCGGTCGCTTTTGCGTGAACGTGCTGGGCGCCGACCAACTCGACCTCTGTCGCCGCTTCGCTTCAAAGGCGGACGACAAGTTCGCCGAACTCGCGCACGGCCACACGCCGTCGGGCCAGCCGCTGCTGGACGATGCGATCGCGTGGATCGACTGTGCGGTGGAACGAGTCGAGGATATCGGCGATCACTGGCTGGTGGTGGGCGCGGTCGAGGCGATGGAGCGCCGCGAACAGGGCACGCCTCTGCTGTTCTTCCGTGGCCAGTACCACGATCTCGTCTGCCTTCAGGACAGCTGACCGGCACGCGAAGGGAGCGGGCCGGCCGGAAAAATTTCCAATGCCTGATATTTTTTGCAGATGCGCGCCCGTTTTTGACTTGCGTCAAGGTGGGGAGAATCGATCCGGGGCATTCCTTGGGCGTCGAAAGGAAGCAGCAACGCCACCCGTTGGGGTTTCCTTCCGTGATTTCTCCCCAACTCGGGCGGTCGTGAGGCCGCCCTTCTTTTTTGTGGCCCGGAACTGACTGGTTCGCATATCCGAAAATAGAACGACGGGTATTCGCCCAAGCGCGGTCTCCCTTAGCAATCAGGGGGTTGCGCAACCGTCAAATACGACGCAAGTGTGATTGTCGTGGTTGGGGGAAGATGATAGGCGGGCTGTCATGTCTTCGTGTGAAACCTGCGTCGTCCGCAATCGGGCCATCTGCTCGGGGCTGGACAATAAGGAAATCACCGCTCTTAATTCGATGGGGCGGCGTCGTTCCGTGTCGGCGGGGGAGCCGCTGATCTGGGAGGATGACGATTCCCTCCTTGTCGCCAACGTCATCGATGGCGTTCTCAAGCTGGTCACCAGCACAGAGGACGGGCGCGAGCAGATCGTGGGCGTGGCTTATCCGTCCGATTTCATCGGCCGCCCGTTCGGCCAGACCAGCCGGGCCAGCGTCGTCGCGCTGACGGACGCGCGCGTCTGCGTATTCGCGCGCAACGATTTCGACCGCTTCGCGCGCGAGCATCCCGAACTGGAGCACAAGCTGCTGGAGCGCACGCTGTCCGAACTGGACCGCACGCGGTCCTGGATGATGCTGCTGGGGCGCAAGACCGCACCCGAAAAGATCGCGACGTTCCTGCTGGAAATGTCGGAGCGGCTCGCCGAAACGGGCTGCCAGCCGAGCTTCGGCCCGGCCAGGCGCTTCAGCCTGCCATTTTCGCGCCAGCAGGTGGCCGATGTGCTGGGGCTGACGATCGAGACGGTGAGCCGTCAGTTCACCAAGCTCAAGAACGATGGCGTGATCGAACTGCCATCGCGGCGCGAGGTGGAGATCGTCAATCGCGGAGCATTGCTCGCGCTCGCGGGATAATCGGTTCGCCGCACGGCGCGCGCTGCCCAGCGGCGTATTTCGGAAGTGACGAGCGGGCCGAACCGAGGCGATCCCAGAACCCCTGTTCGACCCGCCCGCCGCCCTTCCGGTCTGCCCCGCGCGTGGGTTGCGGGGCAGCGGCCGGACGGGAAGCCCTGGATCAGAAGCGGTAGCTCAGCCCTGCGCTGATCACCCAGGGATCAAGCGAGTGCTTGGTCCGCAACACTTCGGTGGACCCGGCATAGAAATGCGCGGTGGTGTCCATGAAGTACTTCTTGGCATCGAGGCTGACGCCGAGCCCGTTCTTGTTGACCGGGATGTCCACACCGGCCTGGAGCGCGACGCCCAGCTTGTTCGACATGTTCACCTTGGTCACGCCCAGCGGTACGATGCTCGCGCCCGGCTTCTCGTCGATGTAGAAGAACACCGAGGGACCGACGCCGACATAGGGCTTGATGCCACCGGGCAGCGGCAGGTGATACTTCGCCGTGAGCGTGGCCGGCAGGATCAGCACATGGCCGACGATATCGGTCGCGGCGGCAAGCGTGCCGGTGCCGCTGACGTGGTGCTGGGTGAAGCAGCAGATCGTTTCGACCGAGACGTTGGGCGAGAAGAAATACTCGACCGCGAGCGTCGGCACGACGTTGTCGTTGGCCTTGGTGTTGGCACCGGTGGTGAGCCCGAGCGGGTCCAGCTCTACCTTGGTGATCTTGCCGTCGGGCAGTACGCCTGTGCCAAGCAGCTTGACCTGGAGCTTGCCGTCCGGCGAGCCGGCCATGGCGGGGGTGGCGGCCAGCGGGGTGAGCATGGCGGCGCACAGCGCGGCCGCGAGTACCTTCTTCATACCTTGCAGTCCTGTGCCGCGGTTGCCTGCCCCTCGCAGGCCGAAATCCGAACCGTGGCGTGGGAGCCTGATGCACCGGTTGCGAATCACCGACATTGACGGAGCGCAAAAATCGGCAGGAACCGCGCAAGACCAAGGTATGATGCGCAAATCCGGGCAATTTGTCCTGCATCAATGTTGTAGCGCGCCATACGTTGCACGCGCCTTCTCACATCTTGCATGGAAGGGAAGGCTCCATGGTTTCGCTAGTAACGCGCAGCGGCATATGGTTCGCTGTGCTTCTCCTTGCTGTCGTGGCGAGCGCGCTCGCCAAGGACGGTGGCTTCGCCATTCACATGGCAATCTGTGCGCTTGCCGCGCTGATCGGCATGATCGTCACGCTGCGTCAGGCCGACGTGGATTCGATCGCGCGCGGCATCCTCAAGATGCCCGATCAGGGCCGGTACGATGACGACCCCATCCGCTGGGGCGTGATCGCGACGGTGTTCTGGGGCATGGCGGGGTTCCTCGCCGGGCTTTACATCGCGCTCGAACTGACCTGGCCGCAGCTCAACCTCGGCCTGGAATGGATCAACTTCGGTCGCCTGCGCCCGCTGCACACTTCCGCGGTCATCTTCGCTTTCGGAGGCAATGCGCTGATCGCCACGTCATACTACGTGGTCCAGCGCACTTGCCGGGCGAGGCTGGCCTTCCCCGGCCTCGCCCGTTTCGTCTTCTGGGGCTACCAGCTGTTCATCGTGCTGGCCGCCACCGGCTATCTGCTTGGCATCACCCAGGGGAAGGAATACGCCGAGCCGGAATGGTACGTCGACCTGTGGCTGACGATCGTGTGGGTGGCTTACCTCGCGGTCTTCGTCGGCACGATCGTCAAGCGGACCGAGCCGCACATCTACGTGGCCAACTGGTTCTACCTCTCGTTCATCCTGACGGTGGCGATGCTGCACATCGTCAACAACCTGAACCTGCCGGTCTCGATCTTCGGGTCGAAGAGCTATCCGGTGTTCGCGGGCGTGCAGGGCGCGCTGGTGCAGTGGTGGTACGGCCATAACGCGGTGGGCTTCTTCCTGACCGCCGGCTTCCTGGCGATGATGTACTACTTCGTGCCCAAGCAGGCCGAACGCCCGATCTACAGCTATCGCCTGTCGATCATCCACTTCTGGGCGCTGATCTTCCTCTATATCTGGGCGGGTCCGCACCATCTGCACTACACCGCGCTGCCCGATTGGGCGCAGACGCTGGGCATGGTCTTCTCGGTCATGCTGTGGATGCCCAGCTGGGGCGGCATGATCAACGGCCTGATGACGCTGAACGGCGCCTGGGACAAGATCCGCACCGATCCGATCATCCGCATGTTCGTGATGAGCCTGGCCTTCTACGGCATGAGCACGTTCGAAGGCCCGATGATGAGCGTCAAGGCGGTCAACAGCCTGTCGCACTACACCGACTGGACCATCGGCCACGTTCATTCCGGCGCGCTGGGCTGGAACGGGATGGTCACGTTCGGCACGCTCTATTACCTCACGCCGCGCCTGTGGAACCGCGAACGGCTCTACAGCCTGCGCATGGTCAACTGGCACTTCTGGCTCGCGACCACGGGTATCGTGTTCTACGCCGCCTCGATGTGGGTGGCCGGCATCACTCAGGGCCTGATGTGGCGCGAATACGGGCCGGACGGCTACCTGGTGAACTCCTTCGCCGAAACCGTTGCCGCGCTGCACCCGATGTACGCGCTGCGCGCCTTCGGTGGGCTGCTCTACCTCAGCGGCGCGACGATCATGGCGGTGAACATCACCCGCACGATCCTTGGCCACACGCTGCGCGACGAGAAGCCGATGACCGAGACGCCCTACGACGCCGCCAGGGACGTGCCGCTCGCCGGCGCCCCGGCGCACGCCTGACACGCCCGGAGAAGGAGAAAAGACAATGGCACTCTCCATCATGGAGCGTCACAAGAAGCTGGAACGCAACATCACCCTGCTGGGCATCTGTGCCTTCGCGGCGGTGACGGTGGGCGGCATCGTGGAAATCGCGCCGCTGTTCTGGATCGACAACACGATCGAGAAGGTGGAGGGCATGCGGCCCTACACCCCGCTGGAACAGGCCGGGCGCGACATCTACGTCCGCGAAGGCTGCTACGTTTGCCACAGCCAGATGATCCGTCCGTTCCGCGACGAGGTCGAACGCTATGGGCACTACAGCCTGGCTGCGGAATCGATGTACGACCATCCGTTCCAGTGGGGCTCGAAGCGCACCGGGCCGGATCTTGCCCGCGTGGGCGGCCGCTATTCCGACGAATGGCACGTCCAGCACCTGAAAGATCCGCGCGCGGTCGTGCCGGAATCGATCATGCCGACTTACGCGCACCTTGCCGAGCACGATCTCGACGCGGGCGATATGACGGCATCGCTGCAGACGCTGTACCAGGTCGGCGTCCCTTACACCAAAGACGACATCGCCAAGGCCAACGACGACCTGAAAGCGCAGGCCGATCCGCAGGCCGACGTGGCCGACTTCAAGAAGCGTTACCCCAAGGCGCAAGTGCGTGACTTCGACGGCGATCCCAAGCGTCTGACCGAAATGGATGCGCTGGTCGCGTATCTCCAGGTTCTGGGCACGCTGGTCGATGTCAACGCGCCGGCGGCGCAGGAGCAGCTCGCCAAGGAGAAGGGCCGATGAGCGCGCACTCCACCTACGACCTGCTGCGCCACCTGGCCGACAGCTGGGGGCTTCTGGTGATGACCTTCGTGTTCCTGGTTCTGTGCCTGTGGCCGTTCCTGCGGCCCGGCGCTCGCCAGCTCAGCGACGAAGCGGCCACCTCGATCTTCAAGGATGAGAACGATGGCGAATAAGCGGATCGACGACGCCACGGGCGTCGAAACCGTCGGCCACGAGTGGGACGGCATCGAGGAACTGAACAACCCGTTGCCGCGCTGGTGGCTGTGGACGTTCTACGCCTGCATCGTCTTCGCGATCGGCTATTGCGTGGTCTATCCCGCGATCCCGATGGTGAAGTCGGCCACGGCGGGCACCTTCGGCTGGACCAGCCGGGGCGCGCTGGCGACCGAGATGAAGGCCGCTGACGCCAGCCGGGCGGGTCTTCGGGCCGCGATCGCGGCAACGTCCGTGGAGCAGCTCGGGGCCGATCCCAAGTTGCTGCGCGCGGCGATCGAGGGCGGCCGCGCCGCGTTCAAGGTCAACTGCGTGCAGTGCCACGGCGCTGGCGCGGCGGGGGCCAAGGGCTACCCGAACCTCAACGACGATGACTGGCTGTGGGGCGGCGATATCGCCACCATCCACCAGACGCTGGAGCACGGCGTGCGCCAGCCCGGCGACGACGCTACCCGCATGAGCCAGATGCCGGCCTTTGGGCGCGACGGCATCCTGACGGCGGCGCAGGTGCAGGATGTGGTCAGCCATGTCCGCGTCATCAGCGGGCAGGAAAAGCCGAGCGCTTCGGCACAGCGCGGCGCGAAGATCTTCGCCGAGAACTGCGTGGTCTGCCACGGCGCGAATGGCGAGGGCAACCGCATGGTCGGCGCGCCGAAGCTGAGCGACGCGATCTGGCTCTATGGCGGCGATCGCGCCACGTTGACCGAAACCGTGACCAACGCCCGCTATGGCGTGATGCCCGCCTGGGGCGCGCGTCTGGACCCGGTCACCGTCAAGATGCTGGCGGCTTACGTCCACTCGCTGGGCGGCGGTGAAGCCACGCCGGCACCGGCACCCCAAGCTGTCGCGGCACCTGCCGCCGCGGCGGCTCCTCAAGCAAAGTAACGGCCATGAACGCGCAAGATCCCACCCTCGGCGCCGATCATTCCAACGACCTCGGTCTTTACGCCAAGCGCAAGTCGGTCTTCCCCCGGAAGACCGACGGACCGTTCCGCCGCTTCAAGTGGGCGGTGATGGCGTTCTGCCTCGCGGTGTACTGGGGCACGCCATGGATCCGCTGGAACCGTGGCCCCTACGCACCCGACCAGGCCGTGCTGGTGGATCTTGCGCACCGCCGTTTCTACATGTTCCAGATCGAAATCTGGCCCCACGAGTTCTACTTCGTTGCCGGATTGCTGATCATGGCGGGGATCGGCCTGTTCCTCGTCACCAGCGCGGTCGGCCGCGCGTGGTGCGGCTATGCCTGCCCGCAGACGGTGTGGACCGATCTGTTCCAGCATGTCGACCGCTTCATCGATGGCGACCGCAACGCGCAGATCCGTTTGCAGAACGCACCGTGGACCGCTTCCAAGATCGCCCGGCGGGTGTTCAAGTGGGGCGTCTATCTGACCATCGCGTTCCTGACCGGCGGCGCCTGGATCTTCTATTTCGCCGATGCGCCCACGCTTCAGCGCGAATTCTGGACCGGCACCGCCGCGCCGGTCGCCTATGCCACCACCGGCGTGCTGACGTTCACGACCTTCTGGCTGGGCGGCTTCATGCGCGAGCAGGTCTGCGTCTACATGTGCCCCTGGCCGCGCATCCAGACGGCGATGCTTGATGAAAAATCGCTGACCGTCACCTACAAGCACTGGCGCGGCGAACCGCGCGGATCGGTCAAGGCGGCGGCGAAAAGCCCGGTGCCGCTGGGCGATTGCATCGATTGCCTGCAATGCGTGGCGGTTTGCCCCACGGGCATCGACATCCGCGAAGGCCCGCAAATCGGCTGCATCACCTGCGCGCTGTGCATCGATGCCTGCGACCAGGCGATGAGCAAGGTCGGCCGCCCGCGCGGGCTGATCGACTACTGCACGCTGGAAGATGCCGAGCATGAGGAGAAGGGTGAGAAGCCCACGCCGATCCTGAAGACGATCTTCCGTCCCCGCACGCTGGTCTATTTCGCGGTGTGGGCCGCGATCGGCGTGGCCATGCTGTTCATGCTGGGCCAGCGCAGCCGGCTCGACGTTTCGGTGGCGAAGGATCGCAACCCCGAATTCGTCATGCTGAGCGACGGTTCGGTGCGCAACGGCTTCACCGTCAAGCTGCGCAACATGGAAGACCGCCCGCGCAAGATGGAACTCGCGCTCGACGGCCTGCCGGGGGGGGCGATCTACACCGACGAGATGGAAGCGGACGAGGCGAAGCGGTTGCTCGCGCTGGACGTGCCAGCGGACACGACGCGGCGCCTGCGCGTCTATGCCGTGCAGCCCCGTGCGGCGGCGAGGCCGGCGGACTTCGCCTTTACGGTGAAAGCAACCGATACCGAGGGCGGGCAGGACCGCGCCGCCACGACATTCACCACAGCGGAAGGAAACGGCCAGTGACCCAGCATAGCCGTAACAGCCAGCATGCGCCGCGCCCGTTCACCGGGCGGCACATGGCGATGATCATGATCGCGTTCTTCGGCGTCGTGATCGCCGTCAACGTGTTGATGGCGCGTTTCGCGGTATCGACCTTCGGCGGCGTGGTCGTCGAAAACTCCTACGTTGCCAGCCAGCATTTCAACCGCTGGCTGGACGAAGCCCGCGTCGAAGGGGCGCTGGGCTGGAAGGCGGTGCTTTCGCGCACTGCGGACGGCCGCCTGATCGCCGAACTGCGCGACAGCGCGGGCAAGCCGCTGTCGGGGGCGAAAGTGACGGCCACGGCCGAGCATCCGCTGGGCCGCCGCCCCGAAACCGAACTGGCTTTCCGTGAAAGCGCGCCTGGCACGTATGCCGCCGCACTGGAACCGGGGCGATGGCGGCTGCGGCTGGCGGTGACGGCGGAGGGCCATGAATGGCGAACGGTCGGGGAAGTCCAGTGAACGCCCCCGCGGGGCCGGCCGGAGCCGATCTGGCCCACCGCGATGCAACGGCGGACGATCTGCTGCACACCGTACTGTCCGTTCCGGGGATGCATTGCGCCGGCTGCATGGGCAAGGTCGAACGGGCCTTCGGTGAGGTGGATGGGGTCGTCGCGGCGCGTGCCAACCTGACCGCGCGCAGCGTCGATGTGTCGCACCGCGCGGGCGTGGAAGCGCCGGATCTTGTCGCCGCGCTGGCCATGGCGGGGTTCGAGGCGCAGCCGCGCGCGGCGGAGCGCGAGGCGCCCTCGGCGGTCAAGCCCTTGCTGGCGCCGCTGGCCGTGGCCGCCTTCGCCTGCATGAACGTGATGCTGCTGTCGGTCAGCGTCTGGTCGGGGGCCGACGGCACGACGCGGGACCTTTTCCACTGGCTTTCGGCGGCGATCGGCGTGCCCGCGATCGTCTTTGCCGGGCGGCCGTTCTTTTCCTCCGCCTTCGGCGCGCTGAAGCGCGGGCGGACCAACATGGACGTGCCGATCTCGATCGGCGTGACGCTGGCGACGGGGCTTTCGCTCTACGAGACCGTCACCCACGGGCAGGAAGCCTGGTTCGACGGCACGCTGATGCTGCTGCTGTTCCTGCTAGCGGGGCGCGTGCTGGACGCGATGATGCGCGATCGCGCGCGCGCGGGCGTCGATGCGCTGCTGCGGCAGGCGGCTACGGGCGCGATGGTGATCGAGGCCGATGGCGCGACGCGCTGGGTCGAGGCCGGGGCGCTGCTGCCGGGGATGCTCATGCGCGTGGCCTCGGGCGAGCGGCTGGCGGCCGACGGCGAGGTGCTGCGCGGGGAAAGCCGGTTCGACCAGTCGCTGCTGACTGGTGAAAGCGAACCGGTGGCGGCCGGGCCGGGAACGGCTGTCCACGCCGGCACGCTCAATGTCGATGCGCCGGTGGATGTGCGCGTTTCCGCGGTCGGGCAGGATACCGCGCTGGCCGAAATCGCGCGGCTGATGGAAGCGGCGGGGCAATCGCGCTCCAGTTACGTGCGGATCGCGGATCGCGCCTCGCGGCTCTATGCGCCGGCGGTGCATACGCTGGCGGCGCTGACGTTCGCGGGATGGATGATAGCCGGGGCGGGGCTGTACAAGTCGCTGGTGATCGCCATCGCGGTGCTGATCATCACGTGCCCCTGTGCGCTGGGCTTGGCCGTGCCGGTGGCGCAGGTGGTGGCGGCGGGCGCGCTGATGAAGCGCGGCATTCTGGTCAAGGACGGTTCCGCGCTGGAGCGTCTGGCGGCGGTAGACCGCGCGTTGCTCGACAAGACGGGGACGCTGACGCTGGGCCGCCCGGTGCCCGACGAAGCGGCGCTGGGCGCGCTTTCCGTCGCCGAGGCGGAAGTGGCGCTGGCGCTGGCAAGCCACAGCCGTCACCCGCTGTCGCTGGGACTGGTGCAGGCCCTTTCCGCGCGCGGGGTGCGGGCTGCGGAACTGGACGATGTGCGCGAGGAGCCGGGGCGCGGCGTGACCGGCCTGTGGAACGGTACGCGGGTGACACTTGGCCGGCCGCAGGTGGCGCAGGGCATGGCCACCGCGCTGACGCTGGGCAGCGGCGTGATCCGCGTGATCCCCTTCGCTGACCGGCTGCGTCCGGACGCTGAAGCCGCGTTGCAGGGTCTGGCTTCGTTGCATGTGGAGGCCTCGATCCTGTCGGGCGATTCGCTGCCGGCGGTGGCCGCAGTGGCGCGGGCGACCGGGCTGACCGCACAGGCGGCCGCTTCGCCGTCCGACAAGAAGGACGCCATCGCGCGGCTGCAGGAGGCGGGGCGTAATGTGCTGATGGTGGGGGACGGGCTCAACGACGGGCCGGCGCTCGCCGCCGCCAATGCCTCGATCGCGCCGGGCAGCGCCAGCGACGTTGGCCGGCAGGCGGCGGATCTGGTGTTCACCGGGGATTCGCTGCTCGCCCTGCCGCGCGCCGTCCGCGCCGCGCGGGCGACGATGCGGGTGGTGCGGCAGAACTTCGTGCTGGCCATCGGCTACAACGTGCTGGCGGTGCCGCTGGCGATGGCGGGTGTGGTGACGCCGCTGATCGCGGCGGTGGCGATGTCCACCAGTTCGCTGATCGTGGTGGGCAATTCGCTGCGACTGGCGGGAGCGGCCCGATGACGAGCATCGCTTTTCTTCTCCCGATCGCGCTGGGCATGGGGCTGTTCGGCCTGGCGGCGTTCTTCTGGGCGCTGCGCAAAGGGCAGTTCAACGACCTGGATGGCGCGGCTGCGCGCATCCTGATCGACGAGAACGAGGAAGGCTGACATGCACCGCGCTTCCCTTTCGCTGGCCATGCTGGCGCTGATCCAGCTTTCCGCGCCGCTTTCGGCGGGTACGGGCAGCGGTCCATCGTTCATGATGGTGCCATTCTGTGGCGAAGCCGGTGGGGCCAGGCCGATCCGCGTGCCGCGTCGGGACGATGGCACAAGTGGAGGCTGCTGCAAAGTTTGCCATATCTCAATGCGCAAGCGCGGCGGCGGCGATAGCTGTTGTGGCCATGATGGCGAATCCGATCAGGAAGACGACAATGTCGGTTGAACACGCTGAGCGAACCAGCGTCTTCGCGGACTGGACTTATTACCCCGAGCTGCTGGCCCGGCCGGTCCCGCGATACACCAGTTATCCGACGGCGGCCGAGTTCGTGGACGAGGATTTCGAGGCGCGTCAGCGCGCCGCGATCCGGGCAGTGCGAGGCACGGTCTCGCTCTATATCCACATCCCCTATTGCCGGGAAATCTGTTGGTATTGCGGGTGCAACACCGGCGCTGCCAATCGCACGCAACGTCTGACGCATTACCTCGAGGCGCTGCACCACGAGATCGAGTTGCTCGCTTCCGAACTCGATCCTTCGGTGCGGATCTCGCGGATCGCGTTCGGAGGGGGCAGCCCCAACGCAATCCAGCCGACCGATTTCGTGCGGCTGGTCGATACGCTGACGGTGAACTTCCGGATGGACCGGCCGGTGCTGTCGATCGAACTCGACCCGCGCAGCCTTTCTTCGCCATGGCTGATGGCGATCCGGGGCATTGGCGTGATCAAGGCCAGCCTTGGCGTGCAGACGCTGGACGCGCGCGTGCAATCGGCGATCGGACGCGTGCAACCGAAGGATTCGATCGAGCGCGCGGTAGAAGGGCTGCGCCGGGCGGGCGTGGATTCGATCAATTTTGACCTGATGTACGGCTTGCCGTTCCAGGATGACGCGGTGCTGGCGCAGACGCTGGACGAAACGATCGCGATGGGCGCCGACCGGGTGGCGCTGTTCGGCTATGCCCATGTGCCGCACATGATCCCGCGCCAGCAGCGCATCGATGCCAGCCGGCTGCCGGGGCAGGTGGATCGCTTCCGCATGGCGGCGGAAGGGTATCGCCAACTTGTCGATGCCGGATATCAGGCCGTGGGTTTCGATCACTTCGCGTTGCCGGGCGATGATCTCGCGCGGGCTGCGCGGACCGGTGCGTTGCAGCGCAATTTCCAGGGGTTTACCGACGATTCCGCACCGGTGCTGCTAGGGCTGGGGGCTTCTTCGATCAGCGAGTTCCCCGACCTGTTCGTGCAGAACGAAAAGAACGCTGGCGCCTATCGCACGCTGGTGCATGACGGGCATCTGTCCGGCCGGCGCGGGGTTGAGCGCACTGCGGAGGACCGGCGGCGCGGGGACATCATCACCGGCTTGCTCTGTCATAACGAAGCGCGGGTGCCGCCGGACCTGATGGACGAGGCGCAAGCGCGGTTGCACCCCTTTGTCGAACGGGGGCTTGCGACCATCGCGGACGGGCACATCCGGCTGGAGCGCGGATGCGAACCCTATGCCCGGTCAATCGCGGCGGTGTTCGACGCCTACCGCGCTGGCCCGCATCAGTTCAGCTCGGCGGTGTAGCCCGTTCGCGCGGCGCGGACGGCAGATGATCAAACAGCGTGGCGATGGCCGGCTCCCCGCCCGCCGCAAGGTTGATTGAGAGCGGGATGGGCCTGGTATCGTTGCCGGGCGGCAGGGCCACGACACAATTGCGGCCCATGCGCTTCGCTTCGTAGCAGGCGTGATCGGCGCGGCGCATCACGTCGGCGAACGTTTCGCCCGGCAGCGCGCAGGTGGCGCCGCCGCTGACGGTGAACGCCGGCCGGGCCTCACCGGATTCGGTTGCGGCCGCTCGCCTGATCCTTTCGGCCAGTTCGCCGATGTCCTCGATCGAGGCCGATGGCAGCATGACCACGAATTCCTCGCCCCCGGTCCGGGCCAGCAGCGCGCCCCGTGGCGCCGCGCGGCGCATGATATCGGCGAAGGCGACGATCACATCGTCGCCTACATCGTGGCCGTGGGTGTCGTTGATCGCCTTGAAATGATCGAGGTCCAGCACCACGACGGCGCCACCTTCGACGAACTCGCGCTGGCAGCGGCGGTCGAGGCCGCGCCGGTTGAGCAGGTCCGACAGCGGATCGGTTTCGGAGTCCACCAAGGATTCCTGCACGATGGACTGGATCACGATCAGCATGATGACGAGGCCGGTGGCGATCAGCAGGATCCCGGACCCGGCCTGCGAAACGACGGCATAGGAACTGTCGGTATAGTCGCGCGCGCTGCGGCCGGAGCCGAGCATCGACGCAAGGAACGGCTTGGTCAGGAAGTGCAGCGTGATCAGCCCGAACAGCACCGCCAGCGTGCGATGCAGCACGCGCCCCCGCGCGATGCTCCACGCCGTCCACGCGCACAGCGCGATGGCGGCGGCGTGGGGTGCCTGATAACACAGTTCGTAGACCACGTTGTTGCGTGGCCCTCCCCAGATCGCGGCGCGCATGATGACGGCGAAGGCGAACAGCAGGCCGATCATCCGCCAGTGTGGGCGCTGCCGGTCGAACAGCGAAAGCGCCGCCGACGAGGCCAGGAACGCCAGCAGGAACGCGCCATAGCTGACGATCATGAACGGGGTTGTGATGGTGCTGTAACGGATTGCTATTTCGGCGAGCGGCGTGAGCATGCCGACGAGATAGGAGAGGCCGAAACCCGCCACGGAGCGCTGCGACCGGTTGGTCACGGCCAGGGCGGCGTAGCTCAGCCCGAACAGTCCGGCGACTGCCGCGTTGACAATCAGTAAGGCGACCGCCCCGTTCATTCCGTTCCCTTCCGGTTCCCGACCTCCTAGCGGGTCACGGTTAACGACGCGTCTCCACAACGCGGAAAAGGCCGGATTCCACGTGCTTTGGGAGCAAATGGCGTATCCGCTCCAATGATAGCGATGTCATAGGGTGGAACGGCGCTACCAAGAGCGATCCGCGCGCATTCGGCGTTGTTCGCGCTTGCACGCTTCTGCCGAATTGGAACGGTATTTCCGGGGTGCATCAAAGAATAGCTATGCGCGGGGGCGTTAGCAGGTGCACAATCCCGACGAGTCGCGTTAAGCCACGCTCTCCGGAAAGCGAGAGGAAAGACGCCATGAAGCCGATCGAAACCATCATGCGGACCGCCCCGGTCATTCCGGTGCTGGTGATCGACGACGTGGCTCATGCCCTGCCGGTGGCGCGCGCGCTGGTTGCCGGCGGCCTGCGTGTGCTGGAAGTGACGCTGCGGACCCCCGCCGCGCTCGAAGCACTGACCGCGATGAAGGCCATCGAAGGCGCGATCGTGGGTGCGGGCACCGTGACCAACCCGGACGAGCTGAAGGCCGCGATCGATGCCGGGGCGGAGTTCATCGTCTCCCCCGGCCTGACCGACCGGCTGGGCAGCGCGGCGGTGGCGGCGGGCATTCCCTTCCTGCCGGGCATCGCCAGCGCGGGTGACATCATGCGCGGGCTGGATCTGGGGCTGACGCACTTCAAGTTCTTCCCGGCCTCGACTTCTGGCGGATTGCCGGCGCTGAAGGCGCTGGCGGCGCCGTTCCACCAGTGCCGCTTCTGCCCGACCGGCGGGATCAGCGCGGCGAGTGCCGGCGAATGGCTGGCATTCGATCCGGTGCTCTGCGTTGGCGGAAGCTGGGTCGTGAACAAGGGTGTCCCCGACGAAGCGGCCATCGAATCCGCCGCGCGGGAGGCATTCGCACTTGGCGGTTAGGACGGTTACGCGGCGTTCCAAGGGGGGAAAGCGCATGAAGACAGTCGGCGAGTTGAGGACGAGGCTCCAGCAATTGCATGAACGGACGGCCGAAACGCCGCTGTTCAATCCGGTGTTCCAGCTCAGCCACGATCTTTCGCGCCAGCTCGAAGGTGGCGCGCTGAACCTCTCCGACATCGAAGGCCTGGTCGCCGAGCTGGAATGCGCCGCGCTGCAAAGCCGGGCCGCGCGCTTGCGGCGGCTGGTTGCGCCGACCGACACGACCGAAAACCTCGATGCGATCGGCCGGCTGCTGAACGAGGAAGACGGCTTCAGCGCCTTCCGCGCGCGCTGGGAAAAGCCGCTGCTCCATGCGGTGTTCACGGCGCATCCCACATTCCTGCTCAGCGCCGCGCAGTCGGATGCGGTGGCCACTGCCGCCATCGCCGACGATCCCGAAGCCGCGACGGTCTGCGCGCTGCCGGCGGCGGCCGAGAAGATCACGCTCGAATTCGAGCACGTCGAAGTGTGCAACGCGATCGAACGCGCCGCGGCTGCGCGCGACCGCATCAACGCGGTGCTGCTGGCCCATGCGCGGCAACGCTGGCCGGGCCGCTGGCTGGATTTCCGGCCGCTGCCGTTTCGCTTCGCCACCTGGGTCGGCTATGACATGGACGGTCGCACCGATATCGGCTGGACCACGTCGATCGCGTTCCGCCTGCGCGAAAAGGCGCGGCGGCTGGCCAGCTACGCCGCCGGGCTCCGTTCGATCGACGCCGGCCATCCGCTGGTGGAAACGCTCGACGCCGCGCAGGCCCATGCGTCGCAAATGGCGGAGCTGTTTTCCGCGCCGCTGACCGAACCCGATGCCCTCGCCGCCGTGGCCAACCGGATGACGGCGGACGATCCCGCCAAGCTGCTGTCGTTGGCCCCGATCATCGCGCAGCTTGAGGACGAGGCGAAGGCGGCCGAGGGCGACGCCGCGATCGCGCTGGCCACGCTGGCGGGCGCGATGCGCGCCGATGGCCTTGGCATGGGCTGGATTCACTTCCGCGTGAACTCGTCGCAATTGCACAACGCGCTGCGGCGGCGGATCGATCCGGACGGCACGCTCGATCTGTCGAGCAAGGGCGCGATCTCGCGCCTGCGCGAACTGCTGGCGGAGGCGACGCCGCTGCGCGTCAATTTCGCGGCGCTGGCGATCGAGACGTCCACCGCGATGCGCCAGTTCCTGGTGATGGCGAAGATCCTGCACCATATCGATGCCGACGCGCCGATCCGGATGCTGATCGCCGAATGCGAACAGCCACAGACGGTGCTGGCCGCGCTCTATTTCGCCAAGCTGTTCGGGATCGACGACAAGGTCGATGTTTCGCCGCTGTTTGAGACCGAGAGCGCGCTGGAGCATGGGGGGCGCTTCCTGGAAGCCTTGCTGGCGGAGGAATCCTACCGTGCCTATGCCCGCGTGCGCGGCCGGGTTTCGGTGCAGACCGGCTTTTCGGACGCCGGGCGCTTCATAGGGCAGGTGCCGGCGGCGCTGGCGATCGAGCGGTTGCAGGGCCGGCTGGCCGACGCCATGCGCAACAACGGGCTGACCGACGTGGCCGCGCTGATCTTCGATACGCACGGGGAATCGATGGGCCGCGGCGCGCACCCTTCGGGCTTCGCGGATCGCCTGACCTGGCCGCTGAGCCGCTGGGCGCGCGGCCGGTTCGCGCGCGCGGGCATCGCCATCGAACCCGAAGCGAGCTTCCAGGGCGGCGACGGATACCTGTTTTTCCGCAACGACGAACTCGCGCTCGCCACCCTCACGCGGATCGCCGAGGCGGAAGCGTCGCTGGCGGCCGATGGCGAGAAAGACCCGTTCTATGACCGGACCGACCTCAGTCTCGATTTCTACCGCTCGATCCGGCGGGTGCAGCGCGATCACCTGAAGTCCGCGACTTATGCCCGCGCCGTCACCGCGTTCGGGCTGGGGATGCTGAAGGCTACCGGCAGCCGCGTTTCGCGCCGCCAGTCGGACATCGGCGCCGACCGTTCGATGAACTTGCGGCAGATCCGCGCGATCCCGCACAACGCCATCCTTCAGCAGATCGGCTATCCGGTGAACGTGGTGGCCGGCGCCGGCACGGCGGCCGGGGACGAGGCGGAATCGATCGCCGAACTGCTCGGCCGGTCGGAACGCGGGCGGCAGCTGGTTCGCCTGCTGCGCGCGGCCAACGGGTTGGCCAGCATCAAGACGGTGGCGGCGCATGGCGAACTGTTCAATTCCGCCTATTGGGCGAGCCGCCCCTATCGCGGCACCGAGAACGCGCTGGAAAGCGCGTGCATGGCGCTGGCCGAACATCTGACCAAGGACGATCGCGCCGGGGTGTTCCGTCGTCTGACCTCGCGCCTGCGGGTGGACTGGATGAAGCTGCACCGGATGCTGGCGATGGTGCCGGGACAGGCCGAGGCGCGCGACCCGGGCACCGATGCGCAACGGCGCGAGATCGGGCTGCTCCAGGCGATCCGGTTGGCCCTGTTGATGCACATGTTCCTGCGCGCGGTGCAGGTGCCGCCGTTCGCACGCGCCAACGATGTCAGCCGTGAGGACGTGCTGGAAATGGTGCTGTCGCTGCGGGTGGACGACGCGCTGGCGCAAATGCGCCGGGCCTATCCGGTGATCGAGCCGGGCATAGCCGACTTCGCGGTGGACGAGCCGACCGATTATCCGGACCACCGGGGCGAGGATTACGGCGTGATCCGCGCGCGCTTCATCGATCCGATCGAACACGCCCACGCGCTCAACATCCGCATCGCCGTGGCCATCGCCAACTACTTCGGGGCGCACGGATAAGCGCGGGGGCGGCCGTTCACGCAATCTTTGCCGGAGCAGGCTATGTTCCGGGATTGCCAGAACGGTTCCGCCGGGCAAGATTTGAAACCGTGACCGGACGCAAAGGGGGCGGCCGGCGCGGTCGGGGGAGACGGTTCCTGGCGAGGCGGGAGAAGCCGCGGCGCTGCGCGCGCGGTGGCATGTGCCTTGGGGGGAACCATGGAGGAATACGAACTCATCGTTATCGGCAGCGGCCCGGCGGGTCGGCGCGCTGCGGTGCAGGCGGCCAAGCTCGGCAAATCGGTGCTGGTGGTGGAAGGGCGGCGGCGCGTGGGCGGCGTCTCGGTCCACACCGGCACGATCCCGTCCAAGACCCTGCGCGAAACCGCGCTCAACCTTTCCGGCTGGCGCGAGCGCGGGTTCTACGGCCACTCCTATCGCGTGAAGCAGGAGATCGGCGGGGATGACCTCGGCGTCCGCCTGATGAAGACGCTGGAGCACGAGATCAACGTGCTGGAGCACCAGTTCCACCGCAACAAGATCCGCACCGTCAACGGCACGGCGCGCTTTACCGGGCCGAACGAGGTGGCGGTGCGCCGCGCGGACGGCAGCGATCTGGCGGTAAGAGGCGAACGCATCCTGATTACCGTCGGCACGATCCCCTACCGGCCCGACAGCGTGCCGTTCGATGGCGACCATGTGGTCGACAGCGACGCGATCGTCGAATGCCCGCGTGTTCCGCGCAGCCTGACCGTGATCGGCGCGGGGGTGATCGGCATCGAATATGCCACGATCTTCAGCGCGATGGACGTGCCGGTCACGCTGATCGAGCCGCGCGAGACGTTCCTGGACTTCATCGACCGCGAGATCATCGACACCTTCACGCACGAGTTGCGTGACCGGGGCATGGTGATCCGCACCGGCGCGGAAGTACGCTCGATCGAAAAGGGCAAGGACGGCTGGGTGACGACCACGCTGGCCGACGGGCGCACGGTGCGCACCGAGATGCTGCTCTACGCCGCCGGCCGCACCGGCGCGACGGCCCCGCTCGATCTCGACAAGTGCGGGCTGTCGGTCGATCACCGGGGGCGCATCACGGTCGATCCCAAGACGTTCCAGACCGAGGCGCCGCACATCTATGCGGCGGGCGACGTGATCGGCTTTCCCAGCCTTGCCTCCACTTCGATGGAACAGGGGCGCATCGCGGCGTGCCACGCCTTCGGCCTGCCGCTACCGCCCGCGCCGCAATACTTTCCTTATGGCATCTATGCCGTGCCCGAGATTTCGACCGTGGGCATGAACGAGCAGGAAGTGCGGGCGCGCGGCATCAGCTATGAAGTGGGGATCGCGCGGTTCCGCGAAACCTCGCGCGGGCACATCATGGGGCTGAATTCCGGCATGATGAAGATGCTGTTCTCGCTCAAGACGCGCCGCCTGCTGGGCGTGCACATCTGCGGCGAAGGCGCGACCGAGCTGATCCACATCGGGCAGGCGGTGCTGAACCTGAAAGGCACGCTCGACTATTTCATCGAGAACACGTTCAACTATCCGACGCTGGCCGAAGCCTACAAGATCGCCGCGCTGGATGCATGGAACCGGATGCCGGCGCGGGAAAGCTGACCTTAACTCATTGTGCCCCACCTCGTCATTGCGAGCGTGAGCGAAGCAATCCAGAGTCCCACGTGCGGCTCTGGATTGCCGCGGGGCTTTGCCCCTCGCAATGACGATTCAAGGTGATGTTATCCGATCTTACCGCCCCGGCGTGATGAACGAGCGGCCGTGGCGCACCGGGCGCGCGGGGGCGGAAAAGATCGCGCCGGCCGAAAGGCGGCTGCCGCGCACCACCAGCATCACGGAATCGCCCGGTTCGATGCGCACCTCGTCGCCCGGATGGGCGATCGACTGGCCGTTCGCGCGGTCGATCTGAACGATGAAGAACGCGCCGTTGCCCTGCCGTTCGGCCTCGCGCACGTTCTGTCCGGTCAACGCACCGTGCTTGATCGCGGTCACCACTTCCAGTTCGAGGCCGAGATCGTGGAGGCCGCGCTTCATGTCGGAGACCGCGCCATCGCTGCCCACGGCCTTGCCGGTGGCGGGATAGAGGATCAGTTCGGTGATGCGCTCCGCCCCGATGTGGGTGGGCAGCACGACCTTGTCCGCCCCGGCGTGGAACAGCTTGCTTTCGGTGCTGGGCGCTTCGCCGCGGGCGATGATCTCGATCCCGGCGTTGAGGTTGCGCGCCGAAAGCGTGATGAACACGTTGGCCGCATCATCGGGCAGGACCGAGGCAAGTACGCGCGCCTTGGCGATGCCGGCCTGGCGCAGCGTATCCTCGTGCGTGGCTTCGCCGACCAGGCTGAGATGGCCGTGCGCGCGCGCTTCCTCGCACTTCGTGGGGCTGCGTTCGATGATGACGAACGGGTGCCGCGCTTCGGCCAGCGCCATGGCGAGTTGCACGCCGATCCGGCCATAGCCGCAGATGACGACGTGATCTTCGAGTTTTTCGATTTCGGTTTGCATGCGGTCCAGCCCCAGCAGGCGGCGGAACTGGAACAGCGTGAAGACCTGCACGAGCGCGCCGGTCAGCACGATCATGCCGGTGCAGCCCAGCACGATCGTCAAGGTGGTCCAGATCCGCAGGAACGTGGTGTCGATCGGGCGGACTTCGCCGTACCCGACCGAGAAGATGGTCAGCAGCACCATGTAGGCGGCATCGCCCAGCGGCCAGCCGGCCCGGACGTAGCCCATGGTGGAAATGCAGAACACGGTGGCCACGAACAGCAGCGTGCCCGTCAGCAGGCGCAGCGGCGAGCCGAGCACAGTGTTGGCGCCCTGCGACAAGGCAGAGCCGTGGCCGTTTGCGTCCATTGGTGCTTCCCGATCCCCGAAACGGACCTTGGCGCGGGGGCAGGGGCTTGTCCAGTGCTGCGGATGCGAAACGGATGGTCAGGCGCGTTGCGCGCGCGGAAGAACGGTGCGCAGCAGGACCAGCGCGGAGACCAGCAGGATCAGCGCAAAGCTCCACGGTATCGCCGTTTCGAACAGCGCGGCAGCGGGGATCACAAGCCCGCTGACCCGCTCCACCAGCCAGATCGCGGCGGCGAGGCCGATCACCGTGGCCAGCGCGGTGCGGGCGGGAGGGCCATGGTGCCAGCGCGCCAGCGCGAGCAGCGCCGGCAGGGCGCCCAGCACGACCAGAAGCTGCACCGCCTCGATCCCCAGGTTGAAACCGAGGATCGCGGTCACGCGGGTCGCCGCGCCCAGGCCGAAGTTGGCGATCAGCGTGGCAAAGGCAAGCCCGTGGACAAGGCCGAAGCCGAGCGCGACCAGCGGCTCGCGCCCCGGAAAGAGCGGCCGCGCCGCGTGGATTGCCGAGATCAGCACGGACAGGGCGATGCCGGCTTCTACCGGGGCTGCCGGCAGGTGCGCGCCGAACAGCGCGGCCGCGATCAGCGTCAGGCTGTGCCCCACGGTGAACGCGGTGACGATCATGGCGAGATGGCGGAAGGTGGCGCGCGGTTCGCGCAGGGCGGACCAGCGCCCGCCGGCGGCCAGCAGCGGTGCCGGCAGCAGCAGCGCCAGCAGGAACATCAGGTGGTCATAGCCTTCGGCGATGTGCCGCGCGCCCAGGCGGAAGCTGTTGGCGAAAAGGCCGGTCATGCCGGCATGGCCGCGATCGACCGCGAGAATTGGCCGTGCGGCGGTGAGCGCGCCGACGAGTTCGCGTTCGCCCTGCGTGCCGCCGGCCAGGTCTCCGCCGATCACCAGCAGCGCGAAATGGGTGGGAACCTCGCGCGTGATGACGCGCCAGTCGACGCTGAAGCTGCGGTCGCTGGCGCCGGGCGGGGGCAGCAGCGTGGCCGTGGCATGGAGATCGGGCGGGCCGATGATCGTTTCGAACGCGATCCGGTCGATCGCCACGTGCCATTGGCGGCCGTCCGGTGCGACGACCGCGAAGTGGCCCAGCAGATAGGCGCGCGCGGCGGCAAGGCTTGCGGGCCGGTTGTCGGTGGCAAGGCCGGTGGCATAGCCGAACTCGCTTTGCGGCACGACGATATCGGCCACGATCGCGCCGGGGGCGAGATCGAGGCGGATTTCCGAATTGGGCGTGAGATGTGCGGCGGCGGGCACGGGCAGCGCGAGCAGAAGCAACAGGACGGCCAGCGCGGCGATGAGCCGCGCCGGCATGCCGCGTTCAATCATGCCCGAACCAGACGAACCGCGCGGTGGGATCGGCAGCTTTGGGATTGATCTTCAACGCGGCCTTGCGCGCATCCTCCGCGTCATCGCCCCGGCCCAGCGCGTCGAGCGCCTCGGCTTTCTGCATCAGCAGCAGGGCGGAGCGCCAGCCGCCCTTTTCGGCGCGTTCGGTGGTGGCCAGCGCGCCTGCCGGATCGCCGGTGAGCAGTTGCGCGCGGGCAAGCAGCGCCAGCGTGGCGCCGTGCGGACGGCGCGCGGCGTCCTGCCGGGCCAGATCAAGCGCGCGGCGCGGATCGCCGACGGCCAGTTCGTGCTCGATGACGTGCGCGGCCGCGGCCTCCGGTAGGGCTTGCAGGCGTTCGGCCCAGATCGCGGCGGCGCGGTCCGCCCAGGCCCGGCTTTCCGGCCCCTTGCCCTGAAGGCGCAAGAGATGGGCGAGCGCATCCATCACTTCGGGCGCGTTGGTGCGGTTGGCGATATCGGCATAGCGCCGTGCGGCTTCGTCCGGCCGGCCTTCAACGGCCGCCTGTTGCGCCACGAACGCCTCGTTCAGCCAGTTGCCGGGAAAGAAGCTGTCGGCAAAGCGCGCCCAGCGGCCGGCGGTGGTCCAGTCTCCCACGGCATAGGCCACGGTCGCGCGCTGGATGGCGGCCTGCGCCTTGGCCAGCCGCGTGAGCCGCTTGCCGCGCAGCACGGCGTTGACGCGCCGGCGCGCAAGTTCGGGATCGCCCGTGCGCAGCGAGAGCATCGATTGCCGCAGGGCGAGCCCGGCGTTGTTGGCGGCGGCTTCTGCCTTGGCGTAGTCCTCGCGCGCCGTGGCGTAATCGCCGCGCTGCATCGCGATATCGCCGCGCAAAGCCAGCGCGCTGGACGCTTCTTCGCTATGCGGGCTGGCCTTCTGCGCGTCGAACCGGGTGAGAGCCTTTGTGGCATCGTCCAGCCGGTGCAGCGTGACTGACAGCGCGGCGCGCGACAGGCTGGGACCGGCGGGAAACTCGGCCATTCCTATCGCCCGGTCCAGCACCTTGTCCGCTTCGGCCAGATCGGCGTAGCTGCCGGTCAGGCGGTATCGGCCGACCAGGGCATCGCCCAGGATTTCCATGTGGAGCCAGTCGGTCTTGCCGCTCTTTTCGCGTTCGCGCCCGCCATCGATCTGCACCGTGGCGGCGTTCACGGCTTCCTGCTGGTTGCGGGGACCGAACCAAGGCGTGACCTCGCCGGGCGCGGGATCGGGCGGGCCGTGCCGGTGGCTCCAGCGTTGCCAGCCATAACTGGCCGCAAGCACGATGATCACGGCGGCAAGGAGCAGCCAGGGCCAGCGCAAGGTGTTGCGCTGGCCTGTCGAAGCGGTGTTCATGTCAAGTTTTCCCGCGACCCGCGTGCCGTCACGATGTGCGGGCGCAGATCTTCAGGCCCAGATTGGTGAGATCGTCGCCGATCAGGTCGAAGAACTTGTGCAACTCGTTCTTGTATTCGGCGAGATACTTGTTGTTGGTGGCATCGTCCGCCGGCGTGGCGTCGTTGTAGCTGTTCTTGGTCGAGGAGCCGACCAGCGCGGTGGCGATCGCCGGGTTGCCCATGCGATCGACGCTGACATAGGCCGAATCCGCGTCCGTGCGGAAGTTGAAGCCCGATCCCGTGCCGCTCGCCACAGCCGGGGAACCGTTGGGATCCGCCAGGAAGGGGAACGTAAGGCTGAACGGCTTGTCGTTGGTTGGCGGATTAAGCGGAATGTTGGCGAATGTGTTGGGCCCCTGTCCGGTGACGGTCATGTCGAGGAACAGTTCCGCGAGCAGGATGTCGACCACCGGATCGGCAGGGTGCCGGCCGTTGGGGAAGCGGGTCGCGCGGGTGATGTCCAGCTTCAGCGTGTCCGGGATGATCTGCGATTGCAGCGTGGCCGTCACGCCGGTCTGCCCCTGTACGGTCTGCGTGAAGCAGTTGTCCACGTTGTAGGATACGGCCGTGGCCGTCGGCGTGGGGGTGGCCGTGCCGGTTCCGCTCGGCAACGGGGCGGGGACGACCACCTGGCTGCCGGAACCGCTGTCGCCGCAGGCGGCCAGAACGGCGGTCAGCGCCAGCGGCGTTGCGAAGAGCATCGCGGCGCGGCGAAGGGAAAACGGAGATGCTTGCATCACAGGTTCCCCCCGAAGCGGAGCGTCTGACCCCAGACGTCCAGATTGCTGCCGATCGTGCCAAGGTTGGCATCCGGAATTTCCAGGACCAGTGCGGTATCGTTCTGGCCATCGAAGAAATTGCGATCATTGCGGATGCGGATGGTGCCGAACGAGCGCGTTTCGCGGAAGCCGATCAGGTCGAAGAAGAACGGCTCGTCATACAGGCCGACGCGCGCCTTGACGCCGTTGGCGGTGAGCGTCGTTTCCACCGGCCCTTCCAGCGTGCCGGTCACGCCGGGCAGGCCTTCGATGCGGACGCCCCAGTCGTTTGGCCCCTGTCCCTTGCCGAAGCGGAACTTGATCACGAATTCCGGCGAGGTTCCGGGGGCCTGCGTGGACACGTTGATCTTGTAGAGAACGTCGCGGTCGTAATAGGTCGGCGCGGTGGTGGCGACCGGACCGGCGAAGGTCATCGATATCTTGGTCGTGCCGTTGGAATGCCACGCGAAGACGTCGGCGATATCGGCTGGAATATCCGGCGTGGTATCGAACCCGGCGTCGGTGCGGGTGGGCGGATCGAGGTGATCGGCGCTTTCGGCCACATCGGCGGGAAGGAGCAGAAGTCCCGACAGAGCGGCACAAGCGGCACCAGCCGCCAGCCCCCTGGCTCCAACAGTCCTGAAAAAGCTGCGCACGGCGTATCTCCGACTCTGGGTAACGAATGACGGTGCGACCTTGATGTCGCCTCATTCTTCCCGAATCGCTGTGCCGGCCCTCACACATCCGCGTATTTATCGCGGCGCCTGAACAAAGGGCGGCTCCGATTCAATGCGGAGGCCGTTACCCGGGTTGTACCTCTAAAAAGACGCTGCCGTGAAGGGGGAAAGTGCCGGCATCGAATTCGGGATGCCTGGCGCGCAGATGATGCGCATAAAAAAACGGGGCGATAAACGCCCCGTTCTTTTCGTCTGGCGATGAAATGGCGCTTATTTCGGCGCCAGCACCATCAGCATCTGGCGGCCTTCCATGCGGGGGAAGGCTTCGATCTTGGCGATTTCCGCCACGTCGTCCTGCACGCGACGCAGCAGGTTCATGCCGAGTTGCTGGTGCGACAGCTCGCGCCCGCGGAAGCGCAGCGTGACCTTCACCTTGTCCCCTTCCTCGATGAAGCGCTGCACGTTGCGCATCTTCACGTCATAGTCGTGATCATCGATGTTCGGACGCATCTTGATCTCCTTGATCTCCTGCGTCTTCTGGGTCTTGCGGGCAAGATTGGCCTTTTTCTGGGCCTCGTACCGGAACTTGCCGACATCAAGGAACTTGCAGACCGGCGGATCGGCGTTGGGCGAAACCTCGACCAGGTCCAGTCCGACTTCGGCTGCCTGTTCGATAGCCTCGCGCGTGTACATGACGCCGAGATTTTCACCGTTCTCATCGATCACGCGCACCTTGGGCACGTTGATGAGCTGGTTGTAGCGCGGCCCGCTCTTGACGGGGGGCGCCATCATGCGCCGGGGTGGGGGAGCTATAGTGCGTTCTCCTGCAGTTGCTAGAAAGGTGATTTTGGCGCGCTCATATCACATTGCGGTCGCAGATAAAGGGCCAAGCGCCGAATGTGGGGTTTTCAGGGCGCGATTCAAGGGTGGGGAAGCGGATTGGAGCCGTCAGCGGCGGCCCTCGCGGGCGCGCCGGCGTTCGTAAAACAGCAGCGCCAGCGCGTAGAACACGACATCGGCCGCGATCTTGCCGGCGCCGACTCCCAGTGCTTCCCCGAGCAAGGAAACGGTGGACAACGTGATAGCCGGGCGGACGACCAGCGTATCGAGCGCTTCGGCCATGCCGAAATCGTGGAGCATGGCGAGCAGCACGGGGCGCAGCCGACGTTCACCGCTTGGCAGGGCGCGCCAGTCGCGCAGGAAGATCGTGCCATAGTACCCGACATTCTCGCCGAGTGCCGCGCCGAACGCGGCCAGTTCCGGCCCGGTATCGGCGGCGGACAGGGCGAAGAAGCCGGCATAGCTCCCGGCAAAGCCGCACGCCTCGGCCCAGCCGAAGCGCGCCAGCCAGTGCCGCCAGCGCGGACCTTGCGCGGTCATGCCCCGGTTTGTGCCGGCTGGCGCCAGAGCGGGAAGCGCGCCAGCCGATCCGCCGCAGGCACCAGCGCCTCGATCTCGGTAGCGGGCTGCATGGCGGCGAGGATCGCGGGATCGGCCGCGTCCATGCCGCCGGTCAGTGCGCCGATCGCGGGCAGGATCATGCGGCCGCCGTGCGCTCCGCCATCGCTTTTGCCGACCACCAGGCACGGGCGCGCGATGTTGCGGCCGCGCACGGCCAGGCGCAGCTTGGGGTGGAAATGGCCGGAAAGTTCGGGGGCTACTTCCCCCGCCTTCGCCTCGTGCCGTAGCACGATGCCGCTCACGGCGAGTTCTTCGACCCGCGTGCCGCCGGGATGATCGGCCACATCTTCGTCATGGTTGCCGGTGATCCACACCCAGTCGGTGGCGCGCGTCAGCGCCGCCAGCATGCCGGCGGCGTGGGGTTCCAGCCTTTCCGCGCCGAAGCGGTCATGGAAACTGTCGCCCAGGCAGAACACGCGCCGCGCGCCGGTTTCCCGGATGGCGCGCGCGATGCGTTCCAGCGTTTCGCGGCTGTCATAGGGTGGCAGCATCTGTCCGAAACGCGCGTAGAAACTGGCCTTTTCGAGATGCAGGTCCGCGACCAGCAGGGCCTGTTCGTCCGGCCAGTACAGCGCGCGGCCATCGCCGATCCGCGTGCCGAGCCGAAACTCGCGATGGGCGAACGAAAAGGGAACCATGGGTTTCCCTTGCCGCAGGGGGCGTGATTTGGCAAGCGCCCGGCATGACCGACTGGACCGAACAGACCGCCCAAGCCCGCCACTGGTTCGAATCGCTGCGCGACCGCATCTGCGCCGCGTTCGAGGCGATCGAGCGCGAGGCCGGCAGCGACGCGGCTTTCGTCTATACGCCCTGGAGCCGCGAACAGGCGGGCGAACCGGCGGAAAACGACGCCAATGCGAACCCCGGCGGCGGCGTGCGTGGCGTGATGAAGGGCAAGGTGTTCGAGAAGGTGGGCGTCAACGTCTCCACCGTGGGCGGCGCGTTCAGCCCGGAATTCGCCAAGACGATCAATGGCGCGGACCCGGAAAACCCGGTGTTCACGGCTACCGGGATCAGCCTGGTCGCGCACATGGCCAATCCGCACGTTCCCGCCGTTCACATGAACACGCGCTTTCTCACCACCAGCAAGGCCTGGTTCGGCGGCGGCGGCGATCTCAACCCGCCGATCCCCTATGACGAGGACACCGCCGAGTTCCACGCCGCGTTCAAGGCGGCCTGCGACGCGCACGACGGGGAGTACTATCCGCGATTCAAGAAGTGGGCGGACGACTATTTCTACATTCCCCACCGCAAGGTGCACCGGGGCGTGGGCGGTATCTTCTACGATCACCTCGAATGCGCCGACCTCGATGGCTTCGCCGCCAACTTCGCCTTCACCCGCGATGTGGGCGAGGCATTCCTCGACGTGTTCCCCAGGCTGGTGCGCCGGCGCATGGGGATGGACTTCACGCCCGAGGACAAGCAGCGCCAGCTCGAATGGCGCGGCCGCTATGCCGAGTTCAACCTGGTCTATGACCGGGGCACGCTGTTCGGCCTGAAGACCGGCGGGAACATCGACGCGATTCTGATGAGCCTGCCGCCCGAAGCGGTGTGGAGCTGACCGGTTGGACTACGACCACCCCGAGCCTCTCGCCCCCGGCTACCATGCCGTCCGCCCCGGCGATCTCGCCTGCGTGGTGACCGCGCTGGAAATGCGCGAGAAGCCTGCGGCGTTGCGGCGGCTGGTGCCGGAAGGCGATGTGCCGGTGCAGCTTGTCCGCTGGGAAGCACCGGCGATCGAGAAATACCGGATGCTCTACCGCCGTGTCGGCGCGCCGTGGCTGTGGTGGTCGCGGCTGGTGAAGGATGATGGCGAACTCGCCGCGATCGTCCACGATCCGCAGGTTCACGTCTTCGCGGTGGTCGATCGCGCCCGCGTGGAAGTGGGGATGCTTGAACTGGACTTCCGCGTGTCCGGCGAATGCGAGATCACGTTCTTTGGCCTGATTCCGGGCGCGACCGGGAAAGGGCTGGGCAAGTGGCTGATGCGCAAGGCCTTGCAGTTGGCCTGGCGCGAGGGCGTGGGCCGGGTATGGGTGCATACCTGCACGCTCGATGGCCCGCAGGCGCTGCCGTTCTATGTCTCGCAAGGCTTCGTGCCCTATGCGCGGGCGGTGGAAGTGTTCCCCGATCCGCGCCTTGGCGACGTGCTGCCGGAGGACGTGGCACCCCATGCGGCGCTGCTGCGCGCCTAAGCGATTACACTGATCCGCATTTCCGCGACCTTTACCCCTTGCCCTGACCGCATGGTTCCGCCCATTTAGGCAGGACATGCTACGTCAGTACGAACTTGTCGAACGGGTGCTTGCCTATGATCCGGACGCGGATGAGGCTATCCTCAACCGCGCCTATGTCTATACCGTGCAGAAGCACGGCACTCAGAAGCGCGCATCGGGCGATCCCTATTTCTCGCACCCGGTGGAAGTCGCCGGGTTGATGACCGAGCTGAAGCTCGACCAGGCGACGGTGGTGACGGCGCTGCTCCACGATACGGTGGAGGATACGCTGGCGACGGTCGATGAGATCGAGCGGCTGTTCGGCGCCGATGTCGCGAGGCTGGTCGATGGCGTGACCAAGCTCTCGAAGATCGAGACGATGAGCGACAACGAGCGCGCCGCCGAGAACCTGCGCAAGTTCCTGCTGGCGATGAGCGAGGACTTGCGCGTCCTGCTCGTCAAGCTGGCGGATCGCCTGCACAACATGCGTACGCTTCATTTCATCAAGAGCGAGGAAAAGCGCCGCCGCATCGCGCGCGAGACGATGGATATCTATGCCCCGCTGGCCGAGCGCGTGGGCATGTACGAATACATGCGCGAGATGCAGTTGCTGGCCTTCGAGCAGCTCGAACCCGAAGCCTATGCCACGATCAGCGGGCGTCTCGCCGCGATCCGCAGCGAGGAGAACGGCCAGGTCGGGGCGATCGCGCTGGAGATCAAGCAGGCGCTGGCCGAAGCGGGCCTAAGGGTGGAAGTCTCGGGCCGCGAGAAGCACCCCTATTCGATCTGGAAGAAGATGGCCGAGCGCCATGTCAGCTTCGAGCAGATCACCGACATCATGGCCTTCCGCGTGCTGACCGAGAACGAGGACGATTGCTACAAGGCGCTGGGCATCCTGCACCGCACCTGGCAGATGATCCCGGGCCGGTTCAAGGACTACGTCTCCACGCCGAAGATGAACGGCTACAAGAGCCTGCACACCTCGCTGATCTACAACAACGCCATGCGCGTGGAAGTGCAGATCAAGACGCGCGCGATGCACGAGACCAACGAGTTCGGCCTAGCCGCGCACTGGTCGTACAAGCAGGGCGGGGTCACGCCCGACGGGCAGGTGGGCTGGTTGCGCGATCTGCTGGAAATCCTCGAAGCCAGCAACGATCCCGACGAACTGCTCGAAAACACCAAGATGGCGATCTATCAGGATCGCATCTTCGCCTTCACGCCAAAGGGGGCGCTGTTCCAGCTGCCCAAGGGCGCGACGCCGATCGACTTCGCCTTTGCCGTCCACACCAATCTGGGCGCGCAGGCGGTGGGCGCGAAGATCAACGGGCGGCACGTGCCGCTGCGCACGCCGCTCAATAACGGCGATGTGGTGGAGATCATCAAGAGCCGGACTTCGGAGCCGCAGCTTTCCTGGCTGGCCTTCGCCGTCACGGGCAAGGCGCGGGCTTCCATCCGCCGTTTCGTGCGCCAGAAGGAGCGCGCCGAAGTCGCCGCCATCGGGCGCAAGCTCTATGAGGAGATCGTCGAGCGCCTGCCCGGCACCGTGGGCAAGAAGGCGCTGGCTGACGCGATCAAGCGGCTGAAGATGGCGGGCGAGGAAGACCTGATGTTCGCCATCGGATCGGCCAAGGTCGATGACCGGCAGGTGATGGAAGCCCTGATGCCGGGCAGCGCGGCGAACCTGCCCGATCCCGATCACTGGCCCAAGCAGAAGCGCGCGATCGCGGTGCGCGGATTGACTCCAGGCATGGCGTTCCAGCTTGCCGCCTGCTGCCATCCGGTGCCCGGCGACCGCATCGTCGGGCTGCGCCGGCCGGGCAAGGGCGTCGAGGTCCACGCGATCGACTGCCTCAACCTTGCCAACGGGATCGATGCCGACTGGATCGACCTTTCGTGGGATGCGCGGACTGACGGCGCGATCGGCCGCTTGCGCGCCGAGCTTTACAATCGCCCCGGCACGCTGGCGGAAATGGCGGGGATCTTCGCCAAGAACCACGCCAACGTTGTCAATCTGGAAATGACCCAGCGCGAAAACCCGTTCCATACCTACGAGGTGGATCTGGAAGTGCGCGATCTGGCGCACCTTACGCGCATCATCAGCGCCTTGCGCGCCAGCGACGCCGTGGCGCAGGCCGAGCGCATCTGATCCTGCCGGGCGCGGCATTGCCAGCCGCCAGGCCCCGTGATCGCGGGTGCCCAGTGTTTCCGGCAGAGGGTTTCCAGTATCCGGAACGGACTATGTTTATGATGCGGATTTTTTCATTTATTTTCCGGTGCTTGATTGCCTCTTAAAAAAGATGCAGCGTAAAACGGATATTTAGAGCGGTTTCCATTCATTCCGGCTCATATCCGCAAGATTTGAAGTAATTGGCACATTCGGCAGGCTGGAAGATATCGACGAGCTTGCCGATCAGGTCCCACAGCCCATTGACGGTTCGCTCGCC
>NZ_RQSI01000070.1:0-14688 GCF_003856955.1 Novosphingobium sp. LASN5T
TCTGGCCAAAGACTGGGAGCGATCCATCGAAAGCTCCACCGCATGGGCCACCGTGGCCAGCATCCGCATGCTCACCCGCAGGATCGCAACATTCTCAAACCATTGAGAAACTTTTGAATCGGGCTCTAAGCAGGCATTGAAGGAACCTTAGCGCGGTGCCGCGTTTGAAATTGCAATAAGTACACGGAGCACAGGAGGCCAGAATGGCGACAGTCCCGGAATCCCCACCCGACACCGATATCCCGGAATCTCCCCCGGAAACGCCGCCCGATCAGGTTCCGGGCGAAGTACCCAACGAACAACCGGACAGGATAGACCCGGGCGTCCAGCCGCCAGAGGCCCCTCCTCCGGCGCAGCCATAACAAGCACGCAGCCGCCAATGCGATGACCCGGCTTGTTCACGGGGGGTTTCGCCCTCGTGGACCAGCCGGCCCCGCGCACCGGGCGTGCCCGGCGCGCCACCATGGCGGACGCGTCAGTCCGCCCCCTTGTGTTTCGCACGAGACTTCTGCCCGCCACCGGTCTGCTTGTTCACCGTTGCCCAGGCACGCCGTTCGGCCTCATCGCGATCCGTTCCGCGCTCTTCGTACCCCTCTTCGATGTGGCGGGCCTGGCGCTTCTGCTTGTCGGTATAGCTCGATTTGTCACCCTGAGGCATGATCCTCTCCTCCGAGACTGCCGGACGTGCCGGCAATGCTCATTTGACGCTGATAGTGCTGAGCCTGTCGCTATGGTGCTGCACGACCGTGGCGATGCGGCCAGCGGTAGCCTTGAGATCCGGAACCGTGCCGTTGGCCGCGTAATCCGTGTGAAGACTCAAGGCCATTGCATGGGCCGTGCGTTGCGCGTTCAGATAGACCCGGTCCGCGTCGGCGCCGGAGGTCTTGCGGATCGCATCGATCTGCCCTTGCTGATCGGGATCGAGAGATGCCGGCGGCACTTCCAGACCAGCTTTCCTGGCCGCCGCCTTCAGTTCATCCGAAGACTTCTGGTGGTCCGCGACCATCATGTTCGCGAACGCCTTGACGTCGGCGTTGCCGGTCTTCTCCAGGATCGCTTTCGAACTGTCGATCTCGAACCGGTCGCCTGCCGCCGCCCTTGCCAGATAATCGGCGGTATCGACCACCGCCGCCGCGGCCGGGACGCCGCTTTCGGCGGGCGTGGTGGTTACAGCCATATCGTCGGCCGGTTCGGTGGTGACGACGGCGGGCTTGTCGCACGCGGCCAACGCAAGCGCGGGAACGAGAGCAAGGATAAGTCGTGTCATGGAAAACTCCTGGTTTCGAGAAAGGACACCGGCCCAGCGCATTGAGGACGAGAGGAGGTCGGACCGATGGTATTGCTGCTGTCAGCCATGTCTCTTCCCTTTCATCAGCATGCCCGCCTTGGCGCGCACGCCCCGTGCGGCGCGCCTCTCGTGGGAAGGAAAGGATGCGAAGGCTCCGTTATGTCCCCAAACCTGTCACAGGTAAGCGAACCGGTGGCCGGTCCTTCGTCAGGAGCGTCTGGACGGCCTGCGGCGTCCGCCGCTAGGTCCGCTTGAGCAGATGGTCGACGGTATCTTCGGTCGTCGCCTGTTTCCCATCGCGCAATCCGCACTCGCGTTCCAGCGCATCGCGCAGGGCGGTGATTTCCTCATCCGTCAGGTGTTCGATGCCCACGAACCCCTCGCGCGCCTTGTCCAGCGCGCGCAGCAGTTCGTCCAGCTTGGCCTGCATGGCGCTCGCATCGCGATTCTGGCTGTTCTGGATCAGGAACACCATCAGGAACGTCACGATTGTGGTGCCCGTGTTGATGATGAGCTGCCATGTGTCGGACCAGCCGAACACCGGCCCCGAAACACCCCAAACGATGATGGTGCCCAGCGCTATCGCAAAGGCCACGGGACGCCCCATGGCGGCGGAGATGGCGGACGACCATCGGGTGAAGAACTTGCTCATCGTTCCCCTTTCGCAGATGGACGCGGATCGCCCTCTATCTCGGGAATGCCGGACCGCGCGTGACGGGCATCCAACGGCCAGCGATCGGCCTCGATGGCGGGTAGCGCTTCGAAGGCAGCGCGCGGGATGGAAGCGATCACCTTCCCCTCCGCATAGGCCAGACGGTCAGCCGGGAAGCGGCGCAGGACTTCCCCCACGCCGGCGACACCACCATCGGAAACCACCAGGTAGGCAATGCTGCCATCCTCGACGCTGCCCATGGCATCGATCACGGGACCGAGCGCCGTGCCACCCCTGTCCACGACCGAAGCGCTGAGCAGATCCTGAAAGGAAAACAGGCTGGCATCGGATCGCGACGCGCTGGCCTTTGCCGCGCGCCGGGCCGCTTCCGCGTACCGCGCGCGCCCCAGCCATCGCCACACGCCGATCACATCGACCACGAGCAGAAACACGTTGGTGAGCAACAGCCCCGCCTGATCGGCCTGCAGGGCAACGATGCACCAGGCGCACGCGCCGACGGCAAACACGGCGAATCCCGCACCAGTCAGGCGCGGACCCAGGTTGGCCGCCGTCATGACCGCGGCAACCATCGTCGCGATGGGCGCTAACCAACTCGCAAGATCTGCCATTGCGCATCCCGTGTCGAATGAAGTTCGGACAGATGCAACGACGGCTGGTGTTACCGGTTCCGCCCTAACGCCCAAGACAGTGAACCGGGCGCGGAAAGACTGTCATGCGATATGATCGGGAACCCGCCGCCACGAATTGCTTTGAAGCATCAAACAGCATGGGAGATTAATCATGCTCGCCTTCAAGATGATGTTCTCGGTACTGAAAATCGCATCGACACTGGCCGTCGGCTACACGGTGTACCGCATGTTCACGGCGCGGCAGGAACAGACCGACCCGGCGGCGTTCGCGCCGGGCGAAACCAGCGATACTTCGTCATCGCGTTTTGCCGACGTGCGCAACGCCGGCCCAGACAGCATGCGCAGTGACGTGGATGACTGGGACAAGGTGGACCAGGCCGCGGATGAAAGCTTCCCGGCCAGCGACCCGCCCGCCTATTGAGGAACGTCGCAGTTTTGCGGAGGGCGATGGCCTGACCCGAAAGGTCAGGCCATCGTGGCCAGAATATCGTCGATAGCGATGGTCGCGAAGCCAACCACGCTGTCCGATATCCCGTAAGGTATGAGAAGATGATCTCCCACCGGCATCATGCCGCACGTATAGACCACATTGGGAACATAGCCCGCCCGGTCGGAATTTTCGGCGGTTAGTACCGGCTCCGGCGTTCGCGCCAGCACTTTCGATGGATCGGCGCTGTCCAGAAGCACCGCACCCAGCGCATATTTGCGCATCGGGCCAACGCCGTGGGTCAGCACCAACCACCCCGCCTTGGTCAGCACCGGGCTCCCGCAATTGCCGATCTGGATGAATTCCCAGGCGAAGCGCGGCTCCATCAGCAGCACGCCGTCATCGTCCCACTGATCCAGTTGGGGTGAACGCAGCAGGTAGAGATTCTTGCCGTCCTGTCGGCCGATCATCATGTACTGCCCGTCGATCCGCCGCGGGAACAGGGCCATCCCCTTGTTGCGCCCCGCGCGCCCCTCCACCGGTTCCAGAGAGAAGGTCTTGAAATCGCTCGTCCTCAGCAATTCGGACCGGATCGACTGGCCGGAATAGGCGGTGTATGTGCCGATCCATTCGGCTTTCCCGTCATCATCCTCGAACCGCACCAGGCGCAGATCCTCCAGTCCGTTGCGCTGCTGCTCGGTGACCGGGAAGATAACCGAATTTGTCAGCGTGCTGTCCATATCGCGACTGATCCACGCGCGCGCGCCGGGGGTGTCGGGAGGGGGCGGATTGCCCTCTCCGGTGATCTGCCGCATCGCCGTCGCGATATCGCCCTGGGGCCACAGCGCAAACGACCCATCGGGCCTCGCGATCCCCTCGCGAAACGCGATCGTGCTGATGTGACCCTCGCCCACGGCGCGCAGGCTGAGCACGAAGCGAACGGCGCCCTCCTCCAGCCCCGATTGATCGGGATGCGGGACGATCGACGGGTTCATCAGCGCGGCGGCGGCGTAAGTATATTCATGGCAGAAGTACGCCGCGATCAGCCGCTGGCGATAGCCCTCGGCAATGGCGGGCAGCCCCAGAGACGTTTCGAGCTGGGCGTACCGTTCATCAAGGACGTTCTCGATGTGCCAGTGGCGCGCCGAGAAATCCGCCAGAACCCGCTCGTATTCGGCTTTCGCCCGGTCGCCGGGAAGCGCCAGGACGTTGGCTACCAGCCGGATGGCCCGGTCCTGCGGCGCGTTGCTGGCCTGCCATCCCAGATGGAATGGACGCAAGACGACGCGCGCAGGATCGGGATGAAGTCTAATGTCGCTGATACGAAGCCGGTTCGGTACTGGTCCTGCCTGCAAGATTTCGTCCTTCCACTGTGGCAATGAGATCAGAGAGCGCACGGCTCGCCAGATGGTAGGCGAGAACCGACTCCGCCCCGCAGTTGCGGTTGACCCCGCGCGGAGTCACGCCGTCGCGGCACCGGCCCGAAGCCGCGTCGCCCAATGCCACGTTGCGGTCGTTGGCGCCCTCGAACCACGCGAAAGCGGTGCGCGCCGACCGAATCCACTTCACGTCCTCGCCGATGAAATAGGCCGTCCGGGCCGCGTCGACGGCCGCCCATGCTTCCAGAGGCTGCTGGTCGAATGGCAAGACCGTTGCCGGCTTGCCGAAGGTTTCCGAACCGACGGGGCGGAAATGGCCCCGGCTGCTCGTCTGGCATCGCATGAGCCAGTCGAGCGCTTCCAGCGCCGCCTGCACCCAATCCGCGCGTTGGTGGGCAAGGCCGGCTTCGATCAGCGCCTCGCAAATCCTCGGATTGTCGTAGGCCAGCGCCGGCTCGAACCACACCCATTCGGCACGCCGCGTGCGTTCCAGCATCGCCATCAGCACCGGACCGCCCTTATCGAGAAGATCACCGGCCTGCTGGTGTGGGACGCCCGCGCGCAGCAGCGCGGCTTCTCCCAACATCGCGAAGCAAAGGGTCCGCAAAGGGCTTTCGGAAGAAACGCAACGCCTTGATCGCAGGAACGTCTCGACAGCCCATTCGCGAATATCCGCGTCGGGCGCGCATTCCGCCGTATGCCCCAGCGCCCACAGCGTCCGGCCGTTGGAATCCGCCGATCCCCGATCTTCGAGCCACCGGCGATCGAAACTCATGAAATTGCGGAAGCAGCGTTCTTCCTCGTTCCAGGCATGGGCGATGAAGCTGGCGTACGTCATCGACCAGCGCAGCCGTTCGCCCGCCGGCAGATCGCGCGCCACGTTCATCAGCATCAGCGCGCGCGCGTTGTCATCCAGGCAATATCCGTGGCGGCGGTCGGGCACGATGCCGAGCGAATGCTGGTAGATGCCGGTGCTGTCCGACATGGCGAACACGCCTGCAAGGGCCGGCTTCTTGCCCGGCGCGACCTGAAGCGGCTTGGCCGGCGGCGCGGCAACGCGCAACACAGCCTGCGCCATTTCCGCCACGCGCGGCCAGATCGCATCGCGCCCTTTGGCATAGGCGCGCCGCTTGATCGTTTCCAGGGCGGTGGCATCGGCCAGCAGATCGATCACGGCCTGGGCGATCGCGTTCGCCGAGCCCGGTTCGACCAGCGTGCCCACACCGTCGGCCAGCAATTCGCGCGCATGGGAAAAGGGTGTGCTCACCACGGCCTTGCCTAAGGCCACGGCGTAGCTCAGCGTTCCCGACGTGGATTGTTGAAGATTGGGATAGGGTGTCAGGAAAATATCGCAGGCTTCCAGCTGGTCGAGAAGCTCATCCGTTTCCAGAAACCGATCATCCCACTGGATATGGTCAGCCACGCCCAACCGCTGCGCCAGTGCCTGCAAGGCGTGGCGATAAGCCTCTCCCTCCCGCGCCACAAGCGCCGGGTGGGTCGCACCCACGATGCGGTACACAGTGTTCGGATGCCGCGACAGAATTGCCGGCATCGCCTCGATCACCTGCTCGATCCCCTTGCCGCTTCCCAGCAAGCCGAACGTCATCAGAACGCGCCGGTCAGCGAGGCCCAGACATGCCTTGGCAGCCGGCTCGCGGCCGAACGGACGATCGGGAACGCCATGCGGAATCACGGTCACGTTGCGGGCATCGTACAGGCTGGCGAGCAGGTCGCGCGCTTCGTGCGACATCACGATGACCGCGCTGGCACGATCGATAAGATGTTGCAGGACCGAGCGCTGGCCGGGAGTGGGATCGCGCAGAACGGTATGCAGCGTCAGGATCACGGGCGCGGCGACGCGATCGACGAGATTGCAGATGTAGTTCCCATCCTCGCCGCCGAATATGCCGTATTCGTGCTGTATCCATACCGCGTCGGTGCCGCTGGCGTTGATCCTGTTCGCAGCCGCCTCGAAGTCTTCGCTCGCGCCCTCCCCGATCGCCATGCAGACTTCGCTGCCATAACGCTGGGGCGCCCCAGGCGAATCCATGGCAAAAATATCGATCGACATACCGGGGTCGGCCGCTTTGAGGCTATCCACGAGATCGCTGGTAAAGGTCGCGATACCGCACCGGCGGGGCGGATATGTTCCAATGGCGGCCACGCGATACCGGTGCTGGTCCGGATGGCCCTGACAGAAGCTTTCTACCGAAATATCGCCGGCAGCCCGAAGTTCTTCGATTTTGGCATATTTCAGCATCTATCCGCCTTTCATTGTAACTGTTTATGAAAGCGGCTTCCCCCTCGAGTGTTTCCAGGAAAAGAAACGGCTCACGGCGCCCAAACAACGCTTCAGCGCACTTGCAAGTACCGGCCCCGCCGATCGCGCGATCGCCCGTTCTTCTTTTTGCAAGTCAATGCGCAATTCAAACACACATGTAAGTAAATGGGAAATTCCCGCGTTGCGTTGTGATTGACGGTCGACCCGGATCTGCCTTCCGGTCCGGTGAAACCTTGGAGCAGGATCATGCAACGGCATACCACGAGCAACGAAGGCAAGGTCGGCGAAAGCACTGCCGAACAACAGGGCAAGGCCTCGGCGGCCCACATCGCCGAAAATCAGGGAGCGCGTGCGACGGGACGACTGGGCCAGGAGGAAGCGCTCGCGCGGGCGCCGCGATGGCAGCCCGTCTTTGCGGGATCGGATCGCCTTGCGGGAAAGGTGGCCTTGGTGACCGGCGGGGATAGCGGCATCGGCCGCGCGGTTGCCGCCCTGTTCGCGCGCGAGGGAGCGGACGTGGCGATCGTCTACCGTCACGATAGCACCGACGCCAGCAACACGATTGAAATGGTTGTGGCGGAAGGCCGGCGGGGCGTCGCCTTGCAGGGCGATGTCGGCGACGCGCAATTCTGCGAACAATGCGTGGCCGAAATCGTCAACCGCTTTGGCAGGATCGACATTCTCGTCAACAACGCCGGCGAACAGCACCCAGCAACCGACATCCGCGATATCTCCTCCGCGCAAATGGAGCAGACATTCCGCAGCAACATCTTCGGGATGTTTCATATGGTGCAGGCCGTCGTGGATCATCTGGAACCTGGATCGGCGATCATCAACTGCACCAGCGTGACGGCCTACAAAGGCTCGCGCCACCTGCTCGACTACAGCGCGACCAAAGGCGCGATCACGGCCTTCACCCGGTCACTGAGCGAAAACCTCGTGGAAAAGGGCATACGGGTCAACGCCGTGGCGCCAGGCCCGATCTGGACTCCTCTGAACCCCGGCGGCGGCGCTGAACCGGAACAGGTCAGGTCTTTCGGAGAAGACACGCCGATGCGAAGGCCGGGCGAACCCAACGAGGTGGCGCCCTCGTTCCTGTTCCTCGCCTGCGCGGATTCCAGCTACATGAGCGGTCAGGTGCTTCATCCCAACGGGGGAACGATCGTCAACGGGTGATCCGAAAGGCCTTGCATGATGGCAACCGGAAACCAGCCGACGCCGTCGGCGTTGCATCGGCGCGACGCTCAAGGAACAGCTGAAGGGACCAGCAAGCATGTCAGGCCCACTTGCCCTGAAACTCCTGCAATATGCCGACCTGTCCTCGACGGACATGGCGCTGGTGGATGATCTCGTAGACACCGAAATCCGCACGGTGAAAGCCGGCGGCGATCTCGTGCGCGAAGGCGATCACATCCATTTCCTCAAGATCGTGCTCGATGGGTGGGGATGCCGGTACAAACTGCTGGAAAACGGAAGCCGCCAGATAGTTGCCTTTCTCCTGCCGGGCGACCTGTGCAATCCGGTTTTCCCGGTGGCTGGAACGATCGATCATTCCATTGGCGCCATCGACAAGATGCACTGCGCCCTGGTTCTGTCCGATGCCGTCGAACTGGTCCGGACCCAGTCACCCAGAATCCGTCTGGCCCTTGGCATCGAAGGAACCGCCACGCTCGCCATTCAGCGCGAATGGACGCGCAACGTCGCAGCGCGCAGCGCACGCCAGCGCATCGGCCATCTGTTTTGCGAGCTCGCGCACCGTCTGCGGGCGATAGGGGTCGCTACATCCGACGGGTTCGACTCGCCACTCACGCAGATCCACCTCGCAGAAGCCACAGGCCTTTCCACAGTGCATGTGAATCGCGTGATCCAGGATCTGCGCGCGCGTGACCTCATCCATTGGCAGGGAGGGCGCATCACCATGCCGGACCCGGCCGCGCTGGAGGCTTACTGCCATTTCCGGCCAAGCTATCTGCAGTTCGGGCGCTGACAGGCAAGCGGGCCAGAGGGCGTCCGTCGATTTCCCGGAACGCTTGGTCGGACTTTATCGCGCCAATAAACTTATGTGAATCCCCCAACATCCCGGTGGCGCACTGTACCAATCAGAAAAATCCGGGATAGTATTGATGATAGAAGAAGCGTTATCCACGCGCGATGGCAATCGTGTCTTTCACAGGCACGAATATCTCGCGCGCCATGCCCAGAAAACGGACCATATTTTCAAGATTGAGGAAGGCTGGGCCTGTCAGTACCGGTTGCTGATCGATGGACGCCGGCAAATCATTACGCTGTTTCTTCCCGGTGAATACTGCGAACCACAATGGCTTTTCCAGGGAACGGCGACGCTGCCCGTTGTTGCTCTGACGCGGCTACGCGCTCGATCGCTGTCCCTGACGGGTATTCACCGCAGAACCTCGCAAGAGGCCGATGGAATGACCAGCATACTGGAATCTCTGCTCACGGTCCTGAACCGCCGCGAACAGTGGATCTTCAATCTTGGCCGCCTATCGGCCACCGAGCGCCTGTGCAGCCTGCTGTGCGAACTGTTCGAGCGGCTGAAACGCACATGCCACGTCATAGAAAATCGCTACGTCATGCCCCTAACCCAATATGATCTGGCTGATATCGTTGGCCTGTCAGCCGTTCACGTCAATCGTGTGCTGCAGATGTTGCGGGCAGAAAGACTTATCGAATTGCATGGCAAAAGGCTGACCGTTCTCAACATCGACGGACTGCGCCGGCTGGCCGTCATGCCCAATTCGCAGCGCGCCACTGCTTGACGGATCGGCTTGCGGCGCACGGCGCCTGTATCGGTATCCTGGCCGTCGCCTACTGGATGGGGCATCCGATGGCGCAAGACCTCAGTTGCTGGCGCCACCGCTGGCGTCGGCATCCGCAGCCGGCATGTCGGATGTCGAGAAACCGTGCAGGCCCAGTCGCCATTGGGCCGCGATCACCGCGCCCTTGGCTGGCTGGATCAGCGCAATCACCATCGCCTCCACGATCGCGGGCCACAACGTCATCTGCACCCAGGCCGGCGGCGCGAAATCGAGTTCCACCGCGATGATCAGCGGCGCGACGAGATGGCCCGTCAACAGGATCGCGAGATAGGCGGGAAAATCATCCGCACGCTGGCACGACCAATCCTGCTGGCAATCGGGGCAGCGGTCCACGGGTTTGAGGAAAGCCCGAAACAGTTTCGCACGCGCACAGCGGGGGCAGCGACCGATAAATCCGCGCTTGATCGCCTGCGCCAGCGACGGGCGGACCAGCCCCGGCATGCCGCTGCCGTCTGCGGAGGCATGATCCAACGAAGAACCTGTCAAGTCAGCGCTCCCCTTCTCGTCTCCCCAAGCCGGGCAACCTTGCCCATAGGGGGGACCGCTCGCGCTGTACGTCCCGGGCCTGACAATGGCAACGCCGCGCGCCGGATTCGATCTCTGCGGCAGGATACGGTAGCATCGCTTGCCGGCTATGGACGGGAATGGAAACACTCCGCATCAAAGAAGGTGTTGCGGATCGCGAGCGGAGCGGCAAGAGGGACGGACATGACAAAGCCGAGCCAGACGCCCCCGCTTAATCCACAGGATCTCCCCGTCGCCGATGATCGGGAAGCCGAGGCGCTGCACATGATCCTGCAGGCGCTGCACCTTGGCCTGTGCCTGCGCTGGACCTACAATCGCACGGCGACACAGGTGGCGCCCCAGTTGCTTTATCGCCGCAATGGCAAGTTCTACTGCGACGCCGTCGCCATGGAGCGGGATGGCGCGGCCGTGCAGGAACCGAAACTCGGCAGCTTCCGCCTGTCCGGACTTGGCAAGCTGGTGCTGACCACCGAAACGGCGGCGCCATGGCCGGAACTCGACCTGGCGGATGCGCGCTACGAGGACGTTATCGCGACCCGTGCCGCGGTCTGATCCGCATATGCGGCGCTGACTTTCCGGGGCAAACCATTCAGAGCCACAGCCGGACGATGACGCCGCCCTTGAGCACAGGGTCTTGGCGAAATCACGCAACGGGCTGTCGCTGGACGCCTCGCCTTGGTGCTTGATCAGATTACCCGCGTTCATGATCGCGCCAACGCCAAGTGCGCCCGGACACGCCATTCTCAACCGCGATCACCGGTGACTCCACTGCAACAGATATTCGGGCTTTGGCACCTCCTTGAGCATGGGCAGCTGTGTCAGCTTCCCATGCGGTGGCGGACATGGCGATGGTCAAACTGGCAGTTCGGGCGGCGGACCTAGCCACATCACTGCGAGATAGATAGCTTTACAATGTAGAGTAATCTGCTATGCAATCGCGTATGAACGATCTCAATTCCGCTTTGGATGACATCGCCCGCTTGCGCGAGCAGCTTGCCGCCAGCAGTCGCTTTCAGGGGCTCGCGCCAGGTGTGGTGGCGCTGACTGGCGCGTTGGCAGTTGCGCTTGCAGCGTGGCAAACCGCCACGCACGAGAGCAATTTGTTCATCTGGGTTCTCCTCGCGGCGATTTGCGCCTTCATGATCGGAACGGAAGCCATCATTCGCGCTCGTACCCTGCACAGGTCGATGGCCGGCCGGATGCTGAGCACCACGCTCAATCGCTTCATGCCGATGGCGGCCGCCGGTGCAGTTGCGGGGATCGTGGTGCTGCTGCGCGTACCCGAGCATGCCCGCCTCTTGCCTGGCATCTGGCAATTGCTGATGGGCGTGGGCATCTTCGCCGTGCTGCCTAGCCTGCCAAGGCAGATGATCTGGGCGGCGGCATTCTATTTCGTAGCGGCAGCGGGATCATTGTCCCTGAGCGGGCAAGATGGCGCGCCTACTGCCTGGCTCATGGGCGTACCGTTCGGCATCGGGCAATGGATCGTTGCCGCCATCTTGCATCATGCTTCCAAAGGAACTTCCCATGGCCAAGGGTGACAAAGCACCTTTCTCTTTCGAGGGGCTGGACCGCGTTCTTCATGAGAAGGCTCGGCTCAGCATCATGACCTCGCTTGCCGACCATCCCAAGGGCCTGAGCTTTACCGAACTGCGCGAACTATGCGCGCTGACGGACGGCAATCTCAGCCGCCACGTTCAGATTCTGGAGGAGGCCGGCATGCTGTCCGTCACCAAGGGCTTCGAAGGCCGGCGGCCGCTCACGACCTGCCAGTTGACCGACGAGGGACGCACACGCTTCTCGGATTATCTCGGTGTTCTCGAACAGGTGCTGCGAAGTGCGAGGCGCGGTGTCCACGCCAGTGATCTGCGGGAGAAAACGGCATGACCGGCACGCCTGCTCGCCGTGCCATCCCGGCGGACGATTCCAGCAAGCGTGACGCAGCCCCCTTTTTACGCTATTACTCTATGCTGCAAAGTTATTTTCAATACAGGATGAGGGCGCGGTATCGCCAGCGACAGGCAAACGCACTTCTTGTCTACGCCTTTCTCCTGACCGTCACCGGTGCATTGGCCATGGACAGCAAAGTCAGTCCTGCCGTCCGACCGGTGCTACTCGGAATGACTTTCCCAGGTGCCGGTTTCCTGCATTGGGCGTCGGCCAATCAGGTGATGCTCGCTAGCGTCCTGTGCGGTGTCGGCCTGAGCTTGTTCCTTGTCGCTTTGCTGCTTTGGTTCGCAACCGGCAATGTCATTGCACCCGTGCTTGCCTGGACAGGCGCGGCGCTTCTTGCGAACGCCCCAGCCAGGTTCGGCCTTACCGCTACGCCGAGTGACACAGCCTTGCCCTGGCTTATCGGGCCCGCCGTTTTGATGGCATGCCTGTTTGCCTGGCTGATACCGGGCAAACAGGCCGGATGCACGAAACCTTCGGCCGCGCGCTGTCCAGCGATCACCCGCGAGCCGATCGCGATTCCTGACGAACTCTCACCAGAAATGATGCGGCGGATACGCCTCCTGCTCGATCGGGCGCTGCAGCCGGCAAGACGGTTCGATGGTTTCGAATGGCGGGACCAGTTCCAGACGGCGGCCGTGCGCTATCAGGTCAATTTCATGGCCTATACGCTGGCATTGGCGCAGCGACGCTACGCGCCTGCCGCATCGTGCCACTTTGCCAAAGCGCAACAACATCTCCTGACGAAGATCGGCGATCGGAGGATGTGGGGCTATTGGAGGCTGGAAAACACCTGGGGCAATCTGCGCTTCGACGGCGATCCGGTGCGGCACCAGAACATCATGTATTCCGGCTTCACCGCGCTGCAGATGGCGGTGGGTGGCGCCAGCAGGCTGGAATTGCATCATCGTGGCAAGGTGCAGCTATCCTATGGGCTGGACCAGATCATGGCGTTGCTCGATCGGCAGTACCGCACATCGCCTTATGGGTTGCTGGCGTGTGAGCCCAACTGGATCTATCCGCTATGCAACCTCATCACGATGGCCGGGGTCAGGGCCGTCGACGGACGTCTCGGCACCGATCGCTGGCAGCAACTGGCTGAACCGTTTCTCGCGAGCCTGGACCGCGAGGCCACGCGGCGCGATGGGAGTTTCATTGCCTTCCGCTCTGCGCTTACCGGCATCGCGCCCCCGGCACCCGGCGGCATCGTCATGCAGGCCTTCCCCTGCCTGTTCCTGAACGCCTTGTCGCGCGAACGCGCGCAGGAGCACTGGTGGCGCGTCCGCAAGCGTCTCGATCATGGGTCGTGGCAGCGGTTGTTCTGGCCAGTAGACGTCGGCAACTATGGCTTCAGCCGGGCATCGAGCTATGCCGCCACCGCGGCGGCCGCAGTGGAAATGGGAGACACGGCAATCGCCGGGGAATGTCTGCGACGTCTCGAAATCGAATGCCCGTCGCGCGAAGTCGATGGCGTAATCCACCGCGAACGTGCCTCGCTCTGGGCGCACGCGTTGGAAATGCTGGCCCGGAGCGGCGCTCCCGACGGATTTCGCCAGCTTGTCGAAAGGCCAGGCCATGAACATGGACCACGCCTCATTTCGGCTCCCTATCCCGATGTCCTGGTGGCGCGCGCCATGTGCGAGGGACGCGGTCTGAAACTTGTGCTTCATCCAGGCCATGAGACTTCGAAACCGCTTCTCGAGTTCGGCGGCCTGATACCGGATCGGCATTACCGCACAGGGATCGATGACCAGCCCTTTCTCAAGGCGGATGCGGGAGGGCGGGCATTGCTACGCCTGCAATTGGTGGGCCGCACCAGTCTTTCCCTAGAGCCCGTGGTCTGACCCGCGCCATGATCTGCTGCACGATCTTCGCCGCCCTGTTAGGTCTCTTCATGCGCCCCTTCGTCCTGCTGCGAACGAACCCCTTGGCCTGGCGCCTCAAGCACCAACCTGCTGCGAGTGATCCCCCTTTGCGCGCCACCGGTCGATTGCAGAGTTTCTCCCATGCCCTTGCCGGCCTGGCGTTCCTGGTGCGCAACGAGCCCAATGTACGCATCCACCTAGCCGCTTCCCTATCCGCTGTGATTGCCGGTTTGCGCTTGCACCTCAGCCTCTCCGAATGGCAATGGCTCATCTTTGCGATTGCGCTGGTCCTTGCAGCGGAGGCGCTCAACACGGCCGTCGAACAGGCATGCAATTCCGTCACGCGCAGCTATAATCCCGCTATCAAGGCAGCGAAGGATGTGGCTGCTGGCGCGGTGCTGATCTCAGCCGTCGCCGCTGCGCTGATCGGTGCGACCATCTTCCTGCCGCATGTAGTTCCGTCACTTGCGAACAGGAACTTGCCTTCCAGCAACTGGATCTGTGGTAATCCAGGTGATGCCTAAACAAACCTGAACCAATGGAAGGTTTCAGGCGCCTCATCGATGCCCGGCTACAACCGCTATGTTGGCGAAAGCTGAAAGCGCAGCTGGATCAGCGCTTCTTCTTGGCAATGGTGGCCGTGAAATCAGGATCCTTGTTTGCCACCCAATCGACGAATTTGCGCACGGCGGGGTTAGCGAGCAGTGAGTAGCCCCTAGTTTTCTAGACGCCTTGCGCTTTCAAAATCTGCTGTCGTTCGAACTCAACGGGGGACAGCATTCCGTTCCTGACCTGCTTGCGCACCGGGTTGTAGAACATCTCAAGGTAATC
>NZ_RQSI01000071.1:0-13824 GCF_003856955.1 Novosphingobium sp. LASN5T
GGATGCCAGTCTGATAGAGTGGCTCGACACCCTATGAAATAATGTGAAGGACGTGGCGAAATGTTCCCCGGTATTACGGGCGTTCGCCGCGTTCCTGCGCATTACCGCGACCTCGCGATAAGCGATCATCCACGCCAACCTGCGCGACGCGCTGGAAGCCACGCGGATCGTTGACAGCGAAACCGGCGGGACGCTCAACTCCGGTGCCAAGTCCGCAGCGCTGTCGATCTTCGAGGGAACCAAGCAGCGCTTCTTCGCGCAGCTGCTTCTGTCGATGAAGCTCCCCAGCATGCTGCCCGCGATCGATACGGCGATCGCCGATGGGCATGCCGTTGTCGTGCAACTCGTGTCGACGGCAGAAGCCATGCTCGACCGCCGGCTTGCCGATCTGTCGGACGAGGAACGCGAAGCGCTGGAGATCGACCTCTCCCCGCGGGAATACATCTAATGTTGAGCTCAACATTACACATATTCTTTGCAGTCGCAGTTTATGTCGAGCGTGGTGGCGGGAGGCGCAGGTTTCCTTCGGTTTTCCATGATTTCACTCCAGATAATTACGATTCCCTCGACCTCAACAAGTCGAAGGAACCAACATGCGATCAAGATCATCATTGCCGTTTCGAGCGGCCCCGCTCCGGGTCGAAGACCCGCCCAGTCACGGCGCCCTTCTCACCGCATTCCTCTCCTCTCTGTCGCTCGACGAGAAGTCAGGCTGTGCGGTTCTGTATGGCGCGGCGGTCCGCCATTTCCTGCATTGGCTGGGCCTGCATAAGATCGCGATCCGCACGATTGACGATCGGGCTGTCCGGCGGTTCGAGAAGCATGGGTGCCGGTGCCACCGGTATTCGGCGCAGCAAGCGCACTACAAGGCTGACCAAGCAGCAAGGGTCAGGCGCTTCGTCCGGTTCCTGGAAGATCAAGGCTACGTCGAAGTCGACGACGGGATCGACGATCTGCCACGGCACCTCGCCGACTATTCCGATGCGATCGATCGCCTGCAACTTGCCGAGGGACCGGCACAGGCCTATCGGTCCGAGGCCGAGCATTTCGTGGCCTGGCTTCGCATGGCGCGGCGCCAATGGATCGAGATCGATGACGCGATCATCGACCACTATGCAGCGCATGATTGCCGATGCCCGGTCTGGCGCAAGCGGGGCAAGCTGGTCGCAACGGGCACCAAGCGGCGGCGGCGATGCGCACGGCACTTCGTCGAGTTCCTGCGAGGCCGGGGCGCCATCCCATTGGTTGAACCGGTGGCGGACGATGACCCGCACATGTCGGCTTACTTGGCATGGCTCAAGCAACACCGCGGCGCCACGGACGAGACGATCCGGCGCTACCGGACTGATATCAGACGGCTCATGCCAATGCTGGGCGAGCCTGCGCAATGGGATGCCGCCGGACTCAGGAGCGCATTCCAACGACGAAGCAAGGAGACGCCGGGCTCGGCATCGCTGCTCGTCACGATAATGAGGAGCTACATCCGGTTTCTGGTCGTGCGTGGCGAGTGCCGGCCGGCTTTATTGCATGCAGTTCCATCAGTGCAGCGCTACCGCCTTTCGACGCTGCCGCGCCATGTCGACCCGGCAACGATCGAGAGGATCATTGCGGCCTGTCCGACAGATCGTCCTGTGGAAGTCCGGGACAAGGCCATCATTCTCCTGCTCGCCAGGCTCGGCCTGCGGGCTGCCGATATTCAGGACATGCGTCTCGACGACATCGACTGGCGATCCGGCCACCTGACGGTCAAGGGCAAGACGCGTCGACCGGACCGCCTGCCATTGCCGCAGGATGTTGGCGACGCGATCCTGGCATATCTTGCGGCAGCCCGCCCGAAGACCGCCGAAAAGCATCTGTTCCTGCGTGCCCAAGCACCGTTTCGGCCATTCCGCTCGTCCGCTGAGATCGCGGGCATCGTCGCTCGTACGCGCGACCGCGGTGGGATCGAAGGAGTGCCGACCGGGTCACACATATTCCGGCATTCGCTTGCCACCAACCTGCTGCGCGCAGGCGCAGGCCTGGAGTCCGTCGGGACCATCCTGCGTCACAGCTCGCCCGAGACCACTGCCATCTACGCCAAGGTCGATCTGCCGATGCTCATGAAGATCGCGCAGCCCTGGCCGGGAGAACAGTCATGCTGAACATCCACATTTCCAGATACGTCACGCTGCATCGCAACCTGGGTCGCAAGTATTCCGAACAGGACCGGATGCTCCGCCAGTACGCTGCATACGCCGAGGGTTTCGGCGATCAGCACACTCAGGTCCAGCGCATCTACGACTGGTGCCACACGTCGAGCTCACAATATGTGGCTCGCCGGAGGTTCGACACCGCACGTAACTTCAGCCTTTTCGCGCACGCCGAAGATTCAGGCCACGAAGTTCCGCCTGCCGGCGTATTCGGCCGGGGCAAGCGGCCACGCCCGACGCCGAAGATCATTGAACCGGACCAAGTGCGGGCGATCATGGCTGCTGCATTGGACGTTCCACCCCAAGGCACGATCAGCCCATACACGTACCACTACCTGTTCGGGCTGCTGGCGGCGACAGGTCTCCGGATTTCTGAGGCCCTCGCATTACAATGCAACGATCTGGTCGAGGATGGCTTGATCGTCCGCAACGGCAAGTTCGGCAAGCAGCGGCTGATTGCCTTGCAGCCGTCGACCCGTCAGGCGCTCGAAGCATATCTCGCCACCCGGGCAAGGCTCGGCGCCACGGGCAATGACCTGTTCGTGACCATCCGCGGAAGAGCCCCCCATAAAGTGCGCGCGCACATCGTGTTCGTCAGGCTGGCCCGACAGCTTGGATACCGCGGACCAACTGGAACGGCCGGGATGCGGCTACACGACTTGCGGCACACTTTCGGTGTGCTGCGTCAACAGGAACTTTGGGAAGCATACAAGCTAACGGAGTAATCCGGAAAAAGTGGCCGAAAAATGGGGACTTGCGGTGCATGCTGCCCCCGAAAGGGGACGCTAATCGAGGGGCGGCCCCGAACAAAAGTTCGATCCTTGTTCCGGTTTGGGGACCAAATAGCCATCATCGGTCCACTTGCTCAGCACCAAGGAGCGACTGCGCTACCATAAGGCGGCGGGCCATGATTTCCTTCAGTGCAACCGGCTCTTCGATCACCAGATCGCCAGCCCATGCGAATAAATGGTTGGCCAACTCCAATAGGCCCCCGGAGTGAAAGCGCACCCGCAGTTCATCGCCGTCCTCCTCCAACTGCTGATGCGGATGAAAGCGCCAAGCCCTTGCGCGTTCGACGGCATCAGGCCGAACACGCAGCACTATGTCGTGACCATCCTCTCGCCATATGCCAAAACTATCAGCCAGCCATACATCGAGATCCCAGTCTTCCGGCGGACAGCCAAGGACATCGCTTTGGCGAACTTGATCCATCCGGTCGAGGCGGAATAGGTAAGGCAAATCGTCGCGGTCAGGCCGCTTGCCCAGCACATAAGTGATCGGGCCATGGATCAAACCATAGGGCACAATTCGGCGCCATGAGGCGCTGGCGGCACTATCGGGCGAATAGTCAAACTCGACGCATTGGCCAGTGAGGATCGCTGCCTGGATAGTGGTCAGATCCTTTGGCGAAGCGATGACCGCCGGTCCTGCCGCTACGCGTGAGCGTTGCAGACGGGTGAGTAGATCAAGATCGTTGTCCAGTCTCTGCCGCTCACGGCTATCCAGCGCTGCCTTGATCTTGGCAAGAAGGCTGCGCAGGCTTTCGACTTGGGGGGTCCCGTCGCGTTGCCCGGCGTCTACCACAGCCTGCAATGCAGCGACTTCCTGCGCGTTAGGCCTTGTATAGGCGCGACCAGGGCTATCTTTAATACGGAAGCGCTTGGAACGCCCCTCGATCGAATCATCGAGATCGAAGTGCATCTGGATGACATTCCGCATCCGCTCGACGGTACGGCGCTTGACGCTTACCTCGGCTGCCATTTCATCCAGCGTCAGCCCTTCGATGCTCTCGGTCAAGGCGCGTACGAGGTGAAGGGTGCGATCAAGGTTGCTCATTCGATTGGTCATGACTGGCATGGCTATTCTGCAAGGTTTGGGAGGGAAAGCCAAATTGAACGCCGTAGAGAACCTATGACCGATTTTGACGCATTGGTGTGCTCAACCGTTAGCAGACATAAAATGCCGCCCATCCCTGGAGAACCTTGATGAAGTGCTTACACCTGTTGTCGCCCGTTGCCATCATTCTCGCAACGAGCGCAGCCCATGCCGCCAGCAAAACCCCCTTTGAGCGGCGCTACAGCGAAACCTATAATCGATGCATGGACACTGGTGACGCGGCCCAAGGCATCACGAGTGGCATGATTGCCTGCACCGAGGCCGAGCGACACTTCCAGGACGGCAAGCTGAACCAGGCCTACAAGATGGTCATCTCGCGTCTGCCCGCGAGCAGGCAGGATGATTTGCGCCGATCAGAGCGCAATTGGATCAAAGCGCGGGATTCAATCTGCGCGAAGGAATTGACCGGAGAGTTTGTCGGCGGGTCGATGAGCCATGTCACCTGGCTGGGCTGTCTAATGGACGAAACCATCAAGCGGACGATGGCGCTTGAGCAATATCGCTGAGTAGCGAACGCAAATATTGGCTTGCTGCAACCGCCATATCTGAATGGACGTGACATGAAATATCTCGTCGAGCTTTTGTTCGGAATCGGCTTTTTCGGCCTCGGGGCTATCGCACTTTCGTTCTTGCTGCGTTTCCTTCTGCTGGCGTGGGCGGTGCGCCTTGCGGGCCGCATCATCCAGAGCATCATGGGCTTCGTCAATCGACTGTGCCACGCGCTGATCTTCGTCCTCGGCCCCGCTGTGCTCGGCGGATTTATCATTGGCGTCGCCCTTCAGTCGGGCGCGAACCTCACCTCCAGCAGCGGCAATTCCTCTGCCGATCCGACACAGCCAGTTCTGCTGGCCTTCCTCAGCTTCTTTGTGATTGTCGCGTTTCGTGCCTGGCAGTGGAGTAAGCGCAAAGATCGAACCAGCCGCGATTTGCCAGCGACCAACTCCAGCAAGCTCCCTTCGACCAAAGATCGATTGATGGCGGGCGCATGGGCGCGCGCCATGGAGTTGGCCCCGACGCGGCGTGATGACCTGCTGGATGCACAGGCAGCCTGCTCCGCGCTACTTACCGCGGTGGAATTGGGCGAGAGCCTGCCGGATGAAGCAACAATCGAGACCGCAACGCTGATCCGCGACCACCTTGTAGCACTAATTGCCAGTACCGAGCGACACCTGCGCGGCGAGTCCGGGTCCCAGAAGGAAGGGACCATTCCCGAGATGGTGAAGTATTTGTTGGCTTTTGGCGATCGGGCAAGGCGGGACCTGTTGGCGATGAAAGCGAAGGCTGACACTCAGGACGCAACGATGCGAACCCATCTCGCAACCAAGCTTTTTCAATGAGTCTCGAGCGTCATTCGCATGTCAAGCCGATGAAATTGATCGACATACGTAAGCTTGCGATGCACAAACAAGTTACAAGCGAGGCACCCAAAATGAGGCGTTCTTTCATACTGGCGATCATGCCGTTTGTGGCAATTTCATCCGCGATGGCGGAGGTGCCGCATACCTGGCAGACCTATACAAACGGGCGATTTGGATATTCGGTATGCTATCCTGCCGATCTTCTGCGTCCGCAGACGGAATCCGGAAATGGTGACGGTCGGATGTTTGTTGGCCCGCACGGGACCAAATTGCTGGTTTGGGGCGGCTGGAACGTGATGGAGCAAAGTGTTGCTCAGGAAAGGGATGACCGCGCCCGCGAATTCATCAATTCTGGCTATACGGTCAGCTATCAGGTGGTCCGCCCCGACTGGTTCGTTTTGTCAGGCAGTGGGCGTGGCAAGAGTTTTTACCAGCGTATGATCGTCACTCATGACCGGGAAGTCGGCTTCTCGATTGAATATCCTGCTGCCGATGCCGCGCTGTGGAACCCCGTCGTCGCGAAGTTGTCGCGTTGCTTGACAAGATGACAATGGATAGTATCCCAGCACCGAAAAGGGCTATTCTGTAATTGCATCGCTTACCTGCTAATATTTCAAAACTTAATGATGAAGGATTTGGGCTCAATCATGAGAACGACTACCTCCGGAAACCTTCCCGTTGCCAGAAATTTCGTAGCGACAAACTCCGGGAATGAGATTGCCCCCGGCTTGTTGGGCAAATATCGCGAAGTTCTTATGTCGAGCCTAATTACCAGTTGTGGTCTGGATGCACTGATATTTCGCAATGATGAGGTGAATGGCCACGTTGACACTCTGCACAATGTAGCTGAGAGTCAAAAAAATGGCAGAGAGCCTGTTTTCAAAAAAGATTCTCATAAAGTGAATTATGAGAATCGTGGTGATTATGATTCCACTCAATATCATAGCGATAAGTCGTATATCGATAAAGGCAAGGAGTGGAACCAACTCCGTGATCAGGGGAAATTGATTGATCGATATACTGGAGAACCGATCAAGCCCGGACAAAAATATGATCGGGATCATGTTGTCGCAGCAAAGACGATCCACAATGATGCACAGTTTTCGCTTTCAGGATTGGACAGAGTCGCAGCGGCGAACTCGGATCTAAATTTGGCTCCGACTGATCGATCCATCAATCGTTCGATGCAGGATAAATCGGCTGCTGAATATCAAGCATATCAAGCCGAGAAGGCGCCTGAGTGGCAGCGTGAGCTCGCTACTTTGAAGGCATCAGTTGCAGATGGTAGCGCACCAGAAGGTGCGGAGAAGAAAATTCATACTTTAGAGCAAGGGCTAGCTGCCGATGCGCAGCGGGTTCAGCAAGCGGAAGATACGTCGCAACGAGATCAAAGCCGTAAACATGCCAGCGCGTATTATCGCAGCAAGGATTTCCTTGGCACCACAGCATGGGAGGGGGGAAAAGCTGGCCTAAAAATGGGCGCAAGACAAACTTTCGGTCTCGTTCTGATGGAAGTCTCGATTGCCGTTCAAGAAGAGTTCCCGGCGATACTGGAAGAGTGGCGACAGGCACCTGATTGGAAAACGCGTCTGGATCCTCGCCCCTTGCTTGAGCGCGTGACAGCTGCGGTGCGAGTTGCATGGGCTCGGGTGAAAGAAAAAGTCGGTGACCTTTTAAAAGTGGCCGGATCAGGGTTTGCAGCCGGAATGATGGCCGAAGTCATGACAACGGTTATCAATATTTTTGCTGGTACGGCCAAATCAGCCATGCGCATATTGCGTAACTTCTGGGCGGGTATCGTAGAGTCGATCAAGATCCTTACCTTCAATCCCGATAATTTGGGTGCTGAAGACAAATTGGCCGCTGTTATGCGCATTTTGTCGGTGGCGGTCGGCGGAATGATCCAGCCAATCGTGGCTGAAGCCATTGATAAATTGCTGCTGCAATACCCATTGCTGCCTAGCTTTGTGCGGGAGGTCCTCTCTCAGTTTGCAGGCGCGGCGCTAGGCGGTATCGTAAGCGTGTCGCTGGTCTATGCCATAGACCATTCACCTGTTGTCGCAGCCATCGTCGCGGCAGCCAAGAAGGCTGGCGAGTTCACAGATGCTGTTTATCAAGAGATTGCTGAACTCACCGGCCTAGCTTGGCAAGCTCTTAAAGCGGCGCCAGCGGCTCTAAACGAGATGGCAAAATCGCCGGCCGTTAACCTTGCCGCCTTCGTTGCTTGCCCTCCGCTAGGCGCAGCCATGCTGGCTTATCGGGCGGTTTCCAACATGCAAGAAAACGCCACACGTCAGCAGGCGGGGCTAGAGCGGATCGAGATGCGGCTCTCCAGCCTGAACACCACGATTCAATCCGGGCTGAAAACCATTGAAGCTCTTGCTCGCGAAAATAACGCCATGTTGCATTTCGTGCTTCAGAAGCAGGATCAGCAATTGCTCTTGCTAAAGGAAATTCGAGACGAAATTGCACAAGGCTTCGACCAAATGCACATTCAAATGCGAGAAACAGCGCTCGAAGCAGCAGATCGCTTGACCCTGCATGCGCTGCAGAACACACTCAACGCTCTTTTGACCCAATATCGAGATTGCGCTTCGGTATTGGCCGGCGGGAATATGCCTAGCGAGAGAGATCTGGCGTCAATTGGCACTTTGTCTGTCGAATTGAATGCTCAGTATCAGACTCGCTTCAACGCCCAATCTGCAGGCGCTCCCGCTAGGTTGCCGCTTCTTGCAGGAATGGCCTTTGCACTCAGCGCCAGACGCGACGCGATGGCTATGAATGGCGAGGACCTCGCCATATGTGAGGTGGCCGCACAGCGGCTTGCCGATCTGGCGCGGGGTGAATTGCAGGCACTGAATGCAAACGCCTCATTCTGGCAACTTGCTGAGACCAACTCATGGCTAATCGGCCAGTATGTTGTTTTGCGACGCGCCTTGATTGCCATGCCGCTCACCGAAGTTCGTTTCCCGGCGGTAGCCAATGATGGCGCCAGCTTCACAATGGCCGACATCACAGTGGTCGGCTGGAGTGATGGATTGGAACAGGCACGTGATCTTTTCGATCAGATCAAATCCAATCCAGATATGGACACCTTGAAGCTTCAAAACGTTTCGGAACGCGATGCTTGGCGCAATCTGTATAATCTCCCGCGCGGCCAGATCGTCCGGGAGGTGCCCATGGTGAAGTTCCGTGAGAAACTGGGCATCCCGGCGAGCACCCCCTTGAGTCAGGCTGCCGGCGAATTGCTTGCGCTTATTCCTGAAATGATCGAGGAAAACCGTAAATTGATGGAGCGTGAGCTAGCCTGAGCGGGCGCATGGCCATTTAATCACGGGGCGTGATATAGCCGGTTCTGTCACGCCCAATTTTCTGTATCGCACCATTCAACTTCAAGGTTTTAAAATGAACACGATTACCAAGCCTGGTGATGTCAAATTGATGCTCGAGATTGTTGCGAGGGACTGGCTCCAAAGACGGAAGGAAGTGTTAGCGCTTTCCGCTGCTATTTCGGCTGACCTTAACGCAAGACTGTCAAACGCCGATCGTAACAATCTCGCTTTTATGGCGGATCGGTTTGGCGATGCCGTGCAGGATTTGACGGATAGGGCTCGATCACCCGAGCTTATCCTGGCTACCACAGGTACGACCAGTTCGGGCAAGAGCACCTTGGCCAATTTCCTGATCGGTGATGAAATTCTGCCTTCTGCTGTGCAGGAAATGAGCGCTGGCCTTGTCACCATCAGCCATCATGCGCAGCGTCATACGCTAACAATCCCATCCACGCGCGGCGCAACTTGGGAAACCGGCGTGTGGGATAACCTTGAGGCGGCAGAAGTTCGCAACAAACTCGAGCACACAATGCACCTCTATCGCGAAGCCACGCAAGTAGATTCGCAGATCGAGCCGGTCCGCTTTGAGATCGATTGGCCCATTCGTCTTGCACGGCAGACTACTCGCCTGATGCTGCCGGAGGGTACCCGCATTAAATTGATCGACTTGCCAGGCCTGAAATCGATTGGCGATGCGTACAATGGCAATGTGATACGTGACAACATTCGTGAGGCTCTGTGCCTTGTTGCTTATAACGCCGAGGAAACCGACAGCGACAAGCAGCGCGAGTTACTTACTCAAGTTGTCGCGCAGGTCATGGCCCTGCGCAATTCGCCCCAATCGCTTGGGCGGATGCTGTTTCTTCTCAATCGTGTCGATGCCTTTACGCGAAACCAAGACCCCGAGCAAAGCTTGACCGATTTCAAGGAGGCCATCACCCGCCAATTGCGGGATAGGCTGTTGCAGTCTCTGCCGGAGGAGCAGGATGTCATCAACATGATCGAGCCCTGCACCATCTCGTCACTGCCGGCGCTATGGGCGACGCAGGCGATCAGCGACCTCGGAGAGAGTAGTGCGCTGCTGGAAAAGATTGAAAAGCATTTCGGAGCCATGTTTCCGGGAAAGTACTTTCACTCATATCCGCGTGATTTTGCGGATTTGAGCGAGGATCAACGCCGCCACCTGACGGATGACACGCTCCGCTATGCGAAGGCTGATGCATTCGAGGAGGCGCTTATCGAGCATATCGGCAAGCATCTGCCTGAAATCGTACTGAGCGGTGCGGTCAACAAAGCCTTTTGCACCGCCGGTATGCTTTTGGCAGAACTCGACCGTCTGATCGAAGCTAATGTTGATAGGACAAAGGATGAGGTGGACAAAGCAAAGGCCCTACTGAATGAGGCGGAAAAGAAGCTTCAGGCCGAAGCCGACAAGGCATTTGCTATGTTTTCAACTCTCGCAAAAAACTCAGGAGAGAGCTTTGACCTCCAGGATCTCGGCCAGGCACTGAGCGACATCGAAAAGTATCTTGGTTTTCCGCCCGAGAAATTGACCGCCATCCGTGACGTCCAGTCTGACTCTGTGGATTCGCCATATCGTCAAATGAGCGATTTTTGCGACGCGGTTTTGAGGGGAAAGAAGGTGGATCCCGGCAGCATTGCCGATGTGGGCAATTTCAAGGAGCTTCAGGCATCGCTCGAAAGACTTGCAGAGAAGTCTTATCGCGAAACCTTGCTGCAAGGCGGAAAATTGCCAGACGATGCCGAAGCGAAGCAACTGGCAGAAGCGCTCAAGCATTTTGCATCCCAATTTGTGCATGCCATGACCGATCTGTCACGAATGGCCGCTAACAATGGCGGAGAGCGCTGCGCCATTGCATTCAAAATCGTGTGTGAAGCCCTGCTTGACCGTTTGCAGAAAGAGGGAAACTTACAACTTGATCAGGCAGGCTGCACCTTTGAAGGCCTGCGCACTGTCTTTCAGATCAACGTAAAATTCCCACCCTACCAAAGCGTACCGCTCAACTTCGATTTTAGAATCAATTCTGAGCAACGATTGGAGCAGAAAGACCAATCTGGAGCGTTCAGAGGCTTTTTCGCTTGGCTCGGCTTGATGGAGCGCGACATCAAAATCGTTGAGCACAAGGAATTGGTGATCCTCCCCTTGGGTGAGATGCTGAAAACCATCTATGAGGGCATCGCGGGACAGCAAAGCAAACAAGGCAAGCTTCTACGGCAAACTATTAGAGAGTACATCACTGGGAATATTCGCATTTTCGGAGATGAATTGCGCAATAGCATTGATCAACAGATCAATGGATACATTGCCGCAATAGATCACAGTGCTTATGAATTGGAAGACCAAAAACGCGAAAAATTACAGTCTCTCGCGGCCTATAAGGATGCCGTGACACGCATTCTGCGTGAACAGGAGCATTGGAACGAATGGAACAATTCCATCGCGCATGTTGATGCAGAAATGGTGTGACGCGGGAGTACCAGAGTAATGCTTCGGAATAGGTCAAAAGATATGGATCAGCATTCAACATATTTGACAGTTGGCGCCATTGGCGCAGCCCTTCTGGCTGCTCTGTTAATCGTTTCCAAGTGGATCAAGAATTCCGCTGGGCAGGACGACGTTCATCAGGCACGTGAGACGATATTTGCGGCTGTGGTGAAATCGGAAATGGTTCGGACCAAGGGGCAAAGCCCCGATCAGGCTGCCGATCTCTTCGCCCAAGCCTCGAGTCGGTGGGTGGGTTCGGCGGAAAACTGGGCGAAAATAGCAGGGGCACACGGTCTTTACGCACTAGAACACGCCCCCCAGGTGGATGGAAAGGACGTCATTGTCCTTTACGCGGCGCCCTTGTCTGGTCCACTCCCATCCAATCGGTTAGATATTATCAGCAAGGTTCAGGAATTGGCCGAACGAGATCGTTTGGTTCGGGCTGGCCTGCTGGATCGACCGGCAGCGTTTAACACTTTACGGTCAGGTTTCAGCGTCGGTTAGCTAACGGTTCCAGTACCCTGTGGGTATCGGATCAACTAGCTTGCAGTACTTTTCGCGCCGCATCCGGCAGCCCGGCAATTACCGAAAGATAGGCGCTGGCGGTAGCATCAGGCTGCCGCCGGCCTTGCTCCCAGCCCTTGAGCGTTGCCAGCGGGATCCGGTATGCGCTGGCAAAGGCCTGCTGCGACAGGCCCAATTCCTCGCGGATGGCGCGCACGTCTGGCACATCAATGGTGTGGACGCGCGCCACCTGGCCCACGCCCTGTGCATGCGCCGCAGCCTCAGACATGGCCGCGATCAGATCGTCACCAAAGCTGCTCATCATGCGTCTCCTTCGGCGATGCCCGCCGCTGTCTTGATGATCGCCGCAAAATCGGCGACCGCCTTCTTCTCGTCCGGCGTCAGGTCGGTGGCCTGCGCCTTGGCATAAGCCAGCAGCAGGTAGAGCGGGCAACCCGAGTGATAATAGAAATAGATCACCCGCGCGCCGCCGCGCTTGCCACTTCCCGCCTTGCCCCAGCGCAGCTTGCGCACACCGCCAGTGCCTTGGATCACGTCGCCCGCTTCAGGGTTGTGGGCGACGTAATCGACCAACTCAGCCAGTTCCGCCTCGCTCCAGATCTTGGCCGCCGAGCGCGCGAAGATCTGCGTCTCGGCGACGGTGATGGGGCGAGTCTTCATGTGTGGCATGTACGTCATTGACGCCCAATCTTCAAGGAGAATTGAGACCTATCTCCCGCCAGCCAATGCCAGCTCGATGGCCTGCCCGATTTCCTCGGCGGCATCGATCAGATGGGCGTCGTCGAGGTGAGCATAGCGCGCCGTGGATTGGATGCAGCGATGCCCCAACAGCTTGCCGATCATAGGCAGGTTCTCGCGATTCATGACGGCGTGGCTGGCGAAGGTATGTCGCAGATCATGCAACCGGAAGTCCCTCAGCCCGGCGGCATCGCGGACGAGCTGCCAAGCCGCGCCAACCGTGCTGATCTGCCTGCGCAATCGCTCATTCCAGAAGATCCAGGGAACCTTGGGCGAACGCGGATGTCTGGCCAGCAGATCGACCGCCTCTTGCCCCAGCCAAACGGTGCGCGCCCCGGTCTTGCTATCGCGAAGCTTGAGACGGTTGCCGCGCAGGTCACTCCATTGCAGCGAGAGGATTTCACCGCGACGGCACCCCGTCAGCAGCAGCAGCGTGATCGCGACCGCCTGCGAGCGCAGGCTCTGATCGGCATGGTCGCGCATCTCTGCCAGCGCCGCACCAAGGCGCGTCATTTCGGCTTCAGACAGATGGCGCGTGCGCATCACCTTGCGATTGCAGCGCACGGCATAGCAGGGGTTGGTGTTCTCGACGCGGTAACCCCACGCCTCAGCCTTGTTGAGCGCCGCGCGCAGGATGTCCATGCAACGGTTCGCCGCGCCAGGCCCGGCATTGTCAGTCAGAGCCGCAAACCACTTGGCCACATCAGCCTCGGTCAGGCTGTCGACATAGATGTCCTTGAACGCCCCATCGATATGGCAGCGCCGGTAATCGGTGGCGGTGGTGAGCGTGGATGGTTTCCACGATGCTGCGCATTTCTGCCAATATTCCTTCAGGAAATCGTCCATGCGCGGGGCGCTGCGAATGCGCTCACGGATCGTGGCAGGATCGTGGCCGACGCGGGCGTGGGCGATAACGCGGCGTGCGACCATGGTTGCCTGATGGCGTGTGAGCACGGTGGCCGGGCCGATGGTGATCGTCCGCACCCGCCCGCCCATCCGCGTCTGAACGATATAGACATGGCGCCCGCTGGCGTAGTGGCGGATGCCGAAGCCGTTCTCGATTGCCAGCCATGTGGTGGTGCGCGGTCGGCCCCGCTGGGCGCGCGACAGCTTGGGATCGACGCCAACCTCGGCCAGCGCTTTCTCGACCACCGTATCCATCCGGCGGGGGCCGCCTTGTCTGGGTAGGTAGCGAGCGCTCTTAAGCGTGCTCTTAAGAGTGTGCTTTGGAGCGGTCGGTGGGTCAGGTGACGGTATTTTCGGGGCCAGAGCGGCGCCGG
>NZ_RQSI01000072.1:0-13621 GCF_003856955.1 Novosphingobium sp. LASN5T
ACCGCTGCCCCAAAATCCAGAAAGGAAAAATCACCCGCTTGACCCAAACCCCGCAGCGCGGGACATAACACCCACCAGGGTCACTTCTCGATGAAAATCCCGGGTCAACTCTCAGCAGAAATCAACACGCGAAGGAGCAGATCAACCAGACCCGGCGTCAGGTCGACCATCCCTTCGCGCACATCCGAAAGCAGCGTTTCGAACGTGTGCGTATAGGCCTGCAGCGCGGCAAACCCGAAAGCGCCGGCGCCGCCCTTGATCGAATGCACCGCGCGAAAGATCGCGTTGACGGTCTCGGCGTCGTGCGTCCCCGCCTGGCACGCGGCAAGCCCGGCTTCGGCGGCCGCCAGCGATTCTTCGCATTCGACGAAGAATATCTGCTGAAGTTCCTCGTTCGTCATGCCGGTTCACTTTCGTTCAGGATAGCGGCGAGTCCCGCCATGCGCGCGATTTCGGACAGGGCTTGCGACGGCACGATGCGAACGGTGTCGCTGGTCTTGCGCGCGCTGATGACAAGCTGCAGCAGGGCCTGGCTGACGTGCGTCACCTGCGCGGCGTCGATCGTCAGCGGACCTGTGCCAACCGCCGCGACAAGATCGGGCAGCAAAGCCTCTACAGTCGCGCGATCGCAGCGGGGGGGAAGCGGAAATGTCTGCATGATGAAACGGCGTCCTTTGCGGGCTGGCTCGGCTCAGAATTCGGACCAGTCGTCTGCCTGGTCGGCGACAGCGGCCGCCGGTTCGGGAGCGAGAGCAAGGTTGCCTTGCACCCTGGGTATCGACGGGATTGAAGGCTTGGATCGCGCCGCCGGGCGATAGGCGGGACGGTCTTCGCTTTCGCCCATGCGGAACCGGTCCACCAGCGCGGTCAGTTCATGCGCTTCGCTGGCGAGACTGCGCGCCGCGGCCGTGGCCTGTTCGACCATCGCCGCGTTCTGCTGCGTCATGCGATCCATCTCGCCCACCGATGTGTTGACGTGGCGCAGATTCTGCGCCTGCTCGTGCGCGGTATCGGCAATCTCCGTAACCAGCGCCGAGATCTCACCGACACCCCCGACGATCCTTTCAAGCAGGCCGCCGGCTTCACCCATCAGCATCACGCCGTCGGCAACCTGCCGCGAACTCAGGGTGATCAGTTCCTTGATGTCTCGCGCGGCGTTGGCGGAGCGCTGGGCCAGCGCCCGCACTTCGTTCGCCACCACGGCGAAGCCCTTTCCGGCATCGCCTGCGCGCGCCGCTTCAACCCCTGCGTTCAGCGCGAGCAGGTTGGTCTGGAAAGCGATGCCGTCGATCACGTTGATGATCTGGCTGATTTCGCGCGCGGACGACTCGATCGCGGACATCGCCTCGGTCGCCCGCGTCACCACCTCGCCGCCTTCGCTGGCTTCGCGATGCGCGGCCCCGATGGTCTGCTGCACTTCGCCGGCGCGTTCCGCCGTCGACACCATCTTGCCGGTGATCTGGTTCATGGCCACCGCCGTTTCTTCGAGGCTGGCCGCCTGGCGTTCGTTGCGCTGGGCAAGATCGTCCGACGCGGCCCGGATTTCCGATGCTCCGACCAGCACCCCGGAGGCTGCGGCCCGCACCGACTGGAGCGCGGTGGCAAGGGCTTCGGCCGCCGCGTTGAAATCCCGCCGGACGGCATCGTACGCGCCGGGGAAGGGCTTCTCGAGACGGAATTCCAGATTGTTGGCCGCAAGGTGCCCCAAGCCGTCGCTGAGGCTGTTGATGATTTCGCGCTCCTCGGCGGCGCGGCCTTTGCGCAGTTCCAGTGCATTGTTGCGAAAGATCGCCATCGCCTTGGTCATCCGGCCAACGCAATCGCGGTATTCGGTGAAGCGGACCGGCGCATCGACATCGCCCGCAGCCAACGCCTCCATGCGTTGCACGGTCTGGACATAGGGCGTGCAGATCGCGCCGCGCGCGTATGCCAGGATCGCCACCGCTGTCACCGCAAGGGCCAGCGCGGCCGCCATCACCGGGGCGCTGCCGCCGGCGGCGAGCACCAGAATCACGCCAGCGCCGGATAGCACCGCCTGAATAGAGATCAGAACGGCGAATTTCGTGCGGATCGGCGCGTCTTTGACAAACCAGTCTAACATCGGACCTCCTGCACCAGCCCCATCCCGACAGCGCCATCTGGCCGCGCGGGACTTGCGGTGTGGTGCAGGGTTTATCCCTACGTAATGAACGCAAGGCCCTGTTCGGGGATCGTAAATCTACGATCAGGCGGCAGCGGTTTGCTTGCTTTTTATGGTTAGAAGGGACCCGTGCCCTAGCGGCTGACGAATCCACCAATACGTTGAAATGAAAGACTTATGCCATGCATGACGCAAGGGTTCTCGTGGTCGACGACTCCGCAGCGATGCGCGCCCTCTTTTCCGATCTGCTGGAACAGTCCCGCAACGTCCGGGTCGTGGGAACCGCCGCTAACGTCAACGAAGCGCGCGAACAGATCGAGCTGCTGCGTCCCAACGTCCTGACGCTCGACGTGGAAATGCCGGGCATGAGCGGGATCGAGTTTCTCGAAGAGATCATGGACAGCAATCCCATGCCGGTCGTCATGCTTTCCAGCCTGACGCAAAGCGGCGCCGTGACGACGCTGCGGGCCTATGAGCTGGGCGCGGTGGAATGCTTTCCGAAGCCTTTGAAAGTCAGCCCTGAACAGTTCGCCAAGAACGTCAGCAAGCTTGGCAAGATCGTGCTGGCGGCCGCCAACAGCAACGTGCGCCAAAAACGGCCCCACCACGTGAATCGCTGGCACAAGGAGCAGTTCCACTGGAACGGCACGCTGATCGCCATCAACGCATCGATGGGCGGGTTCGAGGCCCTGACAGATCTGTTTGCCGCCTATCCGCCCAATTGCCCGCCGACGGTGGTGGTTTTGCAAGCGGAACCCGAAGTGGCCAATGCGTTCATCCAGCGGCTGAACACCGAACTGGCCTGCACCGTAACGCCCGCAAAAGACGGTACGTCGCTGCTCCAGGGCGGCATCTACATCGCTTCCGATCCGGATTTCCACGTCGTGCTGGAAGCGGGCGAACCGGCGCAGTTGCGCCTTCTGGCGAGAGAGCCGGCCAACGGGGTTCGCCCGTCGGCCGACCTTCTGTTCGGAACGATCGCCCGCGCCGGCGTGCCGGCCATCGGCATCATGCTGTCCGGCCTGGGGCAGGACGGGGCCAAGGGCCTTTTGCTGATGCGCAACGCGGGCGCCGAAACGTTCGCGCAGGAACGAGGCAACGCCATCGTGCCCGAGGCCCCCACCGCGGCGATCAACCTGAACGCGGCCATGCACGAACTGCCAGCCGACCAGATAGGCGCCGAAGCCATCAAGGCCTGCACAGAAAAATAGACCTGCAAACGTCTCAACCGATCGCGAAGGACCACTCATGAGCAATATCAACGTAAACGAATTCGTGAACGAGCGCGTCGATTTCTTCGGTATCGACGATGCCGATTATGGCAATTTCGCCAAGATTGCCGAAGCGCTGGCCTGTCATGCCCCCGCCGCGCTCGATCGCTTCTACGACAAGGTCGGAGCGACTCCCAAGACGGCGGCCTTCTTTTCGTCGCGGCAGGCGATGGACCACGCCAAGGGCAAGCAGATCGCGCATTGGGCGGCGTTGTTCTCGGGCCGGGTGGATGGCAGCTACATCGCCAAGGCGGAACAGATCGGTACGGTCCACGCCCGCATCGGGCTGGAGCCGACCTGGTACATCGGCGGCTATGCCCGCGTCCTTTCGGCCATCATCACCACCATCTGCGACAAGGGCTCGGGCCTGTTCGGCAACAAGGCCGCCGGCCGGCAGGTAGCCACGCTGGTCAAGCTGGCTTTGCTCGACATGGAAATCGCGCTGTCCGCCTATTTCAAGGCCGAGGAGAAATCCCGCCTTGCCGTGATCGAACAGCTGGGACACGCGCTGGCGGAAGTCGCCAACGGGCGTTTTTCCACCAAGCTCGAAGGACTGCCCGAAAACTATCGCCAGATTGAAGCCGATTTCGAAACGATGCGTCTCGAAATCGGTGGCGCGCTGGCGTCGGTTGCCGAGGCGGCATCGACGATCAACACCGGCGCTGCCGAAATCCGCCAGGCTTCGGACGACCTTGCCAACCGCACCGAACGGCAGGCTGCCTCGCTTGAGGAAACAGCCGCCGCGATGCAGGAGCTGACCACCGGCGTGCGCGAAGCGGCCGATGGCGCCGTTCACATGACCGGCTCTGTGGCGGAAGCCGATCACGAGGCCGTGCAGGGACGCAACGTGGTCAAGGAGGCCGTGGGCGCGATGGACGGAATCCATCGCACGGCCACCGAGATCAGCAAGATCATCGACGTGATCGATGGAATCGCCTTCCAGACCAACCTGCTTGCGCTCAACGCGGGCGTCGAAGCGGCCCGGGCGGGCGATGCCGGCAAGGGGTTTGCGGTGGTGGCCAACGAAGTGCGGGCGCTGGCCCAGCGCTCCGCCGACGCCGCCAGCAATATCAAGCACCTGATCAACGGCAGCGTCGAACAGGTCGAACGCGGGGTCAAGCTGGTGGGGCAGTCGGGCGAGGCGTTCGGTTCGATCGCGGCGCGCGTTGGCGAGATCAAATCGCTGGCGACGGGCATTGCCGATCTCGCGCAGGCCCAGGCGCTGAACCTGCAGCAGGTTAACGATGCGGTTCGTGAAATGGACCAGATGACGCAGCACAACGCGGCAATGGTGGAACAATCGAACGCCGCGTCGCGCAGTCTGGCCGGAGAAGCCGAACAACTGGCCACGCTGGTTTCGCGCTTCAACGTATCAGGCGCCGCGGTCGTGCCCATTGCCAAAGCCAAGGACCGGCGCAAGACACCGGCGGCCGCTCCACGTCCTTCCCCCGCCGCGGGACGGAAATCCGCGGGGATGGCGGCCACGGCCACGGCCGAGGACTGGTCGGAATTCTGAAGCGGCAGCCGGCCCATGACGCCGTGCATCTGCCCGGGACTGCGCGGTTTCGCTGGCCGGAACCGCCACAGCCGAAAGACGCCTAGCCATGCGCGAATATTCCATCAGCCATTTCGACTTCCCGGGCAGTGACGGACTGCCCGGCGAGGCCGCGCCGAAAAACGTCTCCGACGGCGCGGCCTCGCCCCTCCGTGATCCCGACACGCCATCGCAAGTCGGCATGCGCAGCCGCTTCTACCAGCATGCGCTGGACGAAGCGGCGGTGGTTGCGGTGACGGACCGCAAGGGGACGATCGTTTCGGTAAACCGGAAGTTCTGTGACCTGTCCGGCTATTCGCGCGAGGAACTGATCGGCCAGAACCATCGCGTCTTGAAATCCGGCCGCCATGATCGCGCCTTCTTCCACCAGTTGTACCACACGATCAGCCAGGGCGGCATCTGGCATGGCGAAATCTGCAACCGGGCCAAGAACGGCGGGCTTTACTGGGTTGATACCACGATCGTGCCGTATCGGGGCGCCGATGGTGAAATCGAACGGTACATCGCGATCCGTTTCGACATCACCCGCCAGAAGATGGCCGAGGATCGACTGTGGCATCTTGCCAACTTCGATCCGCTGACGGGGTTGCCCAACCGGCTATGGTTCATGAATGAAATCAAGGACTGCATCCACCAGGGCCTTGAACGCATAGCTCCGTTTGCGATCGCCATGCTCGATCTCGATAATTTCAAGGATATCAACGACAGTCTGGGCCACGCCGCCGGCGATAGCGTGCTGCGCGCCGTGGGCGACCGTTGTCGCGCGGCGATCAGGAATGGCGATTGCATCGCCCGCATCGGCGGAGACGAATTCGCGATCATCATGCACGACTGCGGTGATCCGAAGATGGCCATGGAACGTGCCGACACCCTGTTGCGAGCCATAACTCCGCCGGTCCATGTGAAGGGTAGCGATCGGACAATCTGCGCCAGTATCGGCATCGCCATTTTCCCCCGTGATGGCTGGGACCAAAACGAATTGCTGAAATGTGCGGATATCGCGCTCTATTCCGTGAAATCGAACGGACGGGCGCGTAGCGCCCTGTTCGACAGCGAGATGCGCCAGGCGGTGCTGCAGCGCGCGCGCATACGGGCCGATTTCGAGACCGCGCTGCACACTGGTCAGCTACGCGTGTTCTATCAGCCGATCATCGAGAGTGAAGGCCGTTCGCCGATCGCGATGGAAGCCCTGCTGCGCTGGCAGCATCCGCGCGATGGCCTGATTTCGGCTGCGGCTTTCGCGGACGCCTTGATCGAGGAGAGCCTCGCCGCCAGGGCCGACATGTTCGTCCTGCGCACGGTGATCCGGCAGATCCGCGCATGGCGCGATGCGGCGGTGCCGTTTCGCTCCATTTCGATCAATGCAACGATCGCGGATTTCAGATCATCCGACTATGTCGACCTGATCATCGAAGCTGTCGAAAGCGGCATGATCGACCGACGGGACATCTGCGTGGAAATCAACGAGGATACGCTCCTTGGAAGCCAGCAGAACGAGGCGATCCTGCAAATCAGCCGCTTGCATGACGCAGGCGTGGGAACGGCCTTCGACGATTTCGGCACCGGGTTCGCATCCTTGCGGCATCTGCGCGATATTCCCGTGGACACCGTCAAGATCGACAAGAGCTTCATCGATTCCGTGGAAACCAAGCCATCCGACTGTGCGATTGTGACCAGCGTGATCGAACTGGCCCATCGGCTGGGCAAGAAGGTGACTGCCGAAGGCGTGGAAACACTGGCGCAAGCCGACATCCTGCAACGGCTGCACTGCGACAGCATCCAGGGCTATCTGGTCGCTCCGGCGATGGACAACACCATGATCGAGCGGTTCATCGGTGACATCGAAGTGTGACTGCTGTTGTCACCCTGTTCCGCCGGTTCAGCGCGCGGCCTTGACCCAGCCGTGCATGTCCATCCAGCGCACGAACGCATCGAACCAGCCGGTGCTGGTCGTTGTCTTGGGGTACATGCCGAATCCGTGCCCGCCCTGTTCGTAGAGGTGGAATTCGACCGGACGCCGGGCGGCGCGCCAGCTTTCCACGAGGCCAAAGCCATTGTTGGCGAAGAAGGGGTCGTCTGCGGCAATGGCCACGAACATCGGTGGCGCATCGGCCGGCACGGTAACAGGGGCAAGCGGGCCATAGACAAGGCCGAGGAAGGCGGGACGGGCATCCTGTCCGGACAATTCGGTAGCCAGCGTCAGCATAGCGCCGGCGGAAAAGCCGACCATGCCAACACGGTTGGGATCGATATGCCATTCGCCGGCACGCTGGCGGATCAGCGCGAAAGCGGCGCGCGAATCGGCAATTTGCGGAGCAAGCCCCGCCATCCGTTCTTGCGGGGTCGGCTGGGATTGTGCCGGAGACTGCGAAGCGCGGGCCACACCCGCGAACATGGCGCGCATGGACTTGTCGAACTCGGCCATCGTCGCCGGGGTCTGGTTGAGCCGGTACTTCAGCACGAAGGCGGCGATGCCCCTGGCGGCAAGCGCCTTTGCCACGTCGGAGCCTTCGTTCTCCATGGAGAGCGTGAGAAAGCCGCCGCCCGGCGCCACGATCACGGCCGTCCCGCTGGCCTTGGCGGGATCGGGCAGGTACGGGGTGAGCGTCGCGATCGTCACGTTGCGGGCAAAGCGGCTGCCGTATTGCGCATGCCACGTCTCGGGGTTGCGTGCGCCGGGCAAGGGGCCGGTGCCGAGTTCGATCGCGCCAGGCTGGGCCGGTGTGGGGATCGGCGTCATAGCGTCGTTCTGAGCCCGGAGCGGTGTCGCCATGGCCAGCGCCGCCGCGAGGCTCGTGACGGCAAGACGTGCCGGAAAGTGCCGGGTTGCGCGGGATTTGGCCTTGCATCCATGCTTCATGACATCTCTCCTGAAGATGCGCACCCTGTTTTCGAGGATCGGCGGGCGCACCGTTGCCTTATGTGGTAGCGATACCATCATGCCGGGGCAAGGGGCCAGCCGCATGCCGCTGCGCTTGCCCGGCCCGAAGCTGTTACAGCCATGCGGAGGATGCGTTGAAAACGAATGCGCGTCCGTCCGCACTTGATATTGGCGGTGCGGCCACGTAAGGTAGCGCTATCAATTAGAGAAACAAGGGATGCATTGATGGGTATGAGCCTTACGGCTTGCCTTCCGCACGACTTTACGGACGGGGCCTTCATCGGTCGTGCGCAAGCGCCCGATGGGCCGCATGTGATCGTCCTTGAAAGCGGCAGAATCCGTGACATCACCGAGATTGCGAGCACGGTTTCCGGTGCGCTGGCGCGGGGCGTGCCCGATGGGGGCAAGGACCTGGGCGCCATCGAGGACGGTTTGCCCGCAGGCTGGGAACTGCTTTCGCCGATCGACATCCAATGCGTGAAGGCCTGTGGTGTGACCTTCGCCGTTAGCGCTATCGAACGTGTGATCGAAGAACGCGCGCGGGGCGACGCGGGCGCGGCGGCTGAAATCCGCATCGGCCTGGAGGCCACGATCGGCGCGGGCATCCGCGCGGTGGTTCCCGGCAGCGATGAGGCCATGGCGCTGAAGCAGGCGCTGATCGCGCAAGGCATGTGGTCGCAGTATCTCGAAGTGGCGATCGGGCCGGACGCGGAGGTGTTCTCCAAGTCGCCCGTGCTTTCGACCGTCGGCCATGGCGCGCCGATCGGGGTGCGTTCGGATTCGAGCTGGAACAACCCGGAGCCCGAGGTCGTGCTGGTGGTCGATCCGGCCGGCCAGACTGTTGGCGCCACGCTGGGCAACGACGTGAACCTGCGCGATTTCGAAGGCCGTTCGGCGTTGTTGCTGTCGAAGGCGAAGGACAACACCGCGTCCTGCTCCATCGGCCCGTTCATCCGCCTGTTCGACGCGGGCTTCGGCATCGACGACGTGCGCCGCGCCGATGTGGAACTGGTGGTGGAAGGGCAGGACAACTTCCGCATGGAAGGCACCAACCGCATGACCGAGATCAGCCGCGATCCGCTCGAGCTGGTCCGTCAGACGCTCAGCGAACACAGCTATCCCGATGGGTTCGTGCTGTTCTGCGGCACCCTGTTCGCCCCGACGCAGGACCGCGACGAACCCGGCGGGGGGTTCACCCACAAGGTGGGCGATCGCGTGACGATCCGTTCCGAACGGCTGGGCACGCTGACCAACACCGTCACCACATCGCGCGATGCGCCCAAGTGGGCGATGGGCATCGGCGCCTTCATGCGCAATCTGGCCGCGCGTGGCCTGGTGGACCGGGCGTGAACGCGGTGTCGTCGACCGCATCCGGGGCTGCTCCGCAAATCAAGGGAAAGCAGGTGCTTGCACAGACAGAGAGCCGCGCGTTGACGGCACAGTACCCCAGCATCCGCGACAAGCGGGTGATCGTGACCGGTGGCGCGAGCGGGATAGGCGAGGGCATTGTCGAGGCTTTCGTGCTGCAGGGTGCGCAGGTCGGTTTCGTCGACATCCTGCCCGAGGCAGGGGAGCGCCTTGTGCAGCGGCTTGGCCACGCCGAGCATGTGCCGGTGTTCCGCGCACAGGACGTATCGGACAGCGACGGGCTGGCCGGCGCGATGACCGCACTGGCCGGCGTGCTGGGCGGCTGCGACGTGCTGATCAACAATGCCGCCAGCGATGACCGCCACATGCTGGATGACGTGACGCCGGCCTACTGGGACGAGCGGCTGGCGGTGAACCTGAAGCACAAGTTCTTCGCCTCGCAGGCCGTATGGCCGGGAATGAAGGCCGGCGGCGGGGGCGTGATCCTCAACCTCGGTTCGATTTCGTGGCATCTGGGGCTCGACGAACTGGCGCTCTACCAGATCGCCAAGGCCGGCGTCGAAGGCCTGACCCGTAGCCTTGCGCGCGAGCTGGGGCCGTATAACATCCGCGTCAACACGATCATTCCGGGCAATGTGCAGACCGAGCGCCAGATGCGCTGGTATACGCCCGAAGGGGAGGCGGAAATCGTCGCGGCACAATGTCTCAAGGGCCGGCTGCAACCGGTGGACATCGCCGCGATGGCGCTGTTCCTCGCCTCGGATGACGCGCGCTTCTGCACGGGCCACGAATACTGGGTCGATGGAGGATGGCGTTGAACGCGACCCGAAGGGTGGAGCACGCGCTCGCGCTCGGTTGTACGCTGGGCGAAGGCCCGGTGTGGGACGCGGCACGCCAATGCCTGTGGTTCACCGACATCAAGCAGCGTCGTATCCACCGCTTCGATCCGGTGGACGGGCGACACCAGAGCTATCCGGTGCACGAGCAGGTGGGCTGGGTGCTGCCGGCCGGCGGCGGGGAACTGCTCGCCGGGATGAAGGACGGGCTGCATCTGTTCGATCCCGCGACCGGCCATTCCCGACACGTGGCGCACGTGCCGGGCGAACCTGCCGGCAACCGGCTCAACGATGCCTGCACCGATAGCCGCGGGCGCGTGTGGTTCGGTTCGATGGACGATGACGAGACCGCCTCCAGCGGGCGCTTCTATCGCGCGCAGGGCGGGCGGATCGTGCCGCAAGGCCCCGACCGGGTGTGCATCACCAATGGCCCGGCGATCGCGCCGGATGATTCCCGGCTTTATTTCACCGATACGCTGGCCCGCGCGATCATGGTTGCCGATGTCGATGCCGACGGTGCCGTTGGCCCGGCGCGCGCCTTTGCCGACGTGGCGCGCGATTTTCCGGACGCTTATCCCGACGGGCCGGTTTGCGATGCGCAGGGCTGCGTGTGGACCGGGCTGTGGAACGGCTGGGGCGTCGCGCGCTATTCGCCAGAGGGCGAACTGCTGGAAAAGGTCGAGGTGCCGGCCGCCAACGTGACCAAGCTGGCCTTTGGCGGGCCGGACATGACGCGTGCCTTCGTCACCACCGCACGCAAGGGGCTGGACGCGGCGGCGCTAGCGGCACAGCCGCTGGCGGGCGATCTTTTCGCCTTCGATGTCGATGTGCCGGGCGTGGCGCCGGCGCTGGCGGACTTCCCCGCGTGATACGGCTGGCGTTCACGGGGCTGGCGCTTGGCTTTGCTGCTCCCGCATTGGCGGCGCCCGCGCTCGATCTGGGCGCGGTGTGGAGCGACCATGCCGTGATACAGCGGGACCGGCCGGTGCTGGTGGAAGGGCGGGCCGCGCCGAACGCTGTGGTGTCCGCCACGCTGGGCACCGAACGCGCCGAGGGCAAGGCGGACGCCGCCGGCGATTTCACCTTGCGCTTTGCCGCGCGGCCGGCCTCGGCCGATCCGGTCGACCTGGCGGTGACGTCGGGCGGGCAGAGCCTGCGCGTCTCCGATCTGGCGGTGGGCGATGTCTGGCTCTGCTCCGGCCAGTCGAACATGGAATTCCCGCTGGCGCACGCGCTGAACGGCGGCATGGAAGTGGCACGGTCGGGGGACCCCGGCCTGCGTCTGTTGCAGGTGCCCAAAGCGATGGCGTATCTGCCCGAGCGCGCGTTCGGGAAGCCGACGCGCTGGGCCGTAGCCGGTCCGGACTCGACCGCGGACTTCTCGGCGGTGTGCTATTTCATGGCGCGCGAATTGCGCCGGGCGCGTGGCGTGCCGATCGGCGCGATTCACGCCAGCTGGGGCGGATCGAAAGTGACGCCGTGGCTGGATCCGCAGGCCGGCGCCGCGATCGGCGGGGCCAGCGACATGGCACTGCTGGGCCTGTTCGCGAAAGACCGGCTGGCCGCCGTGGCGCAGTTCGCGCCGCGCTGGCAGGCGTGGTATGCGGGCGAGGCCGGCGGCAGCGCGCCGTGGACCCGGCCCGACGATCTGCCATGGCAGCCCGTGCCGGCGATCAGCGGCTGGCTGGCGTGGACCGGTACGCCACTGGCCGCCAAGGCGACCGGCACGGTCTGGCTGCGGCGGCAGGTCACGCTGACGGCGGAGCATGCCCGCGCCGGGGCGACACTCATGCTCGGCGTGCTCGATGACATGGACATGACCTTCGTCAACGGCCACGCGGTGGGCAACACCTTCGGCTGGGACGAGGAACGCGCCTACAAGCTGCCGCCGGCGTTCCTGCGCGCGGGGGTGAACGAGGTCATGGTCGCCGTGACCAACACCTATGCCGATGGCGGGATGGCGAGTGCCGCGGACCGGCTGGCGCTGGTGACGGGCAACGGTCAGCGCCTGCCGCTGGCAACCGGCTGGCGCTACGCGATCGCGCCCGTGCGCAGCTATCCGCCGCGCCCGCCATGGGATGCGAACGCGGGCATCGGGCTGATGCACAACCGCATGATCGCCCCGCTCGGCCATTTTGCGATGGACGGCGCGGCCTGGTATCAGGGCGAAAGCGATGTCGACACGCCCGACTATGCGCGGCGGATGAAGGCGCTGATCGCGGGCTGGCGCGCGCGCTTCGGGCCGGCGCTCAAGGTCGGCATCGTGCAACTGGCGAATTACGGCCCGGCGGCGGACAAGCCGGTATCATCCGACTGGGCGCGGACGCGCGATGTGCAGCGGCGCATCGTGGCGGAGGATGGCAACGCCGTGCTCGCCAGCGCGATCGACATTGGCGAGCCGACAGACATCCATCCGGCCAACAAGCTGCTGGTGGGCCAGCGGCTGGCGGTGGGCGTGCTGGGCAAGCCCGTGCCGATGCCGCTGGCGGCGCGGCGCGAAGGCAATGCCGTGCGGGTGACGTTCGGCGGCATCGAAGGCGGGCTCCATGCGCTGAGTTCGGCGCAGGCGATCGGCTTCGAACTGTGCGACGCGGGCGGAGCCTGCCGTTTCGCGCCGGCGCGGGTCGATGGCGATGCGGTGGTGATCGACGGGAACGGCGGGCCGATTGCGAAGGTCCGCTATGGCTGGGCCGACAGCCCGGTCGTCAACCTGTTCGACGCGCGCGGGCTACCGGTGCCGGGCTTCGAACTCGACGTGGTGGGCGAGTGACGATCGCCTGGGGCGCGTGGACACATTCCGCTTTGGAGGGATGAGCGCGATGGGCGCCGCCCACCCGGGGGCCTAACGGCAAGGAGGGGGGGGAGTGATCGCTCCCCTTGCTCGTCATGCTGAACTTGTTTCAGCATCCATCGCGCCTCCGGGCACGGCTGTGAGCAAGGAAAAATGGACCCTGAAACACGTTCAGGGTGACGCGTTTGCAACGTCCGCAATCGCGTCTGTCCGGACTGCGCGTTCGTCGGGAATGGTGGGGGGAGCGGACACGGCATCAAACCGATTGACCCCAAACCGCCAACCACCAAGTGGCACCAGCGATAGCGATCAGCGATGCGGAAACAATCATCTGCCATGGTAGCTTACGTCGTCGTGCTAACGCTCCGAGCAATACCGTCCATGCGATCAGCGCTGAAGGCACGCCCAAGAGAACCCAAACGTCGTCAAGACCGGAGCCATCTGCGTAAGCGCCATGCTCACGGAGCCGTGCAACTGCCATCCACAATGGAACCAGCCACACAAGGCATCCGGCTGCGGTAAGGAATACCCCTCTCATCCGTCTATCTAGGTCGTATACTGGGATGTCCGCAATCGCGTCGTGTCCGCGCAGGCTGGTTTCTAGGAATTGCCAGATAGCTGCCGTTCCGACCGCAACAGTAATGGGTCCTGTCCCTAGGCGGCGTGGACAAATTGCCTAGAGGCGAGCTTTCCAAGTGTCTTCGGGATATTTGATGATTTGTCGCCGCCATATCCAAACGGCGAACGAAAACATGATTGCTCCGGTAGCTATACCAGCA
>NZ_RQSI01000073.1:0-13475 GCF_003856955.1 Novosphingobium sp. LASN5T
TCCCGAAGATCCTGTGAAAGCGTTCGTGCCATCCATGCTGGCCTCCTGACACCAGCAGGAAGTCTGAATCACAACGGCGCCGCGAAGGGAATCCCTGACGAGTCAGTTCGTGTGGAAACCGCTCTAAGTGCCGAAATATACTCGGCATCGGTCTTGGGTTCGACAGGCTTTGCACCAGCCGTCGCGATCAGCTTGGCAAGTGAATCGCGGTGCCCCTCGTGATGGCCGAGGAAAACCAACGCAACGTCGAGCACGCCTTTGCTGAGCAGCCCGCTTCCGCCGGCAATGCGATACGCAGCGATACCTTCATGTTCAAGTGCAAGAGCACCCTGCATCACGCCGACATCTGAGCTGACGGTATCGCCGCGGCGCGCTATCTTGCGTGGCGCGGCCAGCAACGGTGCGTTAAGGGTGGCGAGCCCAAACCCAGCCGCGGCAATTCCAGCTGAACGGAACAGGGCACGGCGGGACTGGATGGCAACTTCATTTTCATTGGACATGAGATTTCCCTCTGTTGGAGTAGTAAATTACCCGCGCGCTGTGCGCCGGGATTCAAGTCGAAACGGAGCCAATCGGGTCGCCCGAGATCAGGCCTGGGTGTAGTATTTTTCTGAGACGATCTTGCCGTCCCGCCAGGTGCGCACGAGCGTTTCGTGCCAGATGATCGGGCTGCCATCACCGGCCGTCATCTTGAACGTCCATTCGCTCGCCGAGAAATTGTCCCCGACGGCCTGGCCGTGCAACGTCGCGCTTTCGAAGCTCTTCAGGCTCGCGAAAAAGCCTTCAAGATGTGCGCGCTCTGCAGCCTTCGAAGTGCGGCTTGCGCCATCGGGTTCGATGAATACGCAATTGTCGGCATAGTACTGGTCGATCGACTCAAGGATTCTGCCCTGAGCGGTGAGCGCGTTTGATGCGCTTTCGGCAGCTTCTATTGGATTGGTCATTGGCTTTTCCTTCGGATTGAATGTGATTGAAGACCGAGTTGGGCCGGTTCGCTGGGGGCGGCGAACCGGCCCGTTCGGGTCGCCTAAACAAACAAGGCGCTCCGCGAACGCATCAGCGGGAGATCATTTTCGGTCCCCGCGATATGGTTGAAGTAGTTCGTGAAAATGCTGAGTGTGATGTTCGCGACAGTCTCGACACCGGCCTCATGATCGGAACCGGCGTGGTGAGCGTTGCGAGTTGAGCTGCCGTTGTCTGGCCACGTAGGCGAACGACTTCGCATGCGACGCCCGACAGAGCGGCGGTCTTGGGATATGACGATCTGCCAATCAAATTCCTGGCCATTTCGTCGGACGAAAGACCTGCTCCCTTGCCGCGTCCCGTATGCACCGAAGCGCAATAATCGCACACATTGGCACCGGCGACAGCGAGCGCAATCTGCTTGCGGTTCACATTTGACAGGTTTCGTGCGGCGAGTGCTCCGGCAACTCCAAGATAACCACTGCGCCCGGCCGGTGATTGCGCCATGGTGGCAAGAATATTGGGCATGCCGCCGGTCTGTTTCTTGACCGCATTTAGCAGGTCTTGGGTTTTCGACGGCGCAGACGCGGCATCAGTCTGGGGAATGGTCTCCACGACAAATCTCCGTGCAGTTCCTGGCGAAGGGTTAGCAAGTCCGTCGACGCTTGATTGCGCGTCGGTGGGAGGTAACGCAATGCGGTGGTGTCATTTTGCGACTTCTGGTCAATTCGTTGGGATGACCTGCAACGTTTCGCGAATAGTCTTGTGGACTTAACGAGCGCCGGTGCTAAGCAACCAGCATGACCGATGTACTCAGCGACGTGCTCGACACAGTAGCACTGAAAGCCACAATTTACTTTCGCACCGATTTTTACCCGGCGTTTAATATCGCCGTCCCTAGCTACAGGCGTGCAGCGCGCTTTCACCTAGTGGTACAAGGGACGTGCTACGTCACCCTCGCCGATGGGACGCGCACAAAGTTGCGAGCTGGCGATCTTGCCCTTGTTCCCGGCGGCGCTGGCCATTTGCTGTCGAGCAGCGAAACCGTTGAAGGGCAACCGCTTGGCGATGTCATACAGCAAGCAGGCTTCACCGGCTCGGGGCCGTTCATCGTCGGGAGCGGCGAAGCCGGCGAATCCTGCCAAATGGTATGCGGCCATTTCTCCTTTGCCGATGGTGCAGACCACCCGTTGCTACGTTCGATACCGGACTTGTTGCATGTTACCGCAGCGGACCGTGCATCACGGCCCATGCTTGACGACGTTCTGCGCCTGCTTGTGCGCCGCATGTTTGAGGGCGAACCGGGAGCCACAGCTAGCGTCAGCCGCCTGTCCGAGGTGCTGTTCATCGAGGCGATACACGCCGGCATCGCGCAGGCGCCCGAAATCAGCCGTTTGATGTCCGCTGTCTACGACCCTCAGATCGGCAAGGCACTCAGCCTCATTCACGGTGATGTCGCCCATGGATGGACTGTCGAAAGCCTAGCGGCGGCCGTGGGGATGTCGCGCAGCCGCTTTGCCGAGCGCTTTCGCGAGCTGGTTGGCAGTGGCCCGATGGCGTATATAGTGGACTGGAGGCTTCAGCGTGCGCTCAACCTACTCGCGGAAAGCAATGTCCCGATAAAGACGGTTGCCAATCGCGTTGGCTATCGCTCGGCTGCCGCTTTCACGCGCGCGTTTTCAGAGCGCTTCGGCTGTTCGCCCAAAGAGCGAAGGATGAGCAGCAACGCAGCGTAGAAGTGGCGAAGCCATCGCGGTCGACCGCATAAACTAATTCTTGCTTTTGCTTAATCAACTCGTCGAGCCTGTTCATGACTTTTAGAATATTGATGTATTTTCCCGAATTCAAACTATTGATAGGCGATCTAATCAGCCGGTGACGAAAGATACGGCAAATGCTGCATCTGAGCAATAGGGTGGTGCATGGGCGTCAGACCTGAATACGCCTAGGGTCCCGCATCCTCGAGCAATTCCAGTCGCCGCGTGAAGTTATCAGGCTCCCCGACATGCAACTCGAGAAAGCGATTGGCCTCTTTGACAATCCGCGCCTCTACCACCGCTTCGCGGTCGATTCTTGCCTGGGCGTGGAGCCACTCGGTGACTTCCAGCCAATCCCAGAGAGGACTGTTGGAGGTGACGCGCGCAACCGGACTGGGGAAGCCTGAGCCACGTTCCGCCTTGGTATAGAGCGAGATCGCCTGACGGGTGAGACCTGAGCGCTCGGCAATGTCACTGAGGTTCACCAGATAATCCGGCTCGACCCGTTCGATCTTGGCACCCGTTTTGAGTATATCCTTATAAGCGGTTGTGACAGCTTTGGAAAATGACACAGCTTGACGGGCGAACTCGGCGATGATCACGCCCTTCTGGAACGAAAGCGTCGCGTCGTCGCAACCGGCCTCGAAGAAGCGGTCTTCGTAGCCGTCCGCCTCGGGATCGAGGCCGGAGGCGACAATCGTGAACTCATGCGTCTTCATCTCACTCACTCCGCTTGCCCGTGCGGGCACCGCGCCACATCCCGTCGTATAGCCTTGGCATGGTTCTCCGCATTACGCGGCGTGCTCCACACCGAGACCATGCAACCGTCCCGGTCAGCCCAAGCGCAGTAGAGCCGCCCCCAGGCGTGGCCACTGATCGGAACGACCCGCCAGCCCAGTGTTTCCGCATGGGCAACAGCAGCTTCAATCTCCTTGTTCGGATGGCGTGGCCTAGCCATTCAACCGACCTCCTTATCGCCTATATGTTGACAAATGTCAACGGTATCTGCGGTGCCCCTTTTGTTTCACTGCCGTGCTGCTCCGCTGCGTTCGACGCGGGCCGAGAGGCGCAGCTAGCCATGGTCTGGAATCAGACCATGCGTCTCATTGGCCTATGTCGACAGGATGGACCGCAGCTTCGCGTCCCAAGCATCGAGAGCGGTGCGCTTCTCATCGTCATATTTGTAGCGGTTGTAGATCCCCGCGACCCCTGCCCTTGTTCCGCTGATATGGTTGAGCACGCTTTCTGTCACCTCGACGGGGACTCTCAGCGACTGGAGATGGGTTGCGCCGGTTCTGCGGATATCGTGTAGTCGCCAGTTCGGAACGTCTACCTGGTCGGGGTCTCCTCCGTCCTCGATCTGCTTCGCCTTCAGGTGCGCGATCATGTCCTTGTGGAGAGCCGCCCTTCCCTTGAAGAATCCCGAGACGGGGGTCGTGCCAGTGGTCGTGAATACGAGACCCTTGCGCTTCGGGCCAAGCAGCTGCAGTTCTGCCAAAGCGAGGCTTGTCAGCGGTATGACATGTTCCTGATCATTCTTCGCCCGATCGGCCGGCAAGGTCCATCTACGCGCATCGATGTCGATTTCAGACCAGTCCATCTCGGCAACTTCCTGACGCCGTTGCATCGTTAGGATCAGCATCCGCACAAAGGGCCCCCACGGCCATCCGGAATTCTCGGTCGCCCTCCACAAGGCCACAACCTCGTCGTCACTGAGCACCCTGCGTCGCGATGGAACGGCCTTCGGAGCCTTCATCCCGGCCAGCGGCGAGACATCGATATCCTGCCGGTCGGTCGCCCAATTGAAGAACTTGCGCAGGAGCGAGTGGATCTCCTTGCGCCGCGCCGGGCGATCGGAATACTCATCCAGCACCTTCACGATGTCAGCGCGGGTGATCTCATGGACGGGGCGGTTGCCCCAGCGCGGAATAAAAACGTTGTGGATCGTGCAATTCGCCGAGCCCCACGTCCCCCGCCAGTTCGGCTTGAGATAGAGCTCGACGAACCTCTCGCTGTAGGTCCGAAAGTTCAGCGTCTCCTTTTTCCGCTTCGCTTCACGCTTGGCTTCAACCGGGTCGATCCCCTGATAGACCAAGACCAGCAGCCGCTCGGCTTCCTTGCGCGCCGTGGCCGGCGTCCAGGGACTGCCGACAGGCCCAATTGTCTTGCGGCGCGCAGGCCCGCCGTCTACCCGATACTGGAACACAAAGGACTGTGCTCCTCTTGGCGTAATGCGAAGTCCGAAGCCCTTCAGCCGGGGGTCCCACACGTAAATGTCGCGGTGCGGGTCCGGTGTAACGGATTGAATGGTTCGCAATGTGATTGACTGATTGGGCATGATCTGGCGCTCGTCCACGTAATCGCCACGTAATCAGATGTCGGGATTACGCTGGCGTAGCGAAGGGTAATCCACGGCGGATTTATTCCAACCGTTTCAAGCCCTTGAGCGTAGTTTGGCGTAGTATTGGAAAGGAACGAAAAGGGCACAAAGCTCCGCTCTTAATCAGCGGGTCCTTGGTTCGAGCCCAAGTGCGTCCACCAAATTCTCCTTATTTTCCAGTCGGTTATCGACCTCGCCGAAACAGGCGACCGAGAGCGTTCTTTCGCTAGGTAGCTCTCTAGGTAGCAGCGCGCTAATTCAGCGCTGCGGCTGCTCAGCCTCCACACATCAGCGTTCACGGTAAAAGATTCATGGCCTACGCTCTGTCCGACTGCGCTTGAGCGAGTCGTCGATACACACGCTGCCATTATCGGACCGTATATGTGCTGGTGGGCCGCGCAGGACGAACAGGTCGGCCAGGGCCGCCAGAGCATCCTCGTGCCTGAGCTGGCGTGCAACGATGAGCGCCAGGCATTCCCTGCTGGCCTCATCGATGATAGTCAGGATCCGGAACTTGCGGCCCTCATGCGTGCGCCCTTCGACAAAGTGATAGGCCCAGACATGCCCCGGATATTCGGGCCGCAAGCGGATGCACGATCCGTCGTTAACCATAGACGCCCGCGTTTTGGCTGGCGCGGCGGCACCTTCAGCCCCTCGCGCCGCCAGATCCGCTCAACCCGCTTATGGTTCACCGTCCACCCCGCATGGCACAGCAACGCCGTCACCCGGCGGTAGCCGTAGCGACCATATTACTTTGCCAGCGCGATGATGTCCTCGTTCAACGCCTGTTCGTCATCTGCCCCGCGCGGTACCTTGCGCTGTGTCGATCGATGCTGCCCCAGCACCCGACACATCCGTCGCTCGGATACCCAGACTGGCAGATCCCGTCGTACTTGATCGATGCAGCGCCGTCGCCGCGCGGGGCTCAGAAGTTTCCCTTTGCAGCCTCCTGCAGGATCAGCTTGTCCAGCGTCAGGTCGGAGATCGCCCGGCGAAGCCGCTGGTTCTCCTTCTCCAATTCCTTCATCCGCCGCGCCTGGTCGGTCTTCAGGCCACCATATTCCTTGCGCCAGCGATAATAGGTCTGCTCGCTGACCGCGATCCGCCGGCACGCCTCGGCAGTCGAGGCCCCCTGCGCCAACGCGATCTCAACTTCACGCAGCTTGCCGATAATCTCTTCCGGCTTGTGCTTCCTGCTCGGCATTCAATGTCCCTTTCGTGGTCCAGACTATCATAGTCTCTGGGCCACTCAGCAGGGGGCAGATCATTCTAACCGTCACGCCCCGCCGAAGCGGGATAGCGCTGTGGATCGGCCACGAACTTGGCCTTGCATCCCGCCGAGCAAAAGACATAGCGCTCGCCCTTCATACTCCGCTTCATGGGCCACGGTAGCGGGATCGACCACCATTCCGCACACCGGATCGAGCGTGGTAGAGCGGGAGGCCGTATCATCATCCCGCCCTTCATTGCCATGGAGAGCATGGACCTGCCCGCCTTCAGTCGCTGGCTCGCTCTCTGGGTCATCGTTGGCCATCCTTCACCTTCCACTGCGCCTGCGGATTCACCGCTCACTCTTTCGAGATCAGGTCGTACTCCTCGAGCAGTTTCGCGATCTCGGTGCCTTCCAGCTTCTTCATCAGCAGCTTGCGCAGGAAGGCCGGCCCCGGCACGTCGATCCCCTTTCCATCACGAAGCGGTGTGACGGCGGCAAGCAGCGTGCGGATATCGTAGGTCGAGTTGAACACTTCGGGTACCCCGCGCTCGACATCCATGAGAGTGTAGACGGCCTCCATTGGTGTCCGGACCGAATATTCGGTCGTGAAGATGCAGTCACGCTGCTTCGACTCCGCAAACTGGCCGATAAAGGCGAAATTGACCGCACCTTCCGGCACGACGTCTGGCCGGTCGCCGGCCTGGCGCGGCATGAAGAAAGCGGTGATGTACGGCATCATCGTCGGCACGGTGCTGGCGCCCTTCGCGGCGAGTTCCGGGATGTCCTCGACAGGCACCCCGAGGTGATAGAGCCACTCCTGCGTGATCTCCTCGCCAGTGCACTCCTGCATCGGCTTCTTCACATAGTCACCGGGCTTGTCCACGAAGAGCGCATAGAACCAGGCGATCATCTGGTCCTTGGGCTGTTTCTTGAAATGCGGTTGGCGATGCACCGTCCAGCTCAACAACCATGCGGAATCCTTCACCGTGACAATGCCGGCCGAGACGATCTTGCCAGTGAACGGGTTACGCTTGGTGATCTTTTCGACATACTCCGCAATGCGGGGATCGGTGGCCGTGATCGACGCCGACGCCCATTTTGTTTCCGGGATATGGGCGCCGAACACATCCGGGCGTCCGAAAGCCGTATCCTTCGCCGCGATGCGCCGCCACAGGTCCCAGGCCGGTGCCGGGCCTTCGTTCAGCTTCGCCGGCGTGTGGTGGTCGCCGTTGTCGGAATTCTCGGTCAGCGACCCGATGGTGATGAAAACGAGGTCATCGGGGCCGAGATCGACACCGCCTTCCTCGCCCTTCTCCTTCCAGTGGATGCGGGTCGCCTGCTTGCGGCCCTCCTGGATATCGAAATCGACATCCGTCACCTCGACGCCATAGCGGAACTTCACGCCCCGTTCCGTCAGCCACTTCACCAGCGGCAGGACCATCGATTCATACTGGTTGTAGCGGTTGAACTTGAGCGAGGAGAAATCCGCCAGATGTGCGATGTGATGGATGAAGCGGTGGATGTAGAGCTTCATCTCCAGCGCCGAATGCCATTCCTCGAAGGCGAACATAGTGCGCCAGTAGAGCCAGAAATTGCTCTTGAGAAAATCTTCGCTGAAGACCTCGTTGATCCGCTTGTTCTCCATTTCCTCGCGGGTCGCGAGGAAGATCGAGATCAGGTCCTTCTGCGCCCGGTCGTTCAGCGTCAGCAAATGCTTGTCTGGAACGTCCTGCCCCTGGTTCTGGGTCGTGCGCTGAAGTGAGAAATTGGGATCGTCCTTGTTGAGCCGATAGAACTCATCGAGAACGCTGGCGTCCTCGATTTCCAGCGAGGGGATGGAGCGATACAGGTCCCACAGGCATTCGAAATGCTCTTCCATTTCGCGGCCGCCGCGGATGACGAAACCCTTGTCCGGCACATCGAGACCATCGAGCGCGCCGCCGGGAATATCCAGCTCTTCGAGGATGGTGATACGCTCACCGGCTATACCGCCGTCGCGGATGAGGAATGCCGCGCCGGCGAGCCCCGCGAGACCCGAGCCGACGAACCAAGCCGTCTTCCTGTCAGCGCCTTCCGGCTTGCGGGGACGGACAAACGCTTCATAGTTTCCGCTGCTATAGTGCATGGCGAACTCCTCTTGTTCTTGTGGTCGGATCAGTCGGCGGGCTTATAGCTGTAGAAGCCTTCGCCCGAGGCGATGCCCAGCTTGCCCTTGTCGATGTAGTTTTCCTTCAGCCATGCGGCGAGCGACCGGGCATGCTTATCGCCGTGGGAAAGAATGTTGTAGGGCGTATTAAGTCCTATCATGTCGTAGATTTGGAACGGCCCCATCGGCGCACCCGTTGCGATCCGCCACACCTTGTCGACGTCATGCGGATTGGCATAACCGCCTTCGGCGAGCTCGGCCGCGGCGTTGAGCAGCGGCACAAGCAGGGAATTGAGGACATAGCCCGCCTTTTCCCTGCGTATGGGGATGGGCACCATGCCGATATCAGAAGCGAATTTGAGAATAGTGTCGATGACCGCCGGATCTGTCTCGGGCGTTCCCATCACCTCGGCCGTATTGAATTTCCAGATGTTGTTGGCGAAGTGCAGCGCCAGGAACCGATCTGGCCGGCCAGTGAAATCCTTTAGATCGCTGGGCAGCAGCGTCGAACTGTTGGTGGCCAAGATCGTGTCCGATGGCGCCAACCTTGCCAGCTTCTCATAAAGCGCCTACTTGATCGCCAGCACTTCTGGCACGGCTTCGATAACCAGATCGGCATCCGCAACGGCTGCAGCCAGATCGCTTGTCAGTATAATCCTGCCCATTGTGTCGGCTTGCAGGTCCGCCGCGCCGGTCACCTCTTTGCGATAGGTTTCGACCAAAGCTGCGAGCCGCAGCCGCGCCTTCTGCAGGCTCTCGTCATTGATGTCGTATGCGACTACTTCAAAGCCGGTATAGGCCGACTGGAATGCGATCTGGCTGCCCAGCACGCCCGTTCCAAGCACTGCGACTTTTCTGATTTCGGTCATGCGTTCCTCTCCTGCCCTGTGGCATCGCGCAGAAACGGCGCCGCGACTTCAACAGGCACCCGGACCAGCTTGCCAGTCGCTTTTTCGATCAGCGCCCATTGGGAAAGGGCCGACACGAGTACCGTGCCCTTGTTGTCGGTGAAGTCGACGCGGCGCGAATAGCGCGCCCCGCGCGGTCGTCCCTCAACCCAGGTGACCGCGGTTGCATCCTCACCCGCCCGGACATTGCCGCGATAATCGACCTCATGCCTGAGGACCACCGCGACATAGGTGTCGGTATCGCCTGGGCGAGCCGCCGCGAACCAGTGCGCCACCGAGGCATCCTGGAGCCACGTCACCCAGACCGCATTGTTGACATGATCAAGTTCGTCGATGTCGTGTTCCTCGGCCCGGAAGCTGATGTGGAAGCGACATTGTTCGTCTATCTTGCCCGACAGCGGGTCGCCCGCAGCATCGCAACCGATCCGTCGGCGCTTGAGGCCGTCCGAGTTCATGGCTTTGCAGGCTCCAGCACATCGAGCCCCGCCATGGCGCGGAAAAAGCCGACCAGCATCTCGTCGCGCGAGATGGCCCCTTCGACATCACCCTGGACGGCCAGCCCCATCCAAAGCGCATAAAGGCCGATGCCGGCCTGCTCTGCCGGCAAGGCCGGCCGCAGAGAGAAACGCCTGACGAGGTCGGCCACGAGCTCACCGAACATCCGATAGCAAGCCGCCTTGCCCTCCCGGTGTCGCTCGGCAAAGGCCGGATTCCGTCGTGCATGAAGTTGCAGTTCGATCGAAAGCAATGACCATTGAGGTTCTTCGGCCAGCTTCGCGAGACGGTCGGCGAGCACCTCGAGCGTCGCCTCGATATCGTCCCCGACGCACTGCGCAACGATATCGCGCAAGAGCGTGACTTCGTCCTGTATGTGGCTCTGCAGTATGTCGACCAGCAGGTCATCCTTGCTGGCGAAGTTGGAATAGAACGCGCCCTGCGAATGACCCGCCGCGCTGCAGATGTTGCGGATCGACATTGCCGCCACGCCTTCCTCTACGATTGAGGCATGCGCCGCTGCGATCAATCGATCCCGGGTCTGACGCTGTGTTTCCTTGCGCGTAGGTCGCATGACGTTCGCCCTCAAAAACAGCCACGCCTTTGAAACTTTTGCCATCGATCGGCGTTGACCGGAAAACCAGATACCACCTGATATCCCGATTGGATGACAATTTCGAGGCTAAATTGCTCATCCGTCGTCAAATCCTGCCGCAAAGGAGTGGCCTTGGCTGACACCTATATTCTCTACTCCCCTGATGTGGAGATGGTTGGCGATGACGAAGATCGTCTCACCGCCGAAATTCTCGAAATCATGGCTTCGACCAATCGCAGGGCGTTCGAGCGGCACCGGCACGCGGTACGGGACGCCCATGCCAAGAGCCATGGGTTCCTGAAGGCCGAACTTATCGTCCCCGAATTGCAGCAGCATCTGCGCCAAGGCCTGTTTGCGCGACCCGGGACCTATCCGGTGGTGATCCGCCTTTCCTCGGCGCCGGGTGACATTCACTCCGATACCATTCCCGCCCCGCGTGGAATGGCCATCAAGGTCCTCGGCGTCGAGGGCGAACGGCTGCTGCCCGGGGACACTGGACGCAATCAGGATTTTCTACTGGTGAATATTCCAGTCCTGAGCTTCGGCACGATCGGCAAGTACCGCCAGCTCATCGGGCTCCTCGAAAAGAATGCACAGAATCCGGCCTTCCTCCAACGTGCGATGGCCGGGGTCGCGCGAGGCGTCGAGGCAGCGGTCGAGGCCGTCGGCGTGGAACCGGGCGCGACACTGCGCGGCCTCGCCCGGGACAATGATCATCTCCTGGGTGAGACCTATCACTCGATGGCGGCGATCCGCTTCGGCGATTACATCGCCAAGATCAGCGCGGCGCCGCTGTCCGACAATGTCCGGGCGCTCACGGGCCAGGATGTCGGCACGGTCGAGGATTCCACGATGCGAGACCTGGTGGTCGAGCATTTCCGCGAGCAAGGCGCCGAGTACCAGCTCCGGGCACAACTCTGTGCCGATCTGGACAAGATGCCGGTCGAGGACGCGGCCGTGCTCTGGCCGGATGACCTGTCGCCGCACCAGCCGCTCGCGACGCTGCGCATTCCGCCGCAGGACGCCTATTCGCCCGCACGACGCGTCTATGGCGACGATGTCCTCTCCTTCAACCCGTGGCACGGCATCCGCGAGCATCAGCCGCTCGGCTCGATCATGCGGGTGCGGATCGCCGCATATGAGCGGTCCACCCGCTACCGCTACGAGATGAACGCCCAGCCGCGGGTTGAGCCGACGAGCATCGACGCCATTCCAGACTGAGCCTGCACAAACCTGCCAGATTTCGAGAAAGGAGGCCTGTCATGGCCGATACCGAAGAAGCACCTCAGATCGATGAAACCCGCCTGCAGGCCATCCGCCGCAGGATCGAGGAAGTTGCCGGCGATGCGCCGCAACTCGCCAAACTGGCGCTCGAGCAGATGGTCACCAAACATAATCCTGATCTCAAGGGTACGGCGGGTTCCGCCGGTCGGGTCGGCGCGCAGTCGGGCAATGTCTCGGAACTGACAGCAATCGCCAAACTGAAGCCTGGCGGCGCCGATCGGCTGCGGCGCATTTTCGGCCTGGTCAACGGCAATTTCGACGGTGCCCAGAAAGTGGGCACGCTCCACAATATGCGCTTCGTGTTCTTCGACAACGACACGCGCATTCTGTTCGCGACCGCCTATGATGGCGACTGGGACACCTATATCAACGACTTCGCCACCAAGATCCCGGATTTGATGGACCTGCTCTTCGCCTCGGTCGAGGGCTGGCCCGGCATCGCCAGTCCCAAAGTCAAGGACTTCATCGCCGACCACCAGATCACGGCGGCCGGCTGGTTCGTCGCCAATCCGCAGGTCACCGTCGTCGATGTGCGCCGGCTCCAGCGCATGGAGCACGCCGTCAACGAATTCCTCGACAAGGTGGGCTGACCAATGGCTATCCTTCAAAAGCTGAGAGAGCGTTTCCGTCGCGACAGCGTCACGCTCGATCTCCACGATATCCAGGCGCTGATCCTGCGCAGCCGACCCGAGCCTTATGTCGGCCTCCATGCGATGCTCCACTTCGATGAGGCCGAGGGCGCGCGCGATCTGCTCGGTCGTCTGGCGCCGCATATCGCGTCCGCCGACAATTGGAGTGAGGATCTCGATTTCTGGATCGGCGCGGCGCTGAGCTTCGAGGGCCTCAAGGCGCTCGGCGTCCCCGATGCCCAGCTCAAGACCTTTCCCCTTCCCTTCCAGCAGGGCATGGCCGCACGACGCGAGCAGTTGCGCGATTTCGGCCCGAACGCGCCAGAGCATTGGGAAGAGGTGTTCAAGCCGGGTAACTGCCACATGGCGCTGACCATCTACGCCGTAGACGATGCAGCGCTGGACAAGGCACTGATTGCAGCACGCGTCGAGCTCGACCGGAGCACCGGCGTGACGTTGCTGGGAGAGCATCGTTTCGGCGCGCCGGGCGATGCCAAGAACCCGTTTGGTTTCAGGGACTCCATCTCTCAACCTGCAGTCGAAGGCAGCGGCGTCGATCCCATCCCCGGCGAAGAGCGTCCGATCAAGGCCGGCGAGTTCATCCTGGGTTATGAAAGCGAGAACGGTCAGCCACTTGGCATGCCGGAGCCTGCTGCGCTCGGAAAGAACGGCACCTTCGTCGTCCTGCGCAAGTTCCAGAGCCGGGTCGGCTGCTTCAACGCTTTCCTCAAGGCACATGGCGAGACGTCCGAGGAACGCGAGCTTCTGGCGGCCAAGATGTTCGGCAGGTGGCGCTCCGGTGCACCGCTGACCTTGTCGCCGGATCATGACGATCCGGCACTGGGCGCCGATCCGCTGCGCAACAACGACTTCAATTTCAAGGACGACCCCAAGGGCCGCGTCGTGCCGCTCGGCTGCCATATGCGTCGGCTCAATCCGCGTGATTCCGAGCTCACACTGCTGACCGACGTCAACATCTGTTGATTTCTGCTGAGAGTTGACCCGGGATTTTCATCGAGAAGTGACCCTGGTGGGTGTTATGTCCCGCGCTGCGGGGTTTGGGTCAAGCGGGTGATTTTTCCTTTCTGGATTTTGGGGCAGCGGT
>NZ_RQSI01000074.1:0-13238 GCF_003856955.1 Novosphingobium sp. LASN5T
ACAATACCAGCGCACCGCCCACAGGATCACATCACCCTGGAAATGGCGCCACTTGAAATCCGTCATCGTTCCGTCCGTCCAATCTCCGCCAAGCATGCTCAAGCTTCACGATTTTTGCAACAGAGCCCCGCCACGTCCTGATCGCCAGTGCTGGCGCGAGCGTAGCCCAGAATATCACCCATGCCGCGCGTCTCCCAAACGGTCGTTCTGTGGACGCTATGAAGGGCGACTGTTTCGCCCCATCCATATCCGTCCACATACTATGTCTCTTTACTCATGGCTGTCCATAGGCCCAGATGACCTTTTGTGGACGGGAATCGGCATGATGAAGCGCAAGCATCGACTCCTGATCGAGAGCGAACGCGATCAGATCCTCGCCATCCCGACCGATCGCGACCATCTGGCCCGGCTCTATACCTTCGAGCCTGCGGACATCGAGATCATCGGCGCACGACGGGAGCGACGGAACCAGATGGGCGTCGCGCTGCAACTCGCGCTCTTGCGCCATCCGGGCATCACACTTGCGCAGTTGATACAGGACAGGGGAGCGATACCCCACGATCTCGCCGCCTTCGTCGCGGAACAACTTTGCCTGCACGTAGCCGACCTGGCCAACTATGCGGCGCGGGATCAGACGATGACGGATCATGCCCGTGAGCTGGCGGTGCGCTTGGGACTTCGGGGGCCGACGCGCGCCGATATTCCGTTCATGGTCGAAGCGGCCGCGAAAGCGGCATGGGCGACCGACAAGGGGATGACGATCGCGACCGGCGTCGTCACCGCCCTTCGCGAGGCCCGTATTTTGCTGCCGTCCATCTCCACCATCGAACGTGCCAGCAGCGCGGGGCGCGCGCGTGCCCGCAAGCAGGCGGCCTATGCTCTGATCGCCGATCTCAGCGCCGAACAGGTCCACGCCCTCGACCAGCTCTTTGACGACGCCGGCGGCATGAGTCAGCTTGCCTCGCTCAAGACCATCCCCGTCGCGGCCAAGCCCGATCACATCCGCCAGATTCTCGATCGCCTGCGGCAAGTGCGGAAGATTGGCATCTCACCGGACGTGGCTGGCCGCATCCATGCGGACCGATTTCGGCAATATGTCAGGGAAGGGCGCGCTTCGCCTGCCTATATGATCGAGCGATATATCCCCTCCCGCCGACGCGCCACGCTTGTTGCCTTCCTCCTCGACCTCGAGGAACGGCTGACCGACGGCGCTCTGGAGATGGCGGACAAGCTGATCGGCAGCATCTTCACCCGCGCGAAGAACGCCCAGGCGCGCAGCTATGCCACCACGTCGAAGAATGTGGCGCGGCTGATGCTGATCTTTCGCAGGACGATCGACGCGCTGACCGATGCGGTCGATACCGGCGAAGATCCGATAGAGGCCCTGGACGCTTCGGTCGGGTGGAACACCCTTCTGAAGGCCAGACCGGAAGTGGCGACGATCGCGGAAACCGCCAGCCTCGACCCGCTGACCGTTGCGGCCGATCGCTATGCGACCTTGCGCAAGTTCGCGCCCGACCTGCTTGAAGCGCTCCAGTTTAGGGCTGGAAAGGGCAGCGCGAAAACGATCGCCGCCATCGAGATTCTGCGCGACCTCAACAGGTCGGGCAAGCGCGATCTGCCTGCCGACGCCCCGATGCCCTTCCGCAAGGAATGGCGGAAAATCGTTGTAGGCGATGACGGCAAGATCAACCGGCGGCTCTGGGAAATCGCGACGATTGCGCATCTGCGCAACAAGCTGCGTTCCGGGGATGTCTGGGTGGAACGATCGGCGGGATACCGCCGGTTCGACAGCTACCTGCTCAGCGAACCGAAGGCGAAGCCGATCGTATCGGCTCTCGGCCTGCCACCCACAGCCGGCGAATGGCTTGAACAGCGGGGCCGCGAACTGGACTGGCGGCTGAAGAAATTTGCCCAGCGGCTGAAGCGCGACGCTCTGGAGGGTGTGCGATACCGCGACGACCGCCTCCAGATCTCCCCGGTTCGCACGATCGCGACGCCCGACGCCGAAGCTCTGGCCCACCGGCTCGATGCCATGATGCCGCGCATCCGCATCACCGAGCTGCTGCATGAGGTGGCGCAGGAAACCGGCTTCCTCGCAGCGTTCACCAATCTGCGCACCGGCGAGGCGTGCCCCAATGAAAACGCGCTGCTCGCCACTATCCTCGCCGACGCCACTAATCTCGGCCTGTCGCGCATGGCGGCCGCGAGCCAAGGCGTCACGAGGATCAGCTCTTGTGGACCCATGACGCCTATATCCGCGACGATAGCTACCGCTCGGCGCTGGCCGTCCTCATCAACGCACACCACCGCCTGCCATTCTCGCGAGTATGGGGCGACGGCACCACGTCCAGTTCCGATGGCCAGTTCTTCAGGGGCGCGAAGCGCGGTGCATCGGGGGGCGACATCAACGCCCGCTATGGCGTCGATCACGGCTTCAGCTTCTACACCCATAATTCCGACCAGCGCGCGCCCTATCACATCAACGTGACCTCGGCCGCGACGCATGAAGCACCCTATGTCCTCGACGGCCTCACCAGTCATGGCACCGATCTCAGAATCGTCGAGCATTACACCGACACCGGCGGGGCGACCGATCATGTCTTCGCGCTGTGCGCCATGCTGGGATTTCGCTTCTGCTCGCGCCTGCGCGACTTTCCGGACAGGCGGCTTGCGTCGATCGCGCCGGTTACGGCCTATCCTTTCATCGGCCCGTTGTTGGGCAAGCGTATCCGCACCGACATCATCGGTGAGCAATGGGATGACGTGCTGCGCCTCGTAGGGTCGATCAAGGCCGGCCATGTCGCGCCGTCGGTCATGCTGCGAAAGCTCGCCGCCTACGAGCGGCAGAACCAGCTCGACGCCGCGTTACAGGAAATCGGCAAGATCGAGCGGACGTTGTTCATGCTGGACTGGCTTGAAAACCCCGATCTGCGCCGGCGATGTCATGCCGGCCTCAACAACAGCGAACAGCGCCATGCCCTGACGCAGGCAATCTATACATTCCGCCAGGGCCGGATCATCGACCGCAGCCATGAGGCGCAGCAGTATCGGGCCTCCGGCCTCAACCTGGTTATCGCCGCGATCGTCTATTGGAATACGATCTACATGGACGCCGCCGCCCAGCATCTACGATCAACCTCGGTCGCAGTGCCTGACGATCTCCTCGCCCATACGTCCCCCGTAGGTTGGGAGCATATTGCTTTCTCCGGCGATTTCCTCTGGGATCGCGCCGCCGCTTCCGCTGGTCGCAAGGCCCTTAATCTGCCGCCGGATAGCCGCGTCGCCTAAGCGTTCGCTGATTGTTCACCCTTAGCGTTGTTTAGCGTACCATCCACGCTATGCCCTCAACTAGTGCCGCCACGCCGGGAATGGCGACAAGCGCCGGCTTCCCGCTCTTGAGCCAGGCCCAGAAGGCAAAGCAGCCAGCGATCTCGCAAAACGCGGCTGCAGCGTAGATCGCCCAGAGTTTCACGCGGCAGTGTCCGCGATATCTTCGAAGATCGTGCACGGGAGAGCTGGCGACGGACCACAGGTCACATCGCAGCGCCGGGCCATGGCATCGAGCGAGGACTCGAGGCGGGCAAGTTCCAACCGCCGTTCCTTGACCTCGTCAATGCGCTGCTGAACGATATCGCGAGCCTTGATGCAGCCTCCGGCAGCATCGGCCTCGGGAGCCAGCAGTTCCCGAATCTGGTCGATCGACATACCGAAATCACGCGCGCGGCGAATGAATTGCAGGCGCTTCACATCGGGCCAGCCATAGCTGCGACGCCCGCCATCAGTCCTTGCCGCGTTCGGAATGAGGCCGATCGCCTCGTAGTAACGAATCGTCGGCGCGAAGCATCCCGCAAGACTTGCGGCCTGGCTAATGGGCATCGGCATGGAGAAGGCATCGCATGATGGCGCTTGCTCTTCAAGTTACTTGAACTTGTAGAATGCGGCGACTCGAAACCGAACAAGGACATTGCACATGAAGTTGAAACTGGGACTCGCTGGTCAGGCGCTCGCTTGCGCGGCCTGTTGTGCCCCATTGCTCGTGCCGCTGCTGGCAGGAACGGGTGCGGTCCTTGGCTTTGAAGCCGTATCACTCGACGCGGCCATGTGCATCGGCATTCCTGCGATAGCTTTGGTTGGCGGCGGTGTCTGGCTCGCACTGCACAAGCGTCAGCGAGCCAGTTGCGAATGCCGGCACAGTTGCGATCCCGCTTCGCGCTGCGGTTGAACGGTGTGGCCTTGCCGGTCCCGCTACTCGTTGCCTGCTTTCACTAATCGGGAGCTGGCAAGGCAACGCCAGCGATCGCCTCGATCACGCGGCAATCTGCGGCGCGGCCGCCATCACAGGACGCAGCGACGCCCACCAGCGCGCTGCGCAAGGTTTGCAGGCGGGCGATGCGCTCTTCGATGTCGCGCAAGTGCTGGCGCGCGATTGCCGCTGCTTCACCGCAATCGCGTTCAGGCTGATCCGATAGGGCCAGCAGTGAGCGGATCTCGTCGACCGAAAATCCCAGGCTGCGGCCATGGCGGATGAAAGAGAGGCGGCGGACGTCCGCTGCAATGTAGGTCCGCCTTCCCGAAGCGGTCCGCAGCGGGCGCGGGAGCAGGCCGATGTCCTCGTAGAACCGGATCGTGTTGACCTTGGTCCCAGTTTGCCGAGCCAGGTCGCCAATCGCCAAACGCGCGGGTTCACCCATCGTATTGTCCCATATTGCGAATCGCTCGCAAAAACTGCTTGCTTCTACAGCTACTGTAGATTGTATCGGGGGCCGATGAGCAAGACCAAATTCGCGAATCACGCCCCGAAATCGATCAAGGCCGCTACCCGCGTGCTGCGCCTGGCCGCCTTGCTGGTGTCCCTGCTTGTGGCGGGAACGGCCCCTGCCTTTGCAAACCCGAGCGATGAGGATGTCCAGACGGCCTGGCGGCTGCTCGACTATGTCGCGGTCGATTATGCGGGGGCGGTCGCCGATGGAAAGGTGAAGAGCGCGCAGGAATATGCGGAGATGACCGAGTTTGCCGGCGCGGTCGAAGCCAAGCTCGCGGCGCTGCCGCCGGCAGCGCAGAAGGCCGGGCTGCTGTCCGAGGCGAAAGCGTTTCGGGGCATGGTCGCGCAGAAAGCTGCGCCGAATGATGTAGCGAAGTCTGCGCGGACGCTCGCCGCGCACCTGTTGACGGCCTATCCTGTCCCGCTCGCACCCAGCAAAACTCCCGATCTGGCGCGCGGCAATGCACTCTACGCGCAAAATTGTGCAGGCTGCCATGGCCTGAGCGGCGACGGTCATGGACCGGACGCCGCCAAGCTCAACCCCGTGCCGGTTGCCTTTGCCGATGCGTCGCGTGCCCGAGAGAGAAGCCCCTTTGCGCTCTATCAGGTGATCGGCCAGGGGCTCGATGGCACAGCCATGCGCAGTTTCTCCGAATTGCCCTCGCAGGACCGCTGGAACCTTGCCTTCTACATCGGTCGCTTCGCCTTCCCCAATGCCGGCAAGGGCGAACAGCTCTGGAAGAGCGATGCCGCATTGCGCAGCCAGGTTCCCAACCTGGCCGCGCTCGCCGGGATGACGCCTGCCTCGCTCGGGCGGCAGATTGGTCCTGACAAGGCTGATGCGGTCCTTGGCTATCTACGGGCGCATCCCGAAGCGGTGAGTGAGGCCAAGGCCGGATCGCTGACAGTTGCTCATGAAAAGCTCCAGGCGAGCCTTGCGGCTTACGAGGCCGGCGACAGGGAGGCGGCCAAGAAGCTCGCGCTGTCCGCCTATCTCGACGGGTTCGAGCCGGTCGAGCCGGCGCTCGCGGCGCGTGATGCGACGCTGATGGGGCGGATCGAGACCGAAATGGGTAATCTTCGCGCAGCCATCGGCCGCGGCGAACCTGTAAGCGCGGTCAAGGATCGCATGGCCGTCCTCGATGGGCTGTTCAGCGATGCCGAGGAGGTGCTGTCGCCCGATGCCGCCAGCACGGCGTCCACCTTCCTCGGCGCGTTCACCATCCTGCTGCGCGAAGGCGTGGAAGCGCTGCTGATCGTGGTCGCCATGATCGCCTTTCTGCGCAAGGCCGATCGCGGCGAGATGGTTCGTCATGTCCACGTCGGTTGGGTTGCGGCCCTCGCGGCAGGAGCGCTGACCTGGGCTGTTGCAACCTTTTTCATAGGCATCAGCGGCGCAAGCCGGGAATTGACCGAAGGTTTCGGCTCGCTGTTCGCCGCCGTGGTTCTGTTGTCCGTCGGCATCTGGATGCATGGCAAGTCGCAGGCCGGAGAATGGCAGCGCTATATCAACGAGACGCTCGGCAAGGCGCTGTCGCGTAGCTCCGCGTGGTTCCTGTTCGGCCTTGCCTTCATCGTCGTCTACCGCGAGGTGTTCGAGACGATCCTGTTTTATGCAGCCCTGACCGCGCAGGGAAGCGGCGCGGTCATTCTAGCCGGTGCGATCTCGGCCATCGTCGTCCTGGCGCTGATCGCCTGGGCCATGCTGCGGTTCAGTGCCCTGCTTCCGGTGGGGGAGTTCTTCAAATACAGCTCCTGGCTGATCGCGGTGCTGGCGGTCGTCCTCGCCGGCAAGGGTGTCTCTGCGTTGCAGGAGGCGGGGATCATCGACATTGCCCCGCTCGCCCACATGCCCCGCATCCCGGTGTTGGGACTATTCCCGACCTGGCAGTCGATTGGTGCGCAACTGTTGACGATCGCGGCCATCGTGGCAGGGGGATGGTATAACGAAAGGCTGGCCCGCAAGTCGGCGGCGTAACGGAGTAGACCGATGGCCGACATTTGCTGCGGTTCAATTTCAGCGCCTGCTTCCCTGGACGAGACAGTTCCGTCCGCGCTTTCGACGGCGCCTGAGGGAGGCAGCGTCGCCCGTCTGCGCATTGCCCAGATGGATTGCCCGACCGAGGAAGCACTGATCCGCAAGAAGCTCGGCGCCATGGACGAGGTCCAAGGACTCGAGTTCAATCTGATGCAGCGCATGCTGACGGTTGCCTATCGCACCGGCGCATTGCCAGCGGTCCAGGCTGCCATCCGCGAACTCGGCATGGACGCCGAACCCGTCGAGCCGTCCGGCGATGAGGAGCCTCAAACCGAAGCCGCCAAGCCGTGGTGGCCCTATGCGGCGGGCGGCCTTGCGGCATTGGTCGCGGAGATCATGCACTGGTCCGGCTTGCCCGAATGGACAGTCGCGCTGGTTGCCGTGCTCGCCGTCGCGGTCTGCGGGCTCGATACCTATCGCAAGGGCTGGATTGCCCTGCGCCACGGCAATCTCAACATCAACGCGCTGATGAGCATCGCCGTGACGGGCGCTCTACTGATCCGGCAGTGGCCTGAGGCGGCCATGGTGATGGTCCTGTTCGCTATCGCCGAGCTGATCGAGGCGAAGTCGCTCGACCGCGCGCGCAATGCCATTCGCAGCCTCGTTCAGCTTGCGCCTGACTACGCTGCCGTCCGTCAACCAGATGGGTCGTGGAGCGATCAGCCCGCTGCAAGCGTGGCGCTCGGCGCAATCATCCGGATCAAGCCGGGGCAGCGTGTTGCGCTCGACGGTACTATCACCAGCGGCCATTCGACTCTCAACCAGGCGGCCATCACCGGCGAGAGCATGCCGGTCGAAAAAGCGCCAGGTGATCAGGTGTTCGCCGGCACTCTCAACGAGGCCGGTTCCTTCGAATATGAAGTCACCGCCGATGCCGCGCACTCGACGCTCGCGCGGATCATCGAGGCTGTGGAGTCTGCACAAGGCGCCCGCGCGCCGACCCAGCGCTTTGTCGACCAGTTCGCGCGCATCTATACGCCGGCCGTGTTCCTGGTCGCCGTTGCGGTGGCGATCGTTCCGCCGCTGCTGCTCGCTGGCAACTGGCAAGACTGGATCTACAAGGCGTTGGTCCTCCTCGTGATCGCCTGTCCCTGCGCGCTCGTCATTTCGACACCGGTCACGATCGTCAGTGGCCTGGCAGCGGCGGCGCGGCGGGGGATCCTGATCAAGGGCGGGGTCTATCTCGAACAGGGTCACAGGCTCGCGGTGCTCGCGCTCGACAAGACCGGGACGATTACGCGCGGCAAACCGGCGCTGACCGATACCGTAAGGTTCGATCCTGACAACGGGATCGACAACCTCGACATTGCGACCAGTCTTGCGGCACGCTCGGATCATCCGGTTTCCTATGCGATCGCCGACGCCGGTCGAAAGTCCGGCATTGTCTTGCTCGATGTGACCGACTTTGCCGCGCTGCCTGGGCGCGGGGTGAAGGGCAGAATCGGCGGCGTCGAATACCTGCTCGGCAATCACCGCCTTATTCACGAAACCGGGGTGTGCTCACTGGCGGTTGAGGCGCAACTCACGCAGTTGGAAGCGCAGGGCAAGTCGGTCGTTGTCCTGACCGACGGCAAGCAACCGCTCATTCTCCTTGCGGTCGCCGACACGATCAAAGAAAGCAGCCGCGTTGCCATTCAGGCGCTGCGCGACCTCGGCATCGAGACGGTGATGCTGACCGGTGACAACGCACGCACGGCTGCGGCCATCGCCCAGCTGGTCGGGATCGACAAGGCGCTTGGCGACCAGCTTCCCGAGGACAAGCTCCAGGCAATCGAGCGCTACATCCGTGATGGCCGCTATGTCGGCATGGTCGGTGACGGTATCAATGACGCCCCGGCACTCGCGCGCGCCGACATCGGCTTTGCGATGGGGGCCGCCGGTTCGGATACCGCGATTGAGACGGCCGACGTTGCCTTGATGGACGATGACCTCAATAAGATCGGGCGCTTTGTCCGGATATCCCGCATGACCCGCACCGTGCTTGTCCAGAACATCACCTTGGCGCTAGGCATCAAGGCAGTGTTTCTGGTGCTCACGGTGCTTGGCTATGGAACTATGTGGATGGCTGTATTTGCAGATATGGGAGCCAGTCTTCTTGTCGTGGCCAATGGTTTGAGACTGGTCAGGCAATGACAGGCGCGAGGGGCCCCTTGCCGTCATTCACGACGACTGGTATTCGCCCCAGCATGAAGGGTAGGTTCGTTTCCTTGCTGTTGGTGTTTGCCGTGTTGATTGGCGCCGCAGTCATGCCCGAAGCTGGCCATGCCGAAGGAATGCTTGCAGGTCATGCAAGCGAGGTTCTCAACATCGAAGATCACGTCGATGCCGCGACCGGGCAGCACGACAAGCAAGGTGGGGGCGTGCCCTGTCATGCGGTTGCCCACCACCATTGCAGTATCGCGGTAAAGACGGATGCCGAGATCGATGCGCTGGGGATCTGGTCTGCCACATCCATGGTTATGCCGCATACGGTTTATCCGTTGACATCGCTTGGTTCGGCTCCGCCCACAGAGCCGCCTGCCGCCTGAAGATCATCCGCCGGCGCCACACATGCGCCCAAGCCTCGTGATTTTCAGGAAAATACTTCATGCAAGACAGTCAAACGGGCGTGCGCGCGTCCGTAGCGCACCATCGGAGCGCTCGTGCGACAGTGCCGCGCGTACTTGTCGCCGCGCTCCTACTCGGTACGAGCGGACAGGTCGTCAGGGCCGAAGCCCCGATCACTGCGGCCAGCGCGCCCGCACCGGTGTTTACGCTCGATCAAGCGCTCGCAGCCGCTGGCAGCAGTGCGCCGGGCCTTGATGCCGCCGCCGCCGACCTCCGCGCCGCGCAGGCTGGCCGCACCGTTGCGGGACTGCGTCCCAATCCCGAAATGCAGGTTCAGGTCGAGAATGTCGGCGGGACGGGCGAGTTCAGGGGCACCCAAAGCGCGGAAACGACAACGGGCTTCGCTTTGCCGATCGAGCTCGGGGGCAAGCGCTCGGCGCGAATCGCCGTGGCGGATGCCCAGACATGGCGGACTGAAGTTGAGGCCGCTGTCGTGGCTGCCGATCTGCGCCTGCAAGTTACCGGCGCCTATCTCGCCGCAGTCGCTGCAGAGCGCCGGGCCGAGATCGCTCAGATGGAAACCGATTTTGCTGCCGTGGGCTTTCGGGCCGCGAGCGCGCGGGTCACGGCCGGTGCAGCCTCGCCAATCGAACAGCAACGGGCCGATGTCCTGCGGATCAACGCCGACGTCGCGCTCGAGCGCGCTAAGCGCGAGGCCGAGACCGCCCGTGCCAATCTCGGACGGCTGATCGGTAAGCCGGTCGTCGGACTGCTTGACCGGAGCTGGTTTGAACGCATCGAGACGTATGGACCGTCGGCCCCGATCAAGGCGGAGGGAACCTTGGCGCTCGCGGCCGCAGAAGCCGATCTGGCAACCGCGTCGGCACAGGTTCGCCTCGCCAGATCGCAGCGCGTTCCCGATGTCACGCTCAGTGCCGGTGCAAAGCGCTTGTCGGCATCGAACGATACGGCAGCGGTGTTCGGCGTCTCGATCCCGCTGCCCTTGTTCAATGGCGGCAGGGCGGCGCTCGATCAGGCAACCGCGCAGGAGTCGGCGTCCGATGCTCGGCGGCGCATGGCACTGATCGATACCGAGCGTGAGATTGCCTCGGCCCAGGCCGAACTCGCCAATGCCGCTGCCAGCGCGCGCGCAGCAGGCGGTCCGGGACTAGCTGCCGCCTTCGAGGCGGCCCGGATCGCAGGAATCGGTTATGCCAACGGCAAGTTCAGCCAGCTCGACCTGATCGAGGCGCAGCGGACTTTGGCGCAGACCCGCTCAGCCTATATCGACGCGTTGGTCGCCTATCATGGCGCAGAAGCGCGGCTTGCGCGACTCATTGCGCCTGCACCCGTGCCTGGTGGCGCACAGTGATCGCAACCGCACCCTTTTCTCGATGCCTGCCGTGCGCCGCAACCGGTGCCGGGCGTCGCCCCATTTCGGAGATTACCCATGTACTTTGACGATAAGCGCCTCGTCGCCAGTGTTGCCGGCGCGCTCGTGCTCGCAGCAGCGGGCGGCTTCATTGCCGCCCGCTGGACCGGCGAACCGCCCACTACCGCCGCGCCGGCCGAGGAAGCTGCTGAAGCCGCTCCGACCTCGCTCGATCTCTCCGCCGAAGCGATCCGCAATTCGGATATCGCCGTCGAAGGGGTGTCGGCAGGCGGGCTCGGTTCCGAGATCGTGGTTCAGGCCGTGGTCGCGTCCTCGCCAACCGGTGAAGCCGTGTTGACTGCCCGCGCCGGGGGCGCCGTCACCCGCGTGTTCAAGCGGCTTGGCGATCCGGTTCGCGCCGGTGAGGCGCTGGCGATCGTCGAAAGCCGCGACGCAGGTCAGATCGCCGCAGAACGTTCCTCGGCTGCGGCACGTTCGACTCTCGCGCAGCGCAATCTCGCCCGCGAGCGCTATCTCTTCGAGCAGAAGGTATCGTCGCGCGCCGAATATGAAGCGGCACAGGCCGAGGCCGCTGCAGCTGAAGCGGAGGCCCGGCGCGCCAGCGCGGCCATGGGTGCAGCGAATGTTACACGCGATGGTCGGGGAACAATAGTCAGCAGCCCGATCTCGGGTCGTGTAACGTCTGCGACTGTCATGCTCGGTGCCTATGTCCAGCCTGAAGCTGAGCTGTTTCGCGTCGCCGATCCTCGCCAGATTCAGGTGGAAGCCGCTGTAGGGCCAGCCGACATGGCACGGCTTGCGGCCGGCAACCGTGCGGTCATCGAATTGCCGGGTGGCGGAACGATTGAGGGCCGCGTTCGTGCGGTGACACCGACGCTCAGTGGCCAATCGCGTTCCGCGACGGCGGTGATCGATATAGTCGGCGGCTCGCTGCAGCCCGGTCTCGGGGTGAGAGTAAGGCTCTATCCCAGTCTCGCTGCTCCCAGCAATGCCATCGCACTGCCCGACGATGCGCTCCAGTCGATGGACGGCAAGGACGTGGTCTTCGTGCGCACGACCAAGGGGTTCCGGGTTCAACCCGTCACGGTTGGTCAGCGTAGTGCCGGGCGGGTGGAAATCCTCTCGGGCCTCAAGTCCGGCCTCCAGGTCGCCACGCGTAACGCGTTCCTGCTCAAGGCCGAACTCGGCAAGGGCGCGGGCGAGGAGGAATAAGCCATGATCGCAAGCCTCATGACGCTTTCCGTCCGCATGCGCTGGGCGGTGGTGCTGTTCTTCCTCGCCGTTGCCGGCATTGGCCTGTGGCAGCTCACCCGGCTGCCGATCGACGCCGTGCCCGATATCACCAACCATCAGGTGCAAATCAACACCATCGAGCCGGGCCTATCGCCGGTCGAGATGGAAAAGCTGGTCACTTATCCGATCGAGACCGCGCTTGCCGGTATCCCGGGCCTTGAAACCACGCGCTCGCTCTCGCGCAACGGCTTCAGCCAGGTCACCGCGATCTTCTCCGATTCCACAGAACTCTATTTTGCGCGCCAGCAAGTGGGCGAGCGCCTGGCTCAGGCCGGAGAAAAACTTCCCGCGGGCGTTCAGCCGCAGATCGGGCCGGTCACCACCGGTCTTGGCGAGGTCGTCATGTACACGGTCGGCTATGCCAACCCGGACGGCAAGGGCGCGCGCCGCGTCGCCGGCCAGCCTGGCTGGCAGCCCGATGGAAGCTATCTGACGCCGGAAGGCCAGGTTCTCAAGGATGAGGTGACGAAAGCCGGTTACCTGCGCACCGTGCAGGACTGGATTATTGCGCCGCAATTGAAGAACGTACCGGGCGTGGCGGGCGTTGATTCCATCGGCGGCTATGCCAAGACCTTCGTGGTCGAGCCCGATCCCACCAAGCTCATTGCGTTTGGCATTTCGTACAGCGAACTCGCCAAGGCACTTGAGGCCGCCAATCTTGCGATCGGCGCCAACTACTTCAATCGCGGCGGCGAGGCCTATCTCGTGCGCGCCGACGCGCGCATCCGTTCGGTCGATGAAATCCGCAATGCCGTGGTCGCAACGCGCGGCGGCGTTCCGATTATCGTTTCCCAGATCGCCAATGTTCGTGTCGGTGGCGATCTGCGCACTGGCGCTGCCAGCATGAACGGGCGCGAGGCCGTGATCGGCACCGCGCTGATGCTGATCGGCGAAAACAGCCGCACGGTGGCGGAAGGCGTCGGTGCAAAGCTCGATCAGATCGCCAAGACGCTGCCGCCGGGCGTGAAGGTCGAGGTCGTGCTCGACCGCGCCAAGCTGGTCAACGCGACCGTCGCGACGGTCGAGCGCAACCTCACCGAGGGCGCGATCCTTGTCGCAGCCGCGCTGTTCCTTTGGCTCTGTTGCAAAAATCGTGAAGCTTGAGCATGCTTGGCGGAGATTGGACGGACGGAACGATGACGGATTTCAAGTGGCGCCATTTCCAGGGTGATGTGATCCTGTGGGCGGTGCGCTGGTATTGT
>NZ_RQSI01000075.1:0-13142 GCF_003856955.1 Novosphingobium sp. LASN5T
ATCTCCGCCCGGACCTCGTCCGCCAATGCCCGCAAACGCGGCAACGGCCAGCCCCGAAAATCCGATGGCGATTCTACTCCCTCCAGCAAGGGACGATCTCGTTCTAACGACATCCCTGCGCCTTACACCCTTGCCCCCGGCCTGTCGATTGTGACAAGCCGGCAACGCCCGATGGAAAAATGCGATAAATGACCCGTCCATGACCGCGAAGCCCGCCACGGGCGCCACCATCAGGCCCGCGCGCCTGGCCGATCTTGCCGCGCTGCAAAGCGTGATGGACCTGGCGATCGGCACGCTGCAATCCGCGTTTCTTGCCCCCGCCCAGATCGCGGCCAGCCGGGCGGTGATGGGCCTGGACCGGCAGCTGGTGGCGGATGGCACCTATTTCATCGCCGAAGCCGATGGCGCGCTGGCCGGCTGCGGCGGGTGGAGCCGGCGCGCGACGCTCTACGGCGGCGATCACAGCGCGGGCTTGCGCGAACCGCGCCTGCTCGATCCGGCCACCGAGGCGGCCCGCGTCCGCGCGATGTACACGCATCCGGCGTTCGCGCGGCGCGGCATCGGCCGGGCGCTGCTGGCCCATTGCGAGGCGGCGGCCCGCGCCGAAGGCTTCGCGCGTTGCGAACTGATGGCGACGCTGGCCGGCGAACCGCTTTACCGGGTGGCCGGGTACGATGTGATCGAGGAGATCGTGGACGATCGCGGCGGCGCCCCGGTGCCGCTCAAGCGCATGGGGAAAGTGCTTTAACCGCAATCCCCGCAGCGGCCGCGGATTTCCACCACCGGCCGCACATCGGCGAAGCCCGCATCCTGCGCCGCCTGGCGCAAGGCACCGGTCAGGCGATCGTCATCGATATGGATCGTATGCCCACACGAATCGCAGATCAGGAAGATGCAATCATGCCGGCAACCGGGATGGCTGTTCGCGACATAGGCGTTGGCGCTTTCCACCCGCCGGGCCAGGTTGGTGCGCACGAACAGGTCGAGGATGCGATAGACGCTGTTGGCGGCCACGCGCTTGCCGCGCCGCGCGCCCACGGTTTCGGCGATGTCATAGGCCGAGGCGGGCTTTTCCCGCTCGGCCAGCGCTTCGAACACGTCGGCGCGCATGTCGGTCCATTGTTCGCCCGAGGCGACGAGAACGTCGCGCGCGGCGCCGACCAGCGTGTCCTCTGCGTGTTCGTGATGATGGTGCCCCGGCATGTGCCCTAGATAGGAGCGCCGCACGCCCGGTGCAATCGCTCCGGAGCCATCGCGCCAGCCGGCCTCAGTTCACCGTGAACGAAGCTTTCCAGAACTGCGGGAACGTGCGCTTCAGCGCATCGACCTTGGGCACGTCCCAGCGGCGGATATAGCCGTGATCGGGGTTCCGCAACATGAAGTCCTGGTGATAGGCCTCCGCCGCGTAGAACCCCCGGTTGGGCTCGATCGCGGTGACGATCGGCGCGCGCCACAGGTTCGTCCGCCGCAGCTGCGCGACATAGGCGGCGGCCACGCGCGCCTGTTCCGGGCTTTGCGGCACGATGGCGTTGCGGTACTGCGTGCCGACGTCCGGCCCCTGCCGGTTGAGCTGGGTGGGATCGCTGGCGACGCCGAAGAAGATCCGCAGCAGCTCGTCATAGCGGATGCGCGCCGGATCGTAAGTGATCCGCACCGATTCCGCATGGCCGGTGCGCCCGGTGCTGACGGTTTCGTACCGCGCATCGCGCGCGCCGCCGCCTTCGAAGCCCGATACCACGCTGGTCACGCCCTTCACGTGGCTGAACACTGCCTCCATGCCCCAGAAGCAGCCGCCGGCGAATACCGCCGTGCGACGTCCGGGCGCCTCGCTGGCCTTCACCGCCGCTTCGGGCGTGGCGACCACGCCTTCGGCCTGCGCGGGCTGCTGGCAGGCGGCCAGCACGAGGGCAAGCGCAACGGCCAGGCCCGGTGCCCGCCGCATTATCACCGCGCTCCGGACGCGGGCGCGGCGGCCTGCGCCCCGCCTACCGCCACGTCCACCGCCGCCCCCGCCTTGGCGCTTTCCGCGCGCACGTCCGAGCCGATCGAAAGCGCCATGCCGGCCGTACCGATCAGGAAGCCGACGAGGAGAGCACGGAAGAAGTCAGGCGTGAACAGGCCCATGAGGGGATCTCTTGGCAATGGCGGCAGGGCGCCCTGGGAACGTATGTCGATCATGCCCGGTTCTTCGCCGCCGCGCTGTGAAGCGTTACACAGCCGGCGACATTTTGCGGAGCAACACGGCGCGGCCCACGTAGGGAGCCTTGTCGGCAGGACAAGAGGCATTCGACGATCGACATGGTCGATCCGGTCCAAATGCGACGAACGGAGGATGCCGGAAGCGGCCTTTCAGGCGCGCAGGCTGACCCATATCGGCGCGTGGTCGCTCGCCTTCTCGCGCCCGCGATAGGCCTTGTCGACTCCGGCCGCCACCAGCCGGTCAGCCAGTTCGGGCGAGAGCAGCGCGTGATCGATGCGGAAGCCGTGGTCGCGCTGCCACGCGCCGGCCTGATAATCCCAGAACGTCCACACCCCGCCGCGCGGGTTGTGCAGGTCGATTGCGTCGGTCCAGCCATCGTTGATCAGGCGGCGATAGGCATCGCGCGATTCGGGCTGCATCAGCGCGTCGGTCGCCATCGCGCGGACCGAGAACGTGTCCTTGTCCTCGGGAATCACGTTGTAATCGCCGATCACCAGCGCGGGGATCTCCTGCGCGGCAATCTCGGCCATGCGGGCGCGGAGGCGCTCCATCCAGCGCAGCTTGTAATCGAACTTCGGCCCCGGCTGCGGATTGCCGTTGGGCAGGTAGATGCACACCACGCGCAGCCCGAACACGTCAGCTTCGAGATAGCGCGCATGTTCGTCGTCCGGATCGCCGGGCAGCCCGCGGTGCGCTTCCACCGGCTTCTCGCCATCCGCCAGGATCGCCACGCCGTTGAAACCCTTCTGGCCGTGCCAGATGGCGTGGTAGCCGATCTTTTCGAACTCCGCGGCGGGGAAACCTTCGTCCTGCGTCTTGATCTCCTGCAGGCAGGCGACCGCGGGGCGGGTTTCCTCCAGCCATTCGAGCAGGCGCGGCAGGCGCGCCTTGATGCCGTTGATGTTGAAGCTGGCAACCTTGAGCGTGTTCATACCGCGAAAGAGGAGCCGCAACCGCAGCCCGATGCCGCGTTGGGATTGGTCACGCGGAAGGCCGAACCGCCCAGCGATTCGACATATTCGACCACGCTGCCCGCCAGCAGATCGAGGCTGACGGGATCGACCACCAGCCGCACGCCGTCGGTCTCGGCGATCGAATCGTCGTCCTGCGCCGCTTCGTCCAGCCCGAAGCGGTACTGGAAGCCCGAACAGCCGCCGCCTTCCACCGAAAGCCGGAGAATGGCGGGCTTGCCCTGCTTCGCGGCGATCGCGGCGATGCGGGTGGCTGCACTGGGTGCAAGCGAGACGGCGGGTTCGGTCATGCCCGACAAGATAGGCATGGTCGGCCCGTCACTCAAGCGGCGCCGTCAGACTCCCGGATTTCAGGCTCCGCTTCAGGCCTGCTGGATATAGACCCGCATGGCGTCCGCCTCGGCCTCGATGCGGTCGATGCGGTACTTCACCAGATCACCGATCGAGACGAAGGCGACCATCCGTCCGTTCTCGACCACCGGCAGGTGGCGGAACCGCCGCCGCGTCATCAGCGCGAGCGCTTCCATGACCGACGTGTCCGGCGCGATCGTGATGACCGGCGCGGTCATCACGTCGCGCACTTTCATCCGCAACGCATCGGCGCCGTGGTTCTGCAGCGAATAGAGCACATCGCGTTCGGAGAAGATGCCGGCCACGCCGTCCCCATCGCCATCCTGCACGGGAAGCGCGCCGATGCGCTTCTTCGCGAGCACTTCAACCGCATCGGCCACGGTATCTTCGGCATGGCACCGCCACACCTCCGCTCCGCGCCCGGCAATCAGCCTGGCAATGGTCATGACGCTATCCTTCCCCGTTAGGTGCAACCTCTTCCTGATCCGGGCTTGCCGGTCCCCGCCCTGGCTTGCGCCATCGCGGTTCGCTGCCCGTTCGATCGATCATGCCACCATCGCGGTGACAGTAAAGAGCGTTGACGGCGAAAGCGATTGCCAGCCCCTGCCGCGCGGCGCATGGAGAGCCGCGATATGCCCAGAATATCCCCGCTCGACGACCCCGCGAACGCCCGCTTCGCCTGGGCGCGCTATTTCCGGCTGATGCGCTGGATGGGGCTGGTCACGCTGTGCGTGATCGCGATGGTCGCGACCTATCTCTACGAGGTGGTCGGCTTCGTCTCGATCCATCTCTACATCGCGATCACCCTGGGCATCGGCCTGACGATGATGCTGATGGCGGCGCTGATGGGGCTGGTGTTCCTGTCCAGCGGCACCGGGCACGACGAGGCGATCGAAGACCCGTTCGAGCACGACGAAGGGTGGGGCGGATAGGCTTCAGCCTGCCGGCGGATTGAGCCGGTAATCCTCCACCGGCACGCCGCCGATCAGGTGTTCCTGAAGAATCCGCTCCAGCACCGGCGGCGTGCAGGAATGATACCACACGCCTTCCGGATAGACGACCGCCACCGGCCCGGCGAGGCACACGCGCAGGCATCCCGCCTTGTTGCGCAGCACGCCCGACGATCCGCCCAGCTTCAGTTCGCCCAGCCGCTTCTTGAGGAAGGCCCAGCTTTGCTGCCCCACTTCGCGCGGGCAGCACTTGTCCTTTTCCGGATCGACGCAAAGGAAGATATGCCGGCGCGGCGCGAAGCCGCCCAGCTTTTCAAGCGCGCTTTCGGCCTGGGCCAGTTCTTCGGGCGAAACGGTCATGCGCGGAGCATCCATTGATCGATCGCGGCACGCGCCGCATCGGGGAGCGGGTGGGGCCTGTCCCCGTCGACGCAGACGATCACGGTCCGCGCGGTGGCGACGGCGGCATCGCCCTGCACCAGCAATTGCTGCACGGTCCAGCTCGTCCGCCCGACCGCGACCGCGCCCACGTGGCAGCGCAGCGGCTGCGGGTAATGCCCCTGCGCCAGATAGTCGATCGAAACGCTCGCCACCATCGCGCGCAGCGGGCGGATCACGGTGCGGAAGCCCAGCGCCTCGTTGAAGCGCACGCGCGCATCTTCCAGCACCGCCGCTATGGCTACATTGTTGATGTGGTCGTTGGGATCGAGATCGGCGAAGCGGGTCGTGATTTCGAGGTCGAACGGATAGCGCGCGGCATCGAGCAGCGCCGAATCGGGTTTCGCCACGGCTCAGTCTGCCTTCCCGCCGCCCGTCTCGCCGCCCGCCCGGCCGCCACGATGCAGCCAGCGATCCAGCCAGGCGAACACCGTCTCATGCCATTGCAGTGAATTCTTCGCCTTGAGCACCCAGTGGTTCTCGTCGGGGAAGACCAGCAGTTCGGACGGGACCTTGCGCATCTGCAACGCGGTGAAGGCGGCAAGGCCCTGCGTATAGGGAATGCGGAAGTCCTTTTCGCTCGTCACCACCAGCATCGGCGTCTTCCACTTGGCCACGTGGTTCACCGGGTTCCACTTCTCGAACTCCTCGGGCGCCTCGTGATAGGCGTGGCCGCCGTGTTCCCATTCGTCGAACCACAGCTCCTCGGTTTCGTAGGCCATGGCACGCGCGTCGAACACGCCATCGTGCTGGACGATGCACTTGAACTTGTCGGGCCACTGGCCCTCGATCCAGTTCATCATGTACCCGCCATAAGACGCGCCCATCGCGCAGGCGTTGCCATCGTCGATCTGGGGATCGGCCGCCGCCGCCGCGGCCAGGCCCTTCTGCAGGTCCTCCAGCGGCTTGCCGCCCCAGTCGCGGTTGATGGCATCGACGAAGGCCTGGCCGTAGCCGGTGGAGCCGTGGAAATCGATCGCGACCACGGCATAGCCCTGGCTCGCCACGACACGCGCGTTCCAGCGGTTGGACCAGCCGTCGTTGAACGAGCCCTGCGGTCCGCCATGAACATAGAGGATCGCCGGCAGCTTGCCGGTGGTACCGGCGGGCTTGGTCACCCAGCCCCACACGGTATCGCCGTTCGCGCCCGTGAAGCTGAGGCGGCGGGTCACCACCGGGGCGCGTTCAGCCATGGTTGTGGCCGCCACGTCGGTCACGCGCAGCCCCGGCTTGCCCGCCTTGGCCACGTAGAGCTCGGCCGGCGCGTCGATCGTATCGCGCAGGAACACCACCCTCCCGTCTTTGAGCGGCAGGACGTTGCTGATGTGCCCTTCGCGCGCCTTGTCGGGCGACAGCGCCAGCCGCGCAACCTTGCCGCTCGCCGCGTCGATGCGGAACGCGGGCGTATCGAGCACGTCCTCGGCCGTGGCGATCAGGGCCTTGCCGTCGGGCGTCCAGGTCAGCGACGCGACCGAACGGTCCCAGCCCCCGGTCAGCGCGCGATCCTCACCCGTGGCCAGGTTGCGCAGGTGAACGACCAGCCGGTCGCTTTCATAGCCGGGCCGCGCCATCGCGGCATAGGCCAGCCATTTGCCGTCGGGTGAGACCGCCGGCATCGTGTCGGTCGCCGCGTTGGCGGCGGTCAGGTTCTTCGGCGCGGAACCATCGACCGGCGCCCACCACAGGTCGATGTTGGTCGAATGCGGCTCGTTCCGGTCGGCCTGCCGCGCGGCATAGATCACCGCGCGTCCATCGGCGCTCCACGCGATTTCTCCGCCATCGCCGAACGGCTTGGTCGGCGCATCGCCGACAAGGCCGCCCTGCGCCGGATCGCCATCGAGCGCGCGGCCGCTGTCGGTATCGATCCGCCCGTCGGCCCCCAGCGCGAAGGCGAACACGCGGCTGTAGTTGCCCGGCGTCTCCCATGCGTCCCAGTGCCGGACGAACCCCACGCCGTCCTTGTAAAGCCGCCCCGTGCCCGGCCCCGGCAGGCTGGTGTTGCCATCGCCGGCGCACCCGCCGAACGTGGGGCAGCTGCGCGCGATATCGCCCCACACGGCCAGCCGCCGGCCATCGGGCGAAAGCTTGAACCCGGCGACATCGGCCTTGAACGCCGTCACCTGCCGCGCGCTGTCGGGCGTGGCCGGCCGCACCGACCAGACTTGCGTGGTCGCGGCTGTGTCCGTGGCCGCACCGGCGGGCTTGCGGTCCGACAGCAGCCACAGCGTGCCGTCGGCCGCGAAGGCCGGATCGCTGACCGATCCCTCCCACGCCAGCTTCACCGGCGGCGCCTTGGCGTCGGTCAGCGATCTCAGCCAGATTGCCGTGGTGCGCTTGTAGGTGACGGGATCGGTGGTGGTCACGGTATAGGCCGCCCATGCTCCGTCGGGCGAAACCGTGGCCAAACCCAGCCGGTTCAGCGTGACGAGGTCCTGCGCCGACATTGGCGGCGGAGCGGCTCCGGCGGCAGCGGATGCCGTGTTGGCGAAAAGGGGCGAAACGAGGCAGGCGGCCAGCAGCGCCGCGCGAAGCGAAACGGTTTTCATGGAAACCGGGTTAGCGGCTCCGCCATCGAAGGCAAAGCGAATCGGCAGGAACGCGAATCGGGTTCCTGCCCTTCCGGTCCCTCCGAACCGGACGGCGGGTCAGCTCTTCTTGCCGACGATCCGCGTGATTTCGGCAGCGACCATCCGTTCGACCATGCCTGGCAGGTTCTTTTCCAGCCATTCGGACAGCATCGGGCGCAGCATGTCGCGCACCATGCCTTCCAGCGAAGTCTCGCCCGAGCGGACGATCTGCGGCTGGGCGCCTGGTTGCGCCAGCATCGACAGAGCCGCCAGCGAATCGCGCATGGAAACCGCGGCGGTTTCCGGAAGCAGCGGCGCGTCGTCCTCGTCCGTCATGGCATCGCCCTCGTCTTCGCACGCGTCCCCCGCCAGCAGGACCTCGGCGTCCTCCTCGGCAAGATCCAGAACATCGGCCGGGCGCGCGGCAAGAGCGGCGGGTGTGGGTACGGGCGCTTCGCGCCGCGCGCGCGCCTGCGCGGATTCGGCACGGTTATCCCGCGCGATCACCTTCTTGATCGATTCGAGTATTTCCTCGACCGAAGGTTCACCAGCCTGCCGCATCGCCTTTTCGCACCCCTGAAACAGACGCTCCGAATCCCCGCCGTTACGGAGCAGTCTGAGCAGGAATTGTCGCATCCTGGGCCGGTGTGTCAACGGTGCGTGTGGATTGGGCGACAGGTGCGGGATCGTGTGCCCAGTCCCATATGTTGTTCCGGACCCGGTCGTAGTTGACTTCGGGATCGTAGAGCACGCCGCCGTCCAGCCCCAGATCCTTGGCCTGCGCCTTGCCTATGGCGGACAGCAGGTTGAAGCCGGCGACATAGGCATTGCGCCGCGCGGTAACGAGCTGGACCTGCGCGTTGAGCAGTTCCTGTTCGGCGTTGAGGATGTCGAGAATCGTGCGGTTGCCCACGGTGTTTTCCGCGCGCACGCCTTCCAGGCTGAGCGCCGCGGCGTCCACCGCCGTCTGGTTCATCGTGATCACGTCGTTCGCCGCCTTCCACGAGGAATAGGCGGCGCGCACGGTGGCGATCACCTGCCGTTCGACGCCGATCTCCTGTTCCAGCGCCGCGCCTTCGCGCGCCTGCGCCTGGCGGATCTGCGCGGCGGGCAAGCCGCCCTGGAACAGCGGGATCGTGGCCCGCACCCCGGCCTGCGCCGTGGTGTAGGGCTGGACCGACACGACCTGGTTATTTTCGGCAAACTTCAGCGAGTTGACGTAGTTGTAGTAATCGCCCGTCGCGAACAGCGAGAGCTTGGGCAGGCGCGATGCGCCGGCCGCCTTGGTGTCGAAGCCGGCGGCCTTGCTCTGTTCCTGCGCGGCCTGGAGATCGGGATTGTTGGCCAGCGCAATCTGCACCGCATCGTCGGGCGTGGCCGGCAGGCCGGGCAGCGGCGGCGGCGCTTCCAGATCGGCCGGCACCTTGCCCACCACCTGGATGTAGGTTTCGCGGCTGGTAACGAGATTGGCCTCAGCCTGCCGCAACTGCCCGCGCGCCAGCGCGAGGCGCGAGTTCGATTGCGCCACGTCGGTCCGCGTCACGTCGCCGATCTCGAAGCGGTCGCTCGTCGCCTTCAGGTTCACTTCCAGAACCTGCACGTTGCTGCGGTTGAGGCCGACGATCGCCTGATCGCGGATCACGTCCATATAGGCGGCCACGGTCTGGCTGAAGACGCCCGATTCGGTGCCGCGCAGGCTGGCCTGGCCGGCCAGCACGCGGGTTTCGGCGGCATGGACCGAATTGCGCACGGACCCGCCCGAATAGACCGGCAGACCCGCGTTGACTTCGCCCACCAGCACGCGCGCCGGCGCGGTGAACGAGACCGGGCTGTTCTTGACGAATTCGGTATAGGTCGCGGTACCGGCCAGGCTGGGCAGGCCCGGAGCCTTGGCGGCGGCGACACCCGCGTCGGTGGCGCGCTGGTTGGCGCGCGCGGCCTGCAGCGTGGGGTTGGTGTTATAGGCCCCGACCAGCGCCTCGCGCAGGTCGTCCGCCAGGGCAGGGGCGGCCGGAAGCGCCAGCGCCGACCCGAACGCCGACCCCAGCAGGGTCGCGCGCAGCCAAGCGCTTCCTCGTCCGGCCCTGTCCCTCCCCATTTTCGTCATGACGTTCAGAAGCTCCACTTCTTCGGCGCGGCATAGTCGGCCAGCGCCGCGAAATCCGCTTCGCCCAGGCTGGCGAACGCGATTTCGCCCGCCACCTTGCGGCCGATGGCCAGCCGCGCCACGCCGCGTTCGATCAGGCCGGTAACGACACGGCCATCGTCGGCGAGCGCCGCCACGAGCGCCGCGGGCGCCACTTCGATCGCGCCATCGATCAGGATCAGCGAATAGGGACCGCCCTCCACGGTGGCACCGGGCGCGGCCAGCGTGACGCTGCCCACCAGCCTGCCCACCACGGCGGCGAGATAGGCGCCGGGCTTGCCGATCACCAGCACCGTGTCGGCAGGCACCGGTTCGGCGGCGGTCAGCATCTGCCCATGCGTCAGCGCCGGGGCCAGCACCGTGCCATCGCCCAGTGGCACCGCGCGATCGGCATAGGCCACCGCGCGCCGTTCCGCCGGCACGAAATCCTCCCGCGGGATCGCGGCGAAAGCGGCGAGAATCGCCGGATCGTTGACGCCGCTCACCCGGAGCTGGCTGTCGATCATCGCGCGCCGCGCCGGGGCAAGGTCCGCACCGGTCTCGGCGCCCATCGGCCGATCTTCCACCACTGTCATGCTATCCCTCGTAACTGGCCTGCAAAAAGCGACCCGCCACTGTATTACACCATCAATACACCAGTGCAACGCCGGTGTCGGGGCATTCCAGTCCGGGCTTCCGGGCACCGCCTGTAGAATATCGCTTTCCCCACGCCAAGCGCTTTGCACGTCGCCCGTCGGCGCGTAAGGGGCGCCCATCGATTCAACCGGCCAATCGGTCCGGCCGGCGCCGATCGGGCAGCGATCGGCCGGTAGCGGCCAGCCAGCGACGAAGGAGTCAGCGACAATGGCGGAAATGGTGACAATCCGGGAAGAAGACCTGATCGAAAGCGTCGCCGACGCGCTGCAATACATCAGCTACTTCCATCCGATGGACTACATCCGTGCGCTGGGCGAAGCCTACAAGGCGGAACAAGGCCCGGCGGCGAAGGACGCCATCGCCCAGATCCTGACCAACAGCCGCATGTGCGCCGAAGGCCACCGGCCGATCTGCCAGGACACCGGCATCGTCAATGTCTTCATCCAGTGGGGGCAGGATTGTCGCCTCGAATCCGACCGTTCGCTGCAGGACGTGGTCGATGAAGGCGTGCGCCGCGCCTACCTGAACCCGGACAACAAGCTGCGCGCCTCGGTGCTGGCGGACCCGGCCTTCACCCGCCGCAACACCAAGGACAACACGCCCTGCGTGCTCCATGTCGATATGGTGAAGGGCGGCAAGGTTTCGGTCGATGTCGCAGCCAAGGGCGGCGGGTCGGAAAACAAGTCCAAGTTTAAGATGATGAACCCCAGCGATTCGATCGTGGACTGGGTGGTGGAGATGCTGCCCCAGATGGGCGCCGGCTGGTGTCCGCCGGGCATGCTCGGCATCGGCATCGGCGGCACGGCGGAACATTGCGTGCTGCTGGCCAAGAAGGCGCTGATGGAGCCGATCGACATGGCCCAGCTCAAGGAGCGCGGGCCGCAGAACGATATCGAGAAGCTGCGCATCGAAATCTTCGACAAGGTCAACGCGCTGGGCATCGGCGCGCAGGGCCTGGGCGGGCTGTCGACGATCCTCGACGTCAAGATCATGGACGCGCCGTGCCACGCCGCCGGCAAGCCGATCGCGATGATCCCCAACTGCGCCGCCACGCGCCACGCGCACTTCACGCTCGATGGCTCCGGCCCCAGCTTCCTCGAACGCCCCAAGCTCGATGAATGGCCCGAAGTCCACTGGGCGCCCGACAGCGCGGCGAAGCGCGTCGATCTCGACAGCCTGACGCCCGAAGAGGTGCAGGGCTGGAAGGCGGGCGACCGCCTGCTGCTCAACGGCCGCATGCTGACCGGCCGCGATGCCGCGCACAAGCGGATCAAGGACATGCTGGCCAAGGGCGAGGAACTGCCCGTCGATTTCCGCGGCCGCGTGATCTACTATGTCGGCCCGGTCGATCCGGTGCGCGACGAAGTGGTCGGCCCCGCCGGCCCCACCACCGCCACGCGCATGGACAGCTTCTCCGACCAGATGCTGGACCTGGGCCTGCTGGCCAGCGTGGGCAAGGCGGAGCGCGGCCCTTCGGCCACGCAATCGATCGCCAACCACAAGTCCGCCTATCTCATGGCGGTAGGCGGCGCCGCCTACCTTGTCGCGCGCGCGATCAAGGAAGCGAAAGTCGTCGGCTTCGCGGACCTCGGCATGGAAGCGATCTACGAATTCACCGTGCAGGACATGCCGGTGACCGTGGCCGTCGACAGCGAAGGCCAGAACGTCCACCAGCTCGCCCCGCTGGTGTGGAAGAAGAAGATCGCCGAGGAAGGCCTGCTGCCCGCCTGACGCGGTTTGACGCAACGCAGTGCCGGGGGTTTCGCCTGGAACACCCGGCCCTGCGCCGCCGAATGCTCGACCAACCGCAGACTCCCCCCGACCAGCCGCGCTGGCGCTGGCGCTTGAACGCGGTGTAGAAGGCGGCAATGGCTTCCAGTTCCGCCTATCCCATCGGAGAAGCAGACACGCTCTCCGCCCGCCCCCATGTTCCCGCCCGGCAGGTCGTGCTGTCGGCGGCCGCGCTGTGGCTGTGCTACTTCCTGCTCGTTACCGTGCGCGGCATGGTGGTCGAACTGGGCGAATTCCAGGAACTGCTGTGGCGGCGCGCGCTGGTCACGCTGGCCGGAATCGTGGTCACGCTGCTGGCCTGGCCGCTGCTCCGCCGCTTCGACGGGCGCGGCATCGGCCTGCGCATCGGCGCGTCGCTGGTCATCATGCTGCCCGCCGCGCTGGCGCTGGCGGTCATCAACCAGCAGGCCTTCGCCTCGATCGAACAGCGCATCATGGAGCGCAAGCTCAACGAGGAAGCGGCGAAGGAGCCCGGCAGCGCGCGCGCCACGGCGCCAACCGATGCGGGCAGCCCGTTACCCGCGCCGGGGCAGACCACCGCTGCCGCACCTTCCGGCGGCATCAGGATGCGGCATGACCTGTCGGGCAACGTTCTGGTCGACCTGCCCGATCCGGTCGCGCCGAAAGCATCCTCGCCGCCGCCGTCGCCACCGGAACCACCGGCCGCGCAGGTTCCGCCCGCCCCGCCACCGGCGCCCGATTTCCCGCTGACCGTGCGCCGCAACGCGGATGGCAGCTCCGAGATGATCGCGCCGGGCGGCGTAATCGTGCGCCATAACGCGGACGGCACCGCGCAGGTCCGCGCCGGCCGGATGACGGCGGATGTCGATGGCGACGACGCTGACGACATCGCCCGCGCAATCGAGAACGCGCGCCGCCAGGTCGGCGATGGCCGCGCGCAGGGCGCCGAAGCCCGCCGCATCGCTTCCATGGAACGCCGCAAGGCCATGGAGGAAGGCCGCCGCATCGCCGCCGAGGAGCGGCGCAAGGCGTTCGAGGAAGTCCGCCGCGAACTGGCCGAGGCCGGCATCACCGTTCCGCCTCCGCCGGCCCCGGCCGCCGCGATGCCGGCGCCGCCCGCGCCGCCGGCTC
>NZ_RQSI01000076.1:0-13121 GCF_003856955.1 Novosphingobium sp. LASN5T
GTGGTCATCAGGCCGGACTACGCCAGCTTATTGGGAGCGCTTCATCCGGCCTGATGACCCCCTGCGTCGCGCTTGGACGATACCCTTCAATGAAGCGTCAGGCACGGTGCAGACTGTCCAGATAAGGCAACGAGTTCCTCGCGGCCGTATGGGACCGATCCGAACTTGCCATGCTGGTCGCGGTTCAGACGGCTCGCATGCCCGGTCCAGTGCCCGAGTTCGTGGAGCACCGTGCGGTACCAGTCGATCGGATCGTGGTACGCGGCCTGAGGCGGAACCTGCACATAGTCGAGGGCGGGCACGTAGTACGCGTCGGGTCCGCCAATGCGGACACCAGCGCCGGTGCCTGCAATGAGCTGGTCCGCCTCGGTGATCGAGAGGACCGGATCGGATGTAACCACTGACGCTGCAATCAGTTCCTCAGGCAGCCGTTCACACTGGTCGAGATTGAAGACGGTGAAGCGCTTGAGGAAGGCAATGGTGCGTGCATCGCTCCCTGCTTCTGTGGCCCGGTCCTGCTCGGTGCGGGGTACGAAGCGGTCGGCATAGCAGACCACCGTGCCCTTCTCGCCGCGGCGCACGTGACCACCGGCTGCAATGGCCTGGCGGAAGGTCAGCCAGCGCTGTGAGGCAAAGCCCTGCTCGATGGCAGCCGACCAGAGGATGAGGACATTGATGCCGGAATAGGGCCGCTGGCTGATCGCATTGGCGGGCATCGTGCAGGGACACTTTGCCTTGTCCCAGGGCTGCACCCAGGGGAGGCGCCCAGCTTCGAGTTCGGCAATGATCCGGTTGGTGACATCGCCGTAAAGGCTCTGGCGAACGGACGTGGACATGGCGGCAAGGCTCCATTCTGACCGCTCGCGCCCCGCCGGGATGGCGGGCGGGCGGCAGGAGCGTGGCCAGCAGCCCCGCCGGCATCCGGCGGGCCGCACCCGCAGGGCCGCAACCAACGTGGAGGACCCCGGCAGCGCCGGGGTTGCGGCCTGCCGAGGCGGGGCTAACGGACCCGCGACGTCCGCCTGCCAGCACGGGGGGTTGACCAGAGGCCGGAGTGTTCTTCGCCGCCTGTCCGACGCGTCAACTGATCTCCAGACGGTGCAAAGAGGAGCCTCGCCCGAAGGCGAGGCTCCTGCGCGGGCTATGCAGCCCGGCGACGTTTACCGGTGCTGGCCGGTGCCTGTTCGGCGTTCGGTTCAGCCTCAGGTTCGGCGGACGCCTTGCCCCTGGTGAGGAAGTCGACCTGCTCTGCGATGATCTCGCAGCCGTAGCGGGTCTGGCCGGATTGATCGGTCCAGCGGGTGTAGTGGATGCGGCCGGTGACCATCACGAGGGCGCCCTTGCTGACGTGCTCGGCGACCGACTTGCCCACGCCGTTGAAGCAGGTGACGCGGTGCCATTCTGTCTCGGTCTGGCGCTTGCCCTCGCCGTCCCGGAAGCTGCGGGTGGTGGCCAGTGACAGGCTGGTGATCGAGGCCCCGTTCTGGGTCGAGCGGGCTTCCGGCGTGCTTCCGACAAAGCCTGCGAGGATGACGGTGTTCTTCATGGCAAGTTCCCTTCGTGCTGTCTCATCTGTCCAAGGGACCATCCCTTCGACTGAGCCCCGCAAGGTCCGGGGGCGGCGCGGACCGCACGAGCGCATGCGAGGAAACCCCGCCGGCAGGAGTGGTGCGGGCAGCCGTGCGCAGCACGGCAACACGGTCCGCACCGGCGCGGGTTGCGCGTCCGCTCCGGCTTCGGACAGGGGCGTGTTTCAGTCTCGGAAAGGGATGGCTGTTGGACGCGGGTGAACGCTGGGGGGAAGAGGTGGAGAACGGAGACGCTCAGCGGGAGTGTTGACCAGGCTCGTTTGCAGTCTCCTGATCAAGTCGGGGAACTAGAAGGACTGAGTCGGGACAAAACCGCCGTTTCAGCGCGCATCCGTGGGTGTCAGGTTTCGGATAAACCGGCCGTTCGCGAACCGTAGGAGATCGGGCAGGGAACGAGCAAGGCTGGCCGATTCCAGAATGGCTGCTTGACGGCAGTCGACTCTGGGAAGCTGCCATACCCCAAGCAAGAAAGCCGGTCGGAAGGATGTCCGACAACATAGCAAGATCACGGATACGCTCCATGGCGCGGTCGCGATCGGGGAATTCGAGCAGATTGAAGTCGGTATGGGGCACTAGGCAATATTTGGCTTGGCCACCGATCGAGCCGCCCGTGTCGACATGGCCATAGGCGCCGCCGGCTCGCGACGGATTGCATCCTCTTGGTGCAATCCTGTTTGGCCGGAGACATTGAACGTTGTCACCGATCAGATCCGCGGCATAATGCCGAGCCGTCCGCCGCTTCGGATCGGGGTCGACAGGACCATGACGGCCAGGCACATTGCCACGGCGGCCGCTGGAATGCCCGCCATGGCGAGGACAAGCCCCGTGCCGTCAACGCGATAGTCCACCAGAAAAAGCCACGCCGCGACCGTCAAGCTGGCGACCGCCAGCCCGAATTTCGAAATCGCCGTCAACAGCGCAAATGCGGAGGCGGGCGCGGTCGGACGCTCGGCGGAAACCCGATCCGCGAAGCTCGCCCACAAAAGCGTGGCAATGCCTCCATTGGCCGCGCCGAACAGGAATGCGAAGGCCGCCTGCGCATAATAGCCGGCGGTCTCGGCAAGCGTGAAGGCGATCGCCCCGGCGCCCAGAAGGACGAACGCCACGCAGAGCGTACGGAGGTGGCCCATCCGACGCAATGCGATCAGCCAGAATGGCTGCGCCACGGTAAGGCCGACTGAGACGGCGATGATGATCGTCCCTCCCTGGCCCTGCCAGCGATAGGCGACATAATAGGGTTCGAGCTTGCCGAACACCGATGTCGCTATCGATACCAGAAACATCAGCAGGAGCAGCGGGATCAGGCCGATGCCGGTGCCCGAAGCGGACGATGCGGCGGGAACCGCGCAGTCGGCGCCAGGACGTGGCCGCAGTCGCGTCAGATACCAGGCCGAGCCGATGGCGACCACGGACATCCCCAGCGTCACTAGCGCAAAACGGCCGCTTCCGTTCTGACTCCCGCCGCTGACCAGCCAGGCGAGCGCGGTGGCGACCGCGATGGAGGCCATACCACTACAGGACAGCCGCAATGCAGCCAGCCGCGCGCGCTCCCTGGCATTGCGCGTGGCGAGACCCAGCGTGGCGTTCTGTGGAATGTCATAGAGCGCATAGGCAATACGAAAGAGGGTCGCGAGCAGCACCGCCCAGATCAGCCGCCATGCCTCGGGCAGCAGATCCGCGGCGAAGAGAGGCGTTATCACCGCCGCGCTCGCGCAAGCCCCGATGAACTGCAACCGGCAGGCGCGGGCAAGTGTGAACGAGGCGCCGCGCAATTTCCAGCCGATGGCGAGGTCGATCAGCGCGCTCAGCACCAGTCCACCGGCCAGCAGGCCCCCCATCCATGCGGCGGGCAGCCCTGCGCGCTCGGTCAGGAAGAAGGCGAAGACCAGCTCGCTTGAATACCAGAAAAGGCTCTTTCCGAAATGCGCCACGCCATAGGGCCACAGCGCCGCCTGGCTTTCGGTAAGCGCTTCCCGATGCAAAACTTTCAAATTCCGGCGCACGCGGGCTCGCTAGCGCCGATATGCGTCAGCGATGTGACGCCTCGCCTGAATGCTGGCGCGCGATAAATTCCTTGAGCATTTCCGGTGCGTCGGTCTGGATCATCGAGAAACCATCGCTGAGCAGGCGGCCCCAGATGCGGTCCGGATCGCTCATGGCTTGGGCATCGCCATCGCCCAACGTGTTCGTCCAGAGCCTTACGCCCGCCTTGCGTGCCTCGTTTCGCAGCGCCGCAAGGGAAACGCCGTCGAGCCGGGGCGTGCCGAAGGCAACGGGACGGCGGCCGCCCGCAAGCTGTTGCCGGGCGAGCGCCACCATCTCGGACGGAGTTCCGCTGACTTTCGACAATATGGGCATGAACGGCACGCGATCATAAGGGGAGATGGCCGCCAGCGGCGGGGAGCCTGACCCGGCCCTCGTTTTCAGGATGGCATCGTTCGCCGCGCCCAGGCGCAAAGCTTCGTCGATCGCTTCGCCATAGATCGCTTCCTGTATATCCAGGTTGAACAGGATGCGGCCCTGTCCATGGGACAACATGTCGGCAAGGGTCGGCACCTGCTGGGCGGTCACCGCCGCAGCCGCGCCGCCCATGCCGTCGCGCAGGTGCAATCGCCTGATCTCGGCAAGCGTCATGTCAGCGACCTTGCCGGTGCCGTCCGTGGTCCGGTCGACCGTCGCATCGTGCATGATGACGAGATAGCCGTCGCGGGTGCGACGGACATCGGTTTCCATGACGTCGATTCCCATGGCGATGCAATGGTCGAGCGCAAGCAGAGAATTTTCCGGCGCGCCCGGCAATCCATGCTTCACGCCTGAGCGATGGCAGCCGCGATGGGCAACTACCATGGCGCCGCTTTCAGCGTTCGCCAGCCGTTGCCGGGGACTTTGCGCAAGCGCGCGGTCTGCCGCGCCCGTCCCGATGCAGAGCGATGTGACAAGGGCAATGGCCCATAGCCGGCGGGAAGTGGTGGCGATCGGTCCAGTCATATTAACGGATCATCCTGTGACGGCCAAGTTCGGTCATGCGCTCGATAAGGTCTTTTGGCCGGTCGGTCTGGATGATGCTGACTCCGCTGTTGATGAAAGCATCATAGCTTGCACCGCGATCCGCCGCCGCCGCGCGATCGGGACCGCCAATGACGTTGACCATGCCTCTCACCCCACGCCGATCCAGCCCTTCAATCAACTCGCGCGAAAGATAGGCCGGTGTCAGGTGAACGAAATGCGGGCTGGCCTGCTTCAGATAATAATCCAGTTCTTCGCGAGACTGGGCCAGCCGCACTGTTTCGCCGCCACGCCATTGCGCCTGCATATTATCAAGCCACGGCGCATCGTCGGCATAGAAAAGGGCATGGCGGATGCCCGCCTGCCGCAGAATCGCCGCCACCTCAGGAGCGCGATCGACCTTGAGGTGAAGATCGACCACGATCTTGTCCCGCGCGATCCGCAGCACGGATTTCAGCGTCGGCACCCGATAGGCCGTCGGCTTGCCATCGGGACCGAGCAGGCGCAACCGTTCGATTTCCGCGAACGTCATGCTTTCCACTTCGCCGTGGCCGTTCGTCGTCCGGTCAATCTTCGGATCATGCATCAGAATGGCGACATTGTCCCGGGTAAAGCGGACATCAATCTCGACAATGTCGACGCCAAGTTCAATCGCGCGGCGAATGGCGGCGGCCGAGTTTTCCGGCACCTCTACATGGGCGCCGCGGTGCGCGACAACGAAGGATCGGGCGCCGGGCGGAGCCATCAGTGCTGTCCAGATGTCATCCGAGCGATGGGCCAGCGCGGGCTGGCCGATCGACAGGGCGGCGGCAATGACGGATACCGCGAAAAGGGATTTGCGCATATCTTGTGCTTTCGTCAGAATTTGTAGGATGCGCCGGCGAAGAATGACCGGCCATTGTCGATCACATCGCGGGTCACGGCACCGCCGGGGCCGAAATAGCGTGTGGGACGATCGTTTCCGACATTCTTCGCGGTGACCATGAATGTGAGATTCTTCCTCACGCGATAGGAAGCCTGGAGGTCCACGATGTTCGCAGCGCCTAGATAACGGTCGTTGGCGGCAAAGTCCGTGCCGACCACCGCAAGCTGACGGCCGGTGTAGTTATAGGCCGCCTTCGCGCTGAACCGGCCAATGCTGTAGAACAGGCTGGCGTTGAACACGGTATCGGCCTGCTCCAGCAGGGAATTAAGCTGGCGATAGGTGCCGTTGTTCATGAGAATGCTGGTGGGATTGGTCTTGAGCAGCGTGACGTTGGTCGAGAAACCCAGCCCCCTGAGCGGCGAAGACAGCGAGCCGAGGCTCGACACCACGAGGCCCAGTTCCAGTCCTTCCACACGCGCCTTGTCGAGGTTACGCGCCTGGCTCACGGTAACAAGGGTGGGAACGCCGCCGATGTCGAGCGTATCTTCCGACACAGACCGGAAGATTTCATTGGCGATATCCTTTCGAAACAGCGCGGCCGAGAAGATGCTGTCGCTGGCGAAATACCATTCGAACGAAAGATCATAATTGTCGGCCAGACGGGCCTTGAGATCGGCATTGCCCCTGGCGACCGACAAGCCCATCGGCGTGCGGGTGATCGTAGCGGGCGTAGCGAGGTCATCATAATTGGGACGCCCGATGGCGCGTGCATAGGCCGCCCTGAGCTTCACATTGCCGGTAACGTCATAGCTGGCGTTGAACGACGGCAGCAGATTGCCATAGCTGCTGCTGCGCTGGGCCAGAGCATATTGCGCGGGTGTGGTGTAAGCCGATCGCGTATAGGATGAACTTTTGAAATCGGTCAGTTCATAGCGCAAGCCGGCGGTCATGCGCAGCCGGTCGCCCCGCCATGTCGTCATGAAATAACCGGAATAGACGTTCTCCTTCACGCCGTAATTACCGCTGATATTGTTGTCCGCCGTGGCAGCGAGCAGGGCGTAATTCCCCTTGTTGGCCTGAAAATAGGCTTCCGCAGCGTTCTGATCGACCAGCATCATCGTATAGGCCGGATCGATAAAGGGCGAGAAGCTGTTGCCGCGGATCTGCGTGCTCAATAGCGGCGCAAGCGCCGTGGAGACCGGCTGATAATAGCTTTCGGTGTGATCGTAATTCCGGTCAAGCAGCCGGAATTGGGTGCCCGCCTTGAAGCCCAGCCCCTGGTCCTGCGCGGACATATTATGTCCGTAGTCCAGGCCCACGGTCGTCGCCTTTTCAATGTTGCGATTCAGGCCATAGCCGTAAAGCGTCTGCCGATAGCGGGACGGGTCGGTCGCGGCAGCATTGCGCGGCGCCAATATCGGAAAATCCGATTGGTTGTAGCTATAGTCATAGCCGAACAGGCTCGAGGCGCTGCCGCCTGTGTAGATGCTTTCCACATTGGCGCTGCTGAACCTTCCCACGCCATAACTGGCGCGAAAATTGATCTCGTCGCGCTCGGTCGGCTGGAGATCGAGCGTGCCGGTGACATAGCGGATCTGGCGTCGCTGGAAATATCTGTCATATTGCACCGTGCCGGTGCCGGACTGGGCCGTGCCGCTCGTTGCTGTCACATTCGTAAGATTGCCCGATGCCGCCAGGACATTGTCGTTGCGGTCCTCGTCATTCTTGTGCGTGAACTGAGCTGCCGAGATGGTGGCGGCAATGCCGTTGTGGTTGTTGAATTCCAGCTTCCCGAACAAGCCGAGGCGGTCGCGCAGATTGTCGTAGACATAATAGTCGCGCCGCAACGGTCCGGCATTGGCGCTGGCGATGCTGGGCGAATTGAGCGCGAGGCGCGCGCCAGCGGCATCATAATAGCCGTAGGAGGCAGCGGTCGGATCCGTCGACGAAGAGTCTCGGCGGAAATAACTGCCCCCGACGACCAGGCCGAACTGGTCTTCATTGCCGAAGCGGGTGGTTAGCAATGCATCGATTTTGCCGGACGGCGTGCGGTTGCTGTAACGGCGACCATTTTGATAATCGCCATAATCCACCCGGATCGAACCGAACAGGCGATCATGATCGAAGGCGCTGGGCGTGCGATAGTTGATCTGGCCACCGATGGCATTGCCGTCCATGTCGGGTGTCAACGATTTGGTAACCGTGATCTGGCTGGCAATGGTGGAGGGCAGCACGTCAAGCGACACGCTGCGGCGTCCCACCTCGGTCGAAGGCAGGGCAATACCATCACGGACGACGAGCGTATAGGCCGAGTTAAGCCCTCGAATGCCGACGAACTGATCTTCGCCCCGCTGATTGTTCTGAACCAGAGAGATGCCGGGGATGCGCCGCATGGCTTCGCCGAAACCGAAATCGGGCAGCGAGCCGACCTCGGACGCGGACACGACGTCCGCGATCCGCGGATTGGCGCGTTTGGCCTGAATGGCGGCACGATTCACATAGCGTTCGCCCGTGACGACGATATCGCCGTCATTCCCCTTCGCCTCCACATTATCCGGCAATCCGGTCTCACCCGGCTGAGGTGTGACCTGAGCCTGTGCAGCCGAAGCCGTAGCGATGGCGACCAGGCCCGCAGCCCAATAGTTTCGCCTGTTTGATCCCTGTTTCATCTGGAGAAGCCCCTGCATCTTTGTCCTGTTGGCAGCGGCATATCCACACCCAAAGTGTAGAATATATGACATTTCCACACATTTGGTGTGATAAAGAAAAACTCTATTTTAATATAATGAAATCAAACAATATTTTATATAGAGATGAAGGCCTACCATTGTTTGGCGCGGGCGCTCCTTAGCATTGCGAGCCGAATCAAGCCGCAGTATTGAAGCAGTGATGTCAAAAAAATACAGCTTGGAACGGGAGCATCGCTGCCCCGACAGCGACTGGATCGCACGGGGATGCGGCGAACCGAAGCGGTGGAGATGGACGGCGAAAGCCTCGCCGTTCTGCGGGATAGAAGTGCAACCGCTCGATCAACGCGCTGGCCAACACTTCTGGTAGTCGTCCGCCAAGGATAATCATGCCCGGGTCCACCGCAGACCCGATGCCGTTGACGATCAGGGTGAGCGAGCGTTCCGCTTCCTGGAGCCAGGTCGAGACCCCAGCCCATGATGGATCGAAAGCGTCCAGAAACGCCTGCAAGGTCGGATAGGATATTCCCGCCTCGGCCTTGACGATCTGCATCAATTTGCCCAGCGATGGGGAGACATAATCGGGCGGCAGCATGCCACCGAATTCACCGGCGTTGCCGCTGACGCCGCGAACCGCTCCCCCATTGCGGATCAGACCTCCGCCGAAGCCGGCAGCAAAGTGCAAATAGGCAAAGTCATCGACTTCACGACCATAGCCGAGCAAGGATTCTCCCACTGCGGCGGCCGTACCATCATTTTCCACCCACACAGGGATACCGAGCGCATCCTTGAACACGCGGCCTATTTCGACGAATGCCCAATCATCCAGGGCGGGCGGATTGACCTGACTGCCGTCAACGACGAAATAGCCCGTAATCCCGATTCCCAACCCGGCCAGCGCAGTCAGCGCATGCCCTTGTTCAGCCAAACTGGCAATGAAGCTGCTGGCCATTTCCAGCACATCGCAAGGACTTGGAGACTCAACGCCGATCGCGCTCTCGCAGATCACCTCACCGCACAGGTTTATGGCGACCAGCTTCACACCATCCGCCATGATCGACAAGCCAAGCGAGAATGCGGCATCCGGATTGAGGTTGATGATCGGGCTGGGCTGGCCCCGACCGTTGCGGACAATCTCGCCGATCCTGATGAGGTCGCGTTTTGCAAGGCGGTCGATGATACGCGACACTGATTGTTGCGTGAAGGATGATGCTTTCGTCAATTCAGCGCGTGTTGCACCTATATGACGTTGAATGAGGCTCATTACCAATCGGTCACCGGATGTTTCCAGACCCTGCATCATATCTCCGGTTTCGTCCCGCATTCCGTCCCGTGCCCTTTGCATATTACGTTAATCGATGCCAAATGATTGTCGGACGCTGCAAAGGCCGATCGTCCGGCCCTCGTACCAACACCATCATTCAGAAGAGCTAATTGCCAGAGCTGCTGGTCGGGGCCAACTGGAATGACCTGTTCCGGCGTAAGCTGACCTTCCTGCATCGGCATCCGAACGGCAAGAGTTGGTCGACACCAGAAGCTCGAACTCCGTTCAATAAGCCTCGCTCAGCGGCTGCAATTGGGCCGCAGCGGACTGGCAGCTTTTGGACATCCGGCTGAATCAGCGGACGTGGCCTATTCGATCACACTAGCGGCCGCGCTTGCGGACTGACACGTTTCGAGCGCATTGAGCGGCGAGGCGGACATCGATTCAGGAAGTTGTGGAGGCAGTAAATGTCATATCCGCGACGCAATGCACGACACGCCGCCATCGCCGATGGTAAGCTGAAGCCGGAGGGTGGATGAGCTTCAGCGAAGAATGGTCATTGCCGGAGGGGCATCCGGTCTCCGTCGAGCGCGCCAAGGAATTGATGCAGGGCGATCTCGGCCGAGTTCACTTCGACATATTGGCCCGTGTGTGCTCACCGCTCTACTGGCACGTCCCCGACGACAAGGGAGCGCGCCCGATCAGGGCCAACGGCACGCTTAGCTATATCCAGGCGGACGGACAGGTTTTCGGCGTCACCGCCGCCCACGTCATCACCGATTATCTGAAGGTCGAAAAGGAACCCGGTTGTGTTCTGCAGCTCGGAAATACCGCCCTTTCAGCAGACATTATCGACATGGACGAAGGGTTGGACATAGCCACGCTCAGATTGAACGCGGCCACGCTTGCGTCGGTCGGTAAGCAAATCATGCCGGTTTCTCTGAGTCGACCGAACGATATCCCGCAGGAAGGACGCGGTATCATGATGTGCGGCTATCCCGGAGAGGACCGTCACCAGCGCCCCAACCAGAATGTCGATTGGGGCATGCTAGGGGTAATCGGCATCGCCCGCCGCGTGTCCGAAGACCAGATTACCTGGATACCCGATCACGACAATGACATGCCCGTGCCGGGCATTCCGCAGCTTCCCAGAAACAAGAACCTCGGCGGCATAAGCGGTGGCCCGCTGATCGCGTGGTTCGAACGACCAACGACCTATCTCAGCTATTTCAGTCTGGCTGGTGTGATAAAGGAAGCGAGCGCCGAACTGGAATATGTCGTCGCCAGCCGCTCGCACTTTATCCGGCCTGATGGGCGGATCGAACGCTAATCCACGGCTAGTGCCCAAGAAGCTGGGGTAGCCTGAATGAGCTTATCTCGGTGTGCACCAAACCGGCAGCAGCCCAGCATCTCAATGATTAGGTGGAAACCATCTCACGGGCTGATAGTCTTTTCTGATGCCCGGAAGCGTCCATCTCATTCCCCGCAATCGCCTCGGTTGGATACCGAAGCATCTTCGTTTGGCGCACGAATATTGCTTCTTTCTCCATGACGAGAGCGCCCGCATCTTGGTGGAGTATGAACGCGCGGAAGCTCACGTTGTAAAATTCAAATTCCGCAACAAGGCCGAAGCCAAGAAATTCAACGAACACGCCGCTAAAGAAGACGCCATCACCGCGATGCGAGCAGGCGGTTACGAAGCTGAAGCTCGTCGCGTCATCCTGAACAAGATCACCATGGCGATGGTGTCGGACTGCATGCACCATATCTACGAAGCGCTTCGCTGCCTCGAAAAGCGCAAGGTGGTCGTAGCGCTCAATCTGCTGCGCAAACCACTAACCGACAGCCTTCTTTACCTATCATGGATGCTGGGCGACGAGGATGAATTCTACCACGCCTTTACCACCAACAGCCCGCGCGGCATCACGTCGAGCATCCTGAAGGGCAAACGGGGCGAGATCCTCGGCAAGGCCCTTGCAAAGACCGAAGCGGCCGACGTTCTCACCGCCGAATTTATCGATAAGACACTCTTCGATCAAGCGAACCCGTCGGGCTTCCAGAAGCTGTTCCAGCATGCGGTGCATCTTGTCACTGTCCAGCGTGTGGAGCTTCAGACCACCCCGGAAAATTTCAATTTTATCTTCAAAAACTACACCGACGACGATCTCTACGAGCTAGTCTACTACGCGCTACCGCACGCGCTGCTCTATGTTTCGCATGTCATTGTCGGCCTTTTCGAGCAGATTGCGCCGCCTGAAGCGGCCGGAAAGCGGGCTTTCCAAGTTCGATCGATCCTCGGGCTCTATTTGGTAGAGGGCGACGAAAATGAAGCGCATGCAGTGGAGCGTTTGGCTGGTCTGGCTGAGGTCGTGCTATGCCCGGACTGCAATACGGCGTTGAAGATTACCCCACATAATGCAGGCCGCTTGGTGTTGACCCAGTCCTTTCTCTGCGCCGCGTGCCGCCGCGTTCAGCCGTTTCCGTTCTCCTGGATGTTCGAGTCCGAATGAGCATTGAACGACATAGCCGGGCGCGTCAGATCGAGCTTGGTCAGTCCATCGCATCCCGCCGCAAGATCTATCTCGATGCCCGCTTTTGGATCATCGCACGGGATGTCGCCTTGGGTGTCCGCACCGATACTGTGGCACGAAAACTTCTCCACCATTTGCGCCGTGGTGTCGCCGCTGGACGCCTTGTCTGCCCCGTCAGCGCGAGCATGTTCCTCGAGCTAATGAAACAAGCCTATAGTCCCGGTCGCCGGATCGGCACGGCCGAACTCATTGACGAGCTGAGTCTTGGCGTCAGTATGATCCCGTCCCGGATTGTCATGGGAACCGAAATCCATTCATTCCTGCTGAAGGCCAACGGAGACATTGACCTCTATCCGATACAGGAACTGATATGGACTAAAGTCGCTTACGTGCTGGGTGATACCTATCCTTCGCTCGCGCAGCTTTCTCCGGCAGAGGAACTCGCAATTCAGAAGGATCTTTTTGACCATCTCTGGGATTGCTCATTGAGCACCATGGTGGAAACGATGGGCGACAAAGCTCCAACGCCAGACCGTTTCGCCGAATTGAGCCGGGAGACCAATGAGAAGAACGCCCATTTCAAAGACGAGCTCCGTAGCTTCACTCAGACCTACGACATCGAGCTGAGAGGAGCTATCGAGGTGGCTGGGGACATCGCCGCTGATGTCGTCCATCGGCTCGCCGAGAAAGAAGCCGGTGTCGAGTTATCGCCGACACCGGAAGAACGTGCGAGCTCCATCAATATGTGCCGGAACTTGCTCTATCACGCGTTCAAAAAGTCAGAGACGAAGGACGCCTTGCGCTCCATTCATATCGGCGCGTCCATCCACGCCGCCATGCGCTGGGACAAAGATCGAAAGTTCAAGCCGAATGACTATTACGATTTCGAGCACGTCACCGCAGCACTGGGCTATTGCGACGCCTTTCTTACGGAAGGCCCGCTTCACGACCTGGTGACGCGACCACAGGTAGATTTGGAAGCGATCAACGGCTGCCGCGTTTTCTCAGATATCGAAGCAGCGACCGACCATGTTCGAGAGCTGGCGTCCCGTCTGTTGATTTCCGCTGAGAGTTGACCCGGGAGGGGCATAAATTTCCACTGAGAATTGACCCATGTTTTGATCGTTCCCCTGGCTGATTTGTCGGGGGATCCAGGAGTGATCGACATGGCGTTATTGA
>NZ_RQSI01000077.1:0-12668 GCF_003856955.1 Novosphingobium sp. LASN5T
CGAAACACAAACGCGATCGACTGCCCGTGTGGCTGCCCCGAAGGGACTCGGCGATCCAGGAGAAGCATCGCTCGACCGCCAAAGCGGTCCTCGAAACGAGGACACTTGCAATGTTACCTACCTCATGGGCAAGTGTGGCGTAGTAGTGATCGAACCCATTGAACAAGCTGGCCGGCGGCATCGTGACGCGATCCGCGGTCGGTTCATAGTAGGCCTCGCAGCCCTGATGACGCAGATTGACCGGGATGGCAGCAAAGAAGGCGTCGAGGTCGGCTTCGCGCCCTGCGGGCTCAACCAGTTCGAGCGTTGCAGCCGGATGGAAGCGCTCGGGCAGACCTTCGACCTGATCGGCATTGAAGACCGGATAGGCCTTGAGCACCCGGCGGGCTTCGTCAGTCTTTTCGCCTGTATCGGGGGCTTCCACCTCTTTGGTGTAGCTCTTGTAGAAGATCGCGATGGTCGACTTCTCGCCCCTGCGGACCTGGGCCCCGAGCGATTTTGCCTGATTGTAGGTCATCCAGAATGGCGAGGCGTAGCCGCACATGTCGGCGACCATCCAGAGCCAGAACACGTTCATGCCGCGGTACGGGATCCCGCAGGCCCGCAAGGGCCGGGAGACCGGGACACCGCGCCAGGGCTTGATCCACGGCTTCGTGCCAGCTTCCAGACGGGCAATGATTTCCTGGGTGATGCGGGTGGCGGGCGACAGGCCGCCGCCCTGCCCCTTGCGATAGGCCATGATGGTTCTCCTGATTGAGGCATCTGGACAGTCGGCGACAGGCTCGCCGGTCAGTGCCACAGGTTCACGGGCCCCCTCTGCTCTGCTTCCAAAAAGGAAGCGGCCCTCCGGCGTAAGCCGAAGGACCGCTTCTCGAGGTACAAGTGGCCTGCCTGTCAGGAGGAGGTCAGGCGGCCAGCTCGCGGGGGGTATGAATTTCGCCGTCGATACCCGACTCAGCGTCGCTTGCGTCGATGTTGGCTTCGCCCGCCTCCGGCGTAGGGCGAGCGAAGCGCATGACCTCAGGCACCCAGGCCAAGGCCTTTTCGCGGACCTCGACCTCAGTGATGTAGGTGCCGGCGAAGACGCGCTCGGCACTCATCGCGAGGTCACCTTTCTTGACCGAGGCGAAGCGCGAAGAGAGCTCGAGACCGCCAACATCTGTCAGCGAGTCGAGGATCACCTGCTTCGATACCCGGTCGAAGTAGTTGGCTGCTGTCGGGCGCCACCACTGCGCCATATCGATGCCGATCAGGCTGCCAAGGTGATCCTGGAACGGCAGCTGACGCTCGCCCGTCATGTTGAGGCTTGCCTCGAGCGACCGGGCAACGACAAAGCCAAGCCAGGCCGCGCGACTGTCATCGGGCAACGCGCGAAACAGGTCAAAGCGGGCAGTCGCATCGGTGCCAGAGCGCCAACTTTCGTCGAGGCCGGATCTGAGCTCAGCAAGCGCGCTGCTCGCCGGCGCATCCTTGGCTTCGAAGCCGATAATCGGGCCTGCAGGAACGGGGGCGCGCAGCGTGGTCGAAGGGCGCGTCCGCCAGTCGTGGGTATCGGCATCGGCCAGCGTGAAGACCATGATGTCGAGCGCCAGCCCGGGATCGGATGCAACATGCAGGGCCAGAACATCGCGGCGCTGCATCGCGAGTTCGTCGACCAGACGTTTCGACAACGTCGTCCGGCGCCTGTCCGAACCTTCTTCGCCTGCAACGACTTCGACCCCGTCGTCGGCTTCGGTGGGTTCAGTTTGACGCTCGCCGTAGAACACCGGCTGGAGAACCGGCGTGCCATCGCGGGAGAGCACCAGCACCATTCCTGCCTCGGCCTTGAGCTCCGGCGAGATAACCGGCGGTCGGGCCCGTATTTCCTGGCATTCGCGTTCGATCGCTTCAATGGCCGCTTCGGCGGCTGCCACAGCCTCCTCGGCGCTGTCCTCATCCTCAAGGATCGCCGCATGCTCGTCATAAGAGGCATCGAGTTCGTCGAGCCTCGCCAATTCGGCTTCGGTCAGCGGCGCCGGTTCAGCAGGAAGCCGGACCAGCCCTTCGACCAGATCATGGCTGGCATAGGGATCGAGCGTGGGCTTGACCCAGGCGAGACCCTGCTCGGCTGCGAGGGCTTTGGCCTGCTCCTCCATTTTGGTGGCGGCGAGGTTTTCGAGCAGCGCCACATCGATCCAGGATTCGCTGTCGTCGTTGTCGAACAGCTCACGCTCGATCCGGCCGCCGGCAGCGATGTAGGCGTCGCGGCCAACGAGCCGGGCGCGCGGATCGCTGCCCCGCACGGTCCCGGAAAGGACCATGCGCCGGACGCTGTCCGGAGTGGGGGCATAGTAGGCCGAGGACACTTGCTCGAAGACGCGGGCCTGGATCTCCTGGTCCGAGGTCGCACCGAAAGCCTTGGCGATGTCGAGAGTGATTTCCCCGGAGGCCAGTGCCTCGAACACCACAGGCGCAAGGTTCGCGAGACGCAGCCGGCCATCAACGAAGCGAACGGTCAGACCGAAGCGGCGGGCAACGTCCTCGACGGTCGCACCGCCTGCCACGAGCGCGGCAAAGGCCTGGGCTTCGTCGGCCGGGTTCATGGCTAGGCGGTGGAAGTTCTCAGCGAGGCTGGTCTCGACCGCGACCTCAGCGCTGCCTTCGAGCACGAGGCAGGTGACTTCGTGATCGCGGGCGAGGATCTTTTCGTCTGCAAGCGCGAGCATTGCGCGCCGACGCCGCTCACCGGCTTCGACCTCGAACTTGCCCTTGGCGGTGGGCCTGACGATGAGGTTTTGTAGCAGGCCACAGGCTGCAATGCTTGCCTTGAGCTCGACGTCTGATGCCGGGTCACTGTGACGGCGAACATTGCGGGGAGACTGGACGAGCTTGTTCAGCGGGATCGACTTGATCATGGGGCACACTCCTGATTGTGAGCCCGGTGCATCGACCTTCGACGCCCAACTGGCTCAATCAGGGCAAAGCCCACTCCCCTCTCATGCGTTCGCAGCGTTTACTTCGGCAATCCAATTTCAGAGCATGACCGGACAGCTTGGTGATGAAGCATGCAATTTTCTCGTGCGGCCTCGACACTAAGGCGCAGGGCTCAAGCCTTTCCCTTGAGGCAAGAGCTTTGTTTTAATCAGCCTGAAAATCTCGGCCTGATAGCGAGCATCAGCCAAGGCATCATGTGTGCCAGTAAGGGTCGGCGCCACATTTTGCGCGATCTGGCTCGAGCGGGTGTCCGCCCAGGAGCAATCGGTTGCCCCCATATACAGCGCCTTGATGTCGAGCGCGGTGAAGCCGAACGGGTTCTCCCCGAGGAAGCGATGGAAATAGTAATTGATGAATGACCAGTCGAAAGGAGCGTTGAACCCAACGAATATGATAGTCGCATCATCGCCGCACAGATCACCCAGCCATCGCGCAAATTTCTCCATAGCGAGACGAGGTTCCTCGCCGGTTTGCGCCAGCGTCGCCAGGGATAGCCCGGTGACTTCGAGAGCCTTGGGGTCGAATTTGTCACTGATTGGCTTAAGCTCGCAGGAAAAGGCTTCATCCGGGGCAAAAGCCGAGCAGGCGCCAATAGACAGAAGGCTGTACTCGCCCGGGATAGGCCCTGACGTCTCGACATCAACGGAAACGAATATCTCGCGCTTTTCGCTCATGAGATCAGTGGCTCCGTTGGTACAAGAGAGGGGCGATTGCGGATCGCGTTCCAATGTTCGCGGAAAGCGCGCTTGCGATCCTCGGCACTGCCGCTCGCTTTCCAGTGTAGGCCGGAAAATGTCGTGATGTCGAATGGTAGGCTGGCCCCCTCGCGCACCATGACCATGGTCGGCAGGCAACGTCCAAGGGCATAGCCCAGTTCTAGAAAACAGTTGGGCCGGGCGCCGGTGATATCAGCCAGAACAATGCTGCTGCGATGCAGCTTGGCGAATATCTCCTGATCGATGCGCGCATGCTCATAGGTTTGCCGCCCATCGATTACGACCAGGCGATAGCCGAGCTCGTCCTCGATCACCGGCTTGACGACCGTATCGAAAAATTGCTGGACGTCTTCATAGTCCTCAAGATCGGGATTGAGCAGGCGAACCGCGAAAGCCTTCGGCCGCTCCAGCGCTTCGAGGAGATCGATCAGCACGGAGATCCGGCTCGGAATAGCTTGGCGGCTCGGGAAGCCGATCCGATTGATCCAGTCATGAGCATCTCCATCATCCGCAATCTGGAACAGGCGGCGGGTCTGGCTACTCGCCAAACCAAAATTATAGAGCCGTCTTGCGCCTTTGGTCTCGGCGCAGAGCGGTAGGTTGAGCGGCACGATCGGCTTGCCCGCATCATGATAGAGGTTGGCCAGATAAAGGACTCCCTCATCACCGCCCAGAACGACGAGCACATCGCCAAATCGCGCCTGCGCTTCCATCCGTTTGCTGTTCATATTCCATTGCGCGGCGCTCTCGATTTTCACGAGCTGGGAAGATCGCAGTTCGTCCCATAGCCCGGCGTGATCTTCGGGAATCTGCTCTTCGGTCTTGTGGTGCTGGACGGCGACCACGAAGGGGCCCGGCACATTCTGCGGTCTTTGCGCCAGATTGTCCTTCACGGCCTTCCAGATCAGCCAGTCGAAACAAATCGGCAGGCCGTCGGCTTCGCGGACAGGTTCGGCATCGACCGGGATGACGAAATTGGCGCCACGTCTGACTAGTTCCCTAACCAGGCCAGTCATGAATGCGCGGGCGGCTTCAACTTCAGCCGTCGATGCGACGGCGATATCCTTGGCGATGCTGCCGGAGATGTGAATGCGGCGTCCGAACAGCGGTGATCGCGCCATCACTTGTCCTCCATGACGGGAGACGCCTGAAGCGTGGTTGCAACCGAAAGCAGGTCCTCGAACCGCAAGGCGCGATCAGGATAGGCTTGGGCGAGCGCCGTTGGATAGAGCCGCGTGCGGATATCGGAATAGGTCCAAGGCGGGCGTCCCTCGCGCGCGGCTGTGGCCTGAACCAATTGACCGATCTGCGCCGTGCTTGCATCGAGGCCCACCAGATCCATCCGAAACAATTGATCGCGCTCTGCGTCCGATGGCCGGCGGAACTCCTCGACGATTGCCGCACGGCGCCGGAGCGCCGCGTCGAGAACCGACAGGCGGTTGGTACATAGGATGACGACGATACGCCCGCCATATTGGCGCAGGTCATCGACACCTTGGATCAGCGTGTTGACCGCGACCTTGTCTTCATGGTGGCTGTGGTCCTGCGAACGCGATGCGCCCAGGCTATCTCCTTCATCGATAATGAGGATGGCGCGGCGACTCTTGCCGGCTGCCTGGACGACCTTGTGGAAGGCTTCGGTGATGAGGCTTCCCATCTCGCCGACCATGCCGCTGCCACGCACTCGGTTCGAGAGCTTGAACAGCATGGAGTCGGAACTCCTGGCCTCCGCGACAAGCCGGTTTGCGATACACTCCGCTGTCGCCGTCTTGCCGGTTCCGACGTCACCATGAAAGATCACCAGCGGATACTGTTCGGCGACAAGATCGCACAAGGCGAGCTTGCCGCCATGTTTTTGGTGGTTCCAGTCCCCCAGGGCGCCAACGTTAAGCAGCAGGCGAAGCTGGTCGTGGACGCGGGTATAGCGGGCCTCGAACCCCAGCAGCCGCTTCTCCCGACCGGCCAGAACATCGCTGGGCAGCGCGATTTCGCTATCGAAGATGCTTGGCTGGCTCATGCGGCCCAATCCTTGCGCTGCATGCCATAGGCATTGCTGACATAGTTGCGACCGCCCGAAGAACTCAGGCTCGAATGGCTGGTGTCATCATAGGACGTCGTCCATCCGATCTTGAGCTTACCGCTCGTCTTCTGGCGCGCTTCCTCGGTATAAGCGGCGGTATAGCTGATGATGATCCGCAGCGTCGCACCTGGCAGACGGGGCCAGAGCACGCCGCCCGGGCGGCTTGTGGTCAGGCCGCTGGCATCGGTATCGACATTGAACCGGGTGGCCTTCTTCTCGACCCCATATTGCAGCAGGGTGAGATCGACCCAGGCCAGATAGCCCGCCTTGGCCAGCACCTCAATGTCATGGGCATAATCGGCGGCTTGCTGGGCCGTCCACGCACCAGTGCTGTCGGCGATCATGGTAAGATCGGCCTTCACCCGGCGCACGACATTCTCGACGTCGGTCGTCGTATAGGTGGCAGAAGCCGTTCGCGTCTGGCTCATGGTCAGTCCTCCACCTTGAAGCCAGGGCCGAAGAGTTCCTTCCAGACCCCATTGTCGTCTTCCACAGACGCGAAGTTTGCTGCCTCCCAGGCTTCCTGTGCCGCAGCGACGATTTCCTTGCGTTCCGCTTCTGAAATCCGGCTGGCGACATTGTTGAGGCTGTAAACCGGATCGAGGATCACGACGGGATCGGAAAAAGATCCGAAAGGTGCAGTGTTTTCTGGGAAGCGGATTTCCTCCTTCAGACCCGATTGGGCGATATAGAGGAGGAAGTCGCGAAAGCGCTGTTCGATGCCGCCTGCCTTGCCCTGCGTCGCGAGGACGTGCGCCATGATCAGTTCGATGGCGAATGACTTGAGCGGCTTGATTTCGGCATAGTTGCGCCACTTCTTCGCCATGCGCACGAGCGTGCGGAAATCGCCGTCCTGGCTCTTGCGATCACGCACGAACTGGATCTGGCAGGGCGCGCAGGTCTGGATCTTCGAGCCATCGTGAATGTCATACTGCCAACCAAATCCTGGCCTGCCGGCATCCTCGACCACGGGCACGATATCGACGCTGAGGCCCGATCCCACGAACTTCACCGTGGCGGCCTTGCGCTGGATCTCGAAGTCCTCGACCGATTTGTTCGGATAGGTTTTGACCAGCAGATCGTAGATCGTTGCGCTGAGGCTATCGAGGGTTTCCCTGGTCGCGTCGCGGCCTGAGATGTAGAATACCACATCGACGTCCACCGGGTCCGACGCCGTCCGGCGCAAGATAGTGAACTTGGCGAAGGAGCCCGCCTTCACCACCTTGGTGATCTTGATTTCGGTCTTGTCGCGGATGCTCTTGCACAGCTCGGTGATCAGCCGGTCGACCTGCGCATGATATTCCTTCCGCTTGTCCCCCGGCAAGCGCAGGACGTTGCTGTCATAGTATCGCAGTTGCGTGTTACTCAGTCCCATAGCCCACCTCTTTCCGGCTCGTCATCGCAAACCGGGCAGAGACCGGCTTCCCCCGCGCCATCGGTTTACAAAATCCAATAAAATCGCGATTGTGAACGAAACGTAGGATCGGTTTACCGCATTTCAAGAGGTTTTGGTTTACAAAATAGGCTCCATATACCATTTATGGAAACTGACCTGCGGAGGTCAATGAAGGAGACCATCATGATCGGGAACAAGCTCAAGGTTGCGAGGTCGGCGTCCGGCCTGTCGCTGCGTGCGTTGGCCGAAACGATGGATGGCGTCGTGTCTGCCCAGGCTATTGGCAAGTATGAGCGAAACGAGGATATGCCGAGTTCTCGCGTACTGATCGCGCTTGCTCGGGCATTGGCGGTTTCCGAGGAATATCTTTTAAGCGAGGACGAACTGTCGCTGGAGGGCGTGGACTTTCGCAAGAAGGTCGGCACGTCCTCTCGCGAGGAAGCCATGCTCGAGGCGCGAGCCATCCACATGCTCGAACGCTATCTCGCGGTCGAGGACATGCTCCAGATGCGTAGTGTCGAATGGGAGCAGCCACGAAGTGCTCCGCACCCGGTGGCCGATGTTCGCGATGCTGAGGATGCAGCCCGTTCTGTGCGAGACGACTGGGGACTTGGCAACGACCCCATCCCGCATCTTGCCGAATTGTTGGAGGAACGCGGCATTAAGGTGCTGTCGCTCGATCTCGACGACGTGGACGGACTTGCCGCCAAGGTACGGCGCAAGGGCAACGATGCGGCGCGCGTCATAGTCATCAAGCGAAGCTCCTGGTCGGAGCGCAAGCGTTTCAACCTGGCGCATGAGCTTGGCCATATGGTCATTGCTCCTGCTGGTGGCGTGGATGAGGAAAAGGCCGCGCATCGTTTCGCCGGTGCATTCCTGATGCCAGCAGACGTGCTACGCGCCGAAGTCGGCGCCCATCGTTCCTCGATCAGCATCGGCGAGCTGGTCGCGCTCAAGAAACTGTTTGGCGTCAGCATTCAGGCGCTAGCCTATCGCTGCAAGGATCTGGGTATCATCAACCAAGCGGCATGCGCCCGCCTCTTCAAAGTTTTCGCCGAGCGAGGATGGCGTACGGCGCCTTTTGAAGAACCGGAGAGCATGCAGCCGGAACTGGAAGAGCCGCGGCGCTTCGAGCGGCTATGCTATCGTGCTCTGGCCGAAGGCGTGATCGGAGAATCGCGAGCCGCGGAGTTGCTCGGCATTTCCGTGCGTGAACTCGACCGGCGACTGGATCAGGTGGCAGCCTGATCGGTGGCGGTCCTGGTATCCGATACTTCGGTCCTCATCGACCTCGAACGGGCGAACCTTCTCGATGAGATGTTCCTGCTGCCATTCGAGTTCGCGGTGCCTGATCTCCTTTACGTTCGTGAACTGCAGGGGGAACTCGGCGACAGACTGAGGGCGCTCGGACTGCGGGTGGAGGAACTCACGGCATCTGAACTGCGGCGCGCGACCGGAGTTAATCGCCAGCATCAGAAGCTCTCAGTGCCCGACACCTTTGCTTTCGCACTTGCGGAGTCTCGGACATGGACGCTGCTGACCGGTGATGGAATCCTGCGAGAACTGGCCGCTGCCGAACAGATCGCCATGCACGGAGTCCTATGGCTCTTCGACCAGATGGCCGATGGTGCCCACGTAAATTTCGATCGGTTGCACAGTGGCCTAACCCAACTTTATGCCCATCCGCGCTGCCGCCTTCCTGCGAGTGAAGTTAAGCATCGCTTGACTCGCTTTGCCGGCTGACATTCGGGGATAGTCATTCCGTCGACTGGGCCGGGAGCGTCAGTGGACGCGCGGAGGAGCGAACACTATCCTAGGCCGACATGTTCCACCTCCATTGTACCAAAAAGCTGCTTGACAGGATCAAACCGGAAATCGTTGCCCCTGGGCAAAGCGACACCGCGCTAGGCAACTGGTACGCCACCACCCTGTTCTGGAAGCCGCAAGTCGCCTTGCTGGTTTCTGAGCGCACGTTGCTTCCCGTGCTTATGCCGCTGGCCCCAGCGGCCACGCTTGCTCGAAGATTCCCGGCACAATTGGCGCTGGTTCTGAAGGAGCACGGCGTCCCAAGCGAATTCATCGCTCAGGAAGTCTGGCGGATGGACCAGGTCCGGTACGCAAAGACTGCGAACCGGAGCGTCGTCGGCATCCTGAATGAGTTCGTTAAGCAGGCGGAGTTCTGGCTGGCCGCCTATGCCTATGAAAAGGGTGATGATGACGACCTTTTGGCGATTTCCGCCAAGCTAGCGGAGACACCGTGTAGCCCGCTGTACAAGGGTCCGATTTCACCAGACAAAGCCCTTCATGAACTCGTGGAGGCTGGCGCTCAGACTTGAGTCTGCTGGCAGGAGCCTGTGCTGGGTGCTCCTACAGCACTCGGCCGGAAGCCGAAGTCATGCGGTCAGACAGGATCGATCGGCAAATCGACGATGCGGAAAACGGCCCCTGATCCGGCGTCGCGCACGAGGTCAACCCGCGCGCCATCCCAGTAATAGTCAAGGTGCCGCCCCTGGAGCGGATTTGATGCGCAGTCCGGGTGGAATAGCGCAACGCATTCCCCGCCGGGGTGCCGGATGCTCGGGTAAGCAATCCCGTTCGATCCCGCGCCCCTGAGGTGCCGCGCGAGCGCTTGAGATGCGGCATAGCTGTCGGGATCGAGCGCCGGAACTGGCGCCCCCGCCGGAACTCGCAAATCATGCAGGTCAGCATCGACTGACATGACGAGCTCCCGGAATTGCGAGGTCCAGCCAGGCGCTTCGTTTGTCCGTGCCATAAAGCGAGCATGGTGGTGGATCGTCTCGAACAGTGCAGTTTCGAACCGGTCTCCAACATAGAGCACGCCGAAGCTGCCGTCGGCAAAACGGCTTGGTCGGTCAGTGCTGACGTGGGTGAATGGCGCCATGAGATAGGAGGCGCCGTTGCCGCCGACGCGGCGGTCAACCGGAACGAGGTCGAGGTTACCAATAGTCGCCATGATGCGAGGATTGGTCTTCTGCTCTGCCGAGATTAGCAGCGGCCAGTCCGAGGGATCGGCGATGTCCTCGAACAGATCGATTGGCGGAAAGGCGCTGCGGATGATCCTGACAGCGCCCTTCCACTCAACTCTAGAAACGGGGGTTTCTGCTGTTTCGCTCACCAGCCACCGCGCTCGGCGTCGAGGTAGCGACGCACCCGCATGATGTCGGTAAGCTCGCCTCCCAGCATCACGTCGAGCGCACTGGCTTCGCCAAACGCTTCATTCGCTGCCTTGATCCAAGTGTACCCGCGGGTCGCCTCCGAGAAGATGATGCGAAGCGCCTTGTGGATCCCCATGAGGTTGGAAAGACGCGCGCGCCCATCACGCGAGATGCGCCCCGGGCCTTCTGCCTTCCATCGGCGATAGGAGCGCACTGGCATGTCGAGCAGCGTTGCAGCCTGCTCGTCGGTCAGTTCCCATTTGCCGAACAGATTGAGGACTGCGCGGAACATGGCAGCTGCCTCGTCCTGCGTAATCGGATCGGGACGGAAGGCGGTAACGGCAGTATCAACGGGTTGCAGAGCCATCATGGCAGTTCTCCATATGGCATCATATATTCAAGATAATGCCATTTGGCAAGGAGCTATGCCGATGACGCCAGTCTGGCAATCACGCTCGCTGCGCCTTCGATCGGCACGAAAAGCCGGGTCTGGTAGCGGATGATCTCGGTGAAGCAGCCTTGGGCCTTGTACCAGTCGAGGCGGGCTACGCTCCAACCGGTGAGCTCAATTCGCTGTGAGCCGTTGACCAGGCTGCGTTTGACCATGAGCTGCTCGCGTCCCGCGAATTCCATGGCCCGGCCATTTGCCAGGACGGTCTGGACAATGTCATCGGCGGACAGCGTCTGCTCGCGCTCGAGACCCAGCGCCCGGCAGAGATCCGGCACGCAATGGGCCGGAACCTCGCGGCCGAGGAGCGAACGGCCATCCGCTGCCGATATGCGGCTCACCCTCACGAAATCAGACGGGAGCTTGTCCCAGACTGGCAGCAGGAGGCCCGTGGCAAGATAGAGGCGCTCTCGCTTATGACTGGTCCGAGTTTCCTCGACCTCGACAGCCCAAGCATCGCGGAAGATATCTATGGAGATGTCCTCCCAACTGCTCTCAGCCAACTGATCCTCGGTGATGTGGCTGCGCTTGAGGGGACGCAGCAATTCGAAGCGGGTCACGCGCGTGCCGTCATCGGCAAGAATACTGCGAGCCGGGACCAGCAGGGCGACCCGACCTGAGCGGGCGTTCCGAACCGGTCGCTGCCGCTGCCCGGTAAGGCCGTGAAGCTCCTCGAGCCGCTTCAGTGTGAGTGGCTTCAAGGCTCTGGCGATTTCCAGTTCGAGGAGATGGGTCGTCGCGCCCGATGCCGGATCGGTGCGCATCAGCGTGTCGGACAGGACAGTGAAGTCCTCGACTGCAATCGTCTCGAGGCCGAGATCAAGGGTGCCAGCCTGCCGGGCGGCATCGATACGCGCTTCGACCAGCCCCATGAACTCATCAAAGATCGCGTTCTGCAGGGCGATGGGAAGTGCCAAGATGCGATTGAGCCACCGCTGGATCGACGGCAGATCATCGACCATTGAACCGTCGGGTGCTTCGATCCGGAGGCCGGTCAAATCCTGAAAGCGCCCCAGGCTGACTGCTTCGAGCTTGCCGGTGAACAACAGGCCGAACCAGCGATGGAGCGCCTCCTTGGCGTAGATGCTTTCGAGATTGTCAGCCGGATCGAACAAGTTCTGTCCGCCGGTCTGGCGCTGCCCGCGCGTCAGAGCGCCAAGACTGTCGAGCCGCCGCGCGATCGTTGAGATGAACCTGCGCTCGCCGCGCACATCTGTCGTCACCGGCCTGAACAGCGGGGCCGATGCCTGATTGGTGCGATTGGTCCGGCCAAGCCCCTGGATCGCAGCGTCAGCCCGCCAGCCCGGTTCGAGCAGGAAGTGGACCCGGCGCGCCTGGTTCCCGGCGGCCAGATCGGCATGGTAGCTGCGCCCCGTTCCCCCAGCGTCGGAAAAGACCAGGATGCGCTTGGCGCCGTCCATGAAAGCCTGGGTCTCAGCGACGTTGGCGCGCGGCGACCGCGATTGGAGTTTCTGACGACCGTCGCGCCCGATGATGAGCCGACGCGTGCGACCGGTGACTTCCGCTACCTGATCAACGCCGAAGCGCTCGATGATGGCATCGAGTGCGGTCGCGATCGGCGGCAGCGCGCAAAGCTCCTCGATCATCCGGTCGCGCGCGGCAAGCGCGGAGCGGCAGAGCACCGGTGCGCCTTGCTCGTCAGTCATGGGCTCGGAGCGAGGATTGCCGTTTTCATCGGTGAAGACCGCCATTAGGCGGACTGGAAAGCTCTTCGCGAGATAGTCGATCACGTATTCTTTGCAGTCCGCGATTATGTCGAGTCCGGCAGCCGGAGGCTCGGATTTGCGTCGGTTCGTCATGATTTCACTCCAGATAATATGAGCGTTGGGGGAATGTCCGGGGACGGGCTAGGCCCGCC
>NZ_RQSI01000078.1:0-12562 GCF_003856955.1 Novosphingobium sp. LASN5T
GGCGAGCGAACCGTCAATGGGCTGTGGGACCTGATCGGCAAGCTCGTCGATATCTTCCAGCCTGCCGAATGTGCCAATTACTTCAAATCTTGCGGATATGAGCCGGAATGAATGGAAACCGCTCTAACGGCCCTGCAATTGATCCCTTCGGCAATGCCAATGAGTAGAATAACGTGTTCCCTCGCAGGACCCATTTGCCATCACCCTGCGCTGTGAAATCGGGCAGCATAATCTCACTGTAGCTTCCGTCGGACATGAATATCCATGCGTTGCCAACCTTGCACTCAGAGCGTCCATTGAATGCCCAGACACCTGCCATGTCGATTTTGGCATTTTCTGGCGTTTCGTTCCTGATTTTTGCCATCAGGGGACTGATTGAGCTTCCGGCCAGGAGAAAGACCACTAGAGTTTGCCGCATTAGGAGAGGCGTGGGTGTTGACAAATTTGTGTGGCTACGCACATTCCAGATGGCTAGGCGACGCCCGAGAATACTGAAATGCACAAGCTTTTGGGCCCACATGACGCAAGTGCGCCGCCCAAATGCTTCAAAAAGCGGCAGAAGCAGAAACGAGCGAAGTCTGTTCATCATAATAGTGTGCCCATCGTTCACCAAAGGATCAGATCCTGGCTGGTTCTTGCTGAAATTCCACTCGCGCATGATTGAAATTGTTACAATTTCCAATATTATAACGTGACTTGAGTTTGATCCGCCAAGGCCTTTTATCTCCATGGGTCTAACCGCAGATTGCGCGGATGCATTCTCGAACTCTACGGCTTTGTGAAAGCAATGAGTGCGAGAAGAGCAGTGTTGGTCTCGGCAGGATCGCGTACAGCAATTGTGTCGATTCCCGCTTCGCGGACAGGATCATCGTTGCCGCCTGGATAGATTGCATCGCCGAAGAACAGCATGGCTGAAAAGGGAATGCCTGTATGTTCGGCAAGCTTGCGCATGCCGTAGGCCTTGTCGATGCCCTGGCGCGTGATGTCGATTGAGGTCGACCCGCCGATGTTCACGGACAGATCCGGCAGCATGCGGCGAAGTGACAACTGGAGCAGCTTGCGTTTGGCGAAGTCTGGATCCCAAGCCGTCTTGGCCGCAAGCGGCGCGAGCTGACCGAGCCCGGAAAAGGTGATCTGGCTGCCGCGGTCTTCCACCCGATCGCCCCAAATCTGCTTCTCGTGGAGTTGGTTTCCGTCAATAGCGGCATCAATCGCTTCGCCGATACGGCGGCGCTCATGGGGCGTGAAAATGTCAGCGTAAATCGCCTGCCAGCCATTGTCGAAACGATAGAGCTTGGTCCCAGTGGTCGGCAGGATGAACAGGTTCTGGAGAGCCGCGCTGCGGGGCAAGCGAGAGACGACCTGAGTCTCAAATTGCGGCCAGTCGCCTCCCGAGATCACCGCAACGGTTGCGACACCGAGCAATGCACTGAGTAACTCGGCAGTCGCCTGGCTGATCGGCTGTTTGCTCTCGGCAAGCGTGCCGTCGAGGTCGAAAGCGATGAGGCGCTTCATCTGAGAAATCCTATCGGAAGCCTGCCCGACGCGGGCAGTGGTGGTCGCTTGGGCGTTTTCCTCGTCATCGGGAATAGCCCAGTCGGTGCGGGCCAAACGAATTCCGTGTTCCATGGTCCGCGGAACGGCCGAGCTCAGCTCCCTCCGGTCGCGTGAAATGTGCCCAGCACGACGATTGAACCAGAGGCGGCCGGTGGCTCACCTTACGACCTTGGCCAAGATGAACGAGTCGATGGCATGGGCAACGCCATCCTTTTCGTTCGAAAGGGTCACTAGGCTTGCGGCCGTGCGGACGGCAGCCGGTGCTTGCCCCATCGCGATCGACAGGCCGGCACGCGCAAACATCGGCATATCGTTGCGTTGGTCACCGATTACAGCGACGTCTTCGAGCGGCACTCCAGCTGCGCCAGCCAATGCAGAAAGGCCATCGCCCTTGTTGGCACCGGGCGCCGTGATGTCGAGATAGTAGGGTTGGGAACGGCCGACCGTTGCCGCCGCGCCAAGTGCGGATGAAATTTCTTTGTCGAGGCGGGCCAGAAGCTCGCGGTCGCTGCTGACTCCAACGATCTTGTCAACCCGTGCCAGCAATCCGTTAAAATGGCTCCGGAGCACTGGTTCAATGTTGGCGGCATGCCGTTCAAGAGGGACGTAGACCTCGTCGATCGTTTGGGCAAACCAATGGCCGTCGGCGAACAACCACAGGGTGACCGCTGGGTGGTCCAATAAGGCAATCGCCCGCGCCGCACAGTTTGGCTCGATATGCTCAGCCAATACTATCTTTCCGTCGGGGCGCATGACTGTTCCTCCGTTGAATGCGCCCATGACATCGGAGATTTGCAGCCTTTTCGCGATCCACAACATGCCGCTTGGGGGACGGGCGCTGATCAGGCTCATTGCAAGACCAGCGTTCCGGACCCGTTCGACTGCGGCGATCACGCCGTCCGACAGGCTTTTGTCATCGCGGACCAGCGTACCGTCGATGTCACACACAAGGAGGCGTATGCGCCCGCTCATCCCAGACGGTGCCAGCGCCGGTGCGCGCGATGCATCAGCGCGTCGGCGCTTTCGGGGCCGGCGCTGCCTGCAGGATATTCCTCGGGCGAACCCTGCTGCCACATTTCGAGCAGCGGTTGCACCGCGCGCCATCCGGCTTCGATCTGGTCGGCCCGCTGGAAAAGCGTCTGGTCGCCAGTCAGCACATCATAGAGCAGTGTCTCGTAGCCAGTCTGATGTTGGAGCTCAAAATGGTCTGCATAGCTGAAATCCATGCTGACCGGCGCCGTGTTCACTGCGGGGCCTGGCTGTTTGACCACGAATTCGAGGCTGATTGCCTCGTCAGGCTGGATTTGGATGACGAGCCGGTTAGGCGGGAGCCGGTCGACCACGGTCTCCCTGAACAGCGAGAGCGGTACATCCCGAAACTGGATCACGATCTCGGTATCGCGCGCCGCCAGCGCCTTGCCCGTGCGCAGGTAGAAAGGGACCCCCGTCCAACGCCAGGTTTCGACGTGTACCTTCATTGCGACGAATGTCTCGGTTCGGCTGAGTGGATCGACATCGAGTTCCGTGAGGTAGGCAGAAACTGGTTCGCCCGCGACCGCGCCGGTGCCATATCGGCCGCGAATGGCCTCGTGGGGGTCGATCGGGCAAATAGCAGAGATGACCTTCGCTTTCTCGGTACGGATCGCCGCAGCATCGAAACTTACCGGCGGCTCCATGCCGATCATGGCGAGAAGCTGAAACAGATGGTTGGGCACCATGTCACGCAGCGCGCCGGTGGCATCGTAGAACTTGCCACGGCTGCCGATGGTTACGGCTTCTGCGGCCGTGATCTGGACGTGATCGATGTAACGGTTGTTCCAGACAGATTCGAGCAAGGTGTTGCCGAAGCGCGCTACCATGATGTTCTGGACCGTTTCCTTGCCGAGGAAATGGTCGATCCGGTAGATCTGGTCCTCTTTGGCGCGGGCCAGGACCTGGCGGTTGAGCGCCTGTGCGGTAGTGAGATCGGTGCCAAACGGCTTTTCGATTACCACCCGCCGAAAGCCCCGGGATTCGTCGAGCAGACCCGCATCACCTAAAGCATCGACGATGGGGCCGAAAAAGCCTGGACCAGTGGCGAGGTAGAAAACAGCGTTCCCCTTGAGCTCGCCCGCCAACGACGTGAACGTTTTTGAATCACGGAAGTCGCCCTTCCGGTAATGGACGTGGCTCCGGATGTTCTCCCAACTGGGCCTCTCTTTCAGGAAGTCATCGAGAGCGCGACGCAGCCCGTCGTCATCACAGTCATGATGACTAATGCCAAGCAGCTCGGTCTCAGGCGCCAGAAGCCCGGCTTCCGCGAGATTGACGAGCGCCGGGAAAAGCAGTCGACGTGTGAGATCACCCAACGCGCCGAAGATGACGAACGTCGCTGCCGGGGAGACCGGAGCCTTATTCATTGCGGCATTTCGACGTGCCCGCCGAACCCGAATCGCATCGCCGATAGCACCTGGTCGCCGAAAGTATGGTCGACCCGGCTGCGATAGCGGGCGAACAGCGCAGCGGACAGGACGTAGACGGGGACAGACTCCTCCATTGCCGCCTCGATCGTCCAGTGACCCTCTCCCGAGTCGGCGACTCGTCCGGAAAATTGGCTGAGCATCTGGTCATTCGCCAGCGCATCGGCAGTCAGATCGAGCAGCCAAGAGGAGATGACGCTGCCACGCCGCCACACTTCGGCTATGTCGGTCAGATTGAGGTCGAAGCGCTCATCCTCCGGCAGCTTGTCCGACTTTTTGCTCTTGAGAATATCGAAACCCTCAGCGTAAGCCTGCATCAGCCCGTACTCGATGCCATTATGGATCATCTTGACGAAGTGGCCTGCACCTGCCGGCCCTGCGTGGATGTATCCCTGCTCGGCGCGCGGATCTTCGCCCTCTTGCTCCATACGGTTGGCGGTGCGCGGGATCGTTCCGAGCCCCGGCGCCAGCGCTGCGAAGATCGGGTCAAGCAGATCGACTATCGCCTTGTCCCCGCCGACCATCATGCAATAGCCGCGCTCCAGTCCCCAGACCCCGCCGGATGTGCCGACGTCCACATAATGGATGTTCATCTCTCGCAGGGAACGTGCCCGTCGGATGTCATCCTTGTAAAAACTGTTGCCGCCATCGATGATTATGTCGCCCGGCCTGGCGAGGCCCTTGAGCGTCTCAATCGTGTCCTCGGTAGGCGAGCCGGCGGGGAGCATCACCCAGAAGATGCGTGGTGATGTCAGCGCGTTGGCGGCGGCTTCCAACGACGTGGCCGCGATCGCACCCTCTGCGGCAAGGTCTTCAACGAGGGGGGGATTGCGGTCGAAGGCCACGACTTCATGTTCGCCGCGCATCAGTCGGCGCGCGATATTGGCGCCCATCCGCCCCAGACCAATGATTGCAATTCGCATAGAGTTAGGTTCCCTGATGGTCGCGTGCGGCAGCGACCACCGCTGCGCGCAACGCTTCGATGCCGCCGCCGTCCCCCTTTAAGTTGACACGCAGTACATGCCGACCGCGCGAGGCCAGAACGGCCATGTCACCGCGGGCCTGTGCAAGCTGGATCGTCCCGAAGCTCGCTTTGTGACCGGGGATGGCTAGATCGGCATCGGAATCGCGCGTGATGACCAAGAATGAGCCGCTCGCCGGGCCGCCTTTATAGACCTGCCCGGTCGAGTGGAGGTAGCGGGGTCCAAACCCGGCAACGGTCGCCACGGTGTTGGCATCGCGGAGCGCTTGGCGCATTGTCGTGACAGCCTTTTCATTGGCCTCGTTCCGCTCGATGTAGGCGAGAAGTCCCGCATATGTACCATGTGTTAGGCTAGCGAAGTGCAGTCGTAGCAACGCGACTGGATCGGCAGAGCGCGGGCCGTCATCATCCGAGGCATACACGGAAAAGTCGGCATTTTCTGCGATCGGTTTTTCCTGCCCGAGAGCGCCCGTCGCCTCGAACGAGTCGACCAGTGCGCGCGTCGCGATCTTGGCGTCCTCGACATCGGGTTGGTCGAACGGGTTGATGCCGATTACCGCACCGGCGATCGCGGTCGCGACCTCCCACCGGAAGAATTCCTGACCAATCAGGTCACGGCTAGCGACGTGGATCGTAACTAGCGGCTGGCCGGCGGCCACGAGTGCCTCGAGCTTCAATTCAAGTGCGTCGTCGTCGCCCTGCAGGTGCAAATGGACGAACATCCGATCGTTCGCATAGCTTTCCGGTGAGCCGACGGGCTCCAGGTCGACGGGAACAACACCCTTTCCCTGCTTGCCTGTGGATTCGGCTATGAGCTGTTCCAGCCAGGCACCGAACGGCTCCAACCCCTTCGACGGCAGGATGGTAAGCTTGTCCCGCCCGGCCAATGCCGCCTCGCCGATAATCGCCCCAAGGCGCATGCCGGGGTTGTGTGTGGGAGGCACATCGGCACCGCATGCAGATATCATCGCCGCGGTCGCCGCATAGATGGCGCTTGTGTCGAGCCCCATTACGGCCGCGGGCACCATACCGAATGCCGATAGCACGGAGTAGCGCCCGCCAATGGCCGGGTCGCCGGCGACGATCATCGTGAAACCGTCCCGCTTGGCAGAAGCCTCAAGCTTTGAACCTGGATCAGTGACCGCGATAAAATGGTTGCCATCCTTGCCCGACAGTTCCCAGAAATAGGCGCGCAACAACTCTGGCTCCATGGTCGAGCCCGATTTGGATGAGACGATGAACAGGGTGTTTGCTGGATTTATCTCGGCCGCCACTGCCGCAATCTGGTCTGGATCCGTGGTGTCGAGCACGTGGAAGCGTGGATGGGTTTGGCGGCTGCCCAGGATCAGCGAGAGCACTTCCGGACCGAGGCTCGACCCACCCATGCCGAGCAGGACCGCGTCCTTATAGCCTCTGGCCTTTGTGGTTAGTGACTTCAGCGCATCGCCATCGACCTGCTGACCCCGAGCCGCCGCGAGCCAACCGAGCCAGTTGGCTTCCCCCCGGTCGGTCCACAGCGTCGCATCATGCTGCCACAGACGGCGCACCCAGCCGTCCACACGCGCCGACTCCAAACGGGCCTCGACCGCCTGTCGGAGCCCCTCGGGAAGGGTGACTTCCATTCCGTTCTGGCGGTCGCCCAGATATGCCTCGCGCTTGGCCGCGACGCCGCCAAGCAGCGCGTCGGCGGCGTCTGCGAACAGTCTCACGCCTTCTTCGACGAGGCCGGTGGTGACAACGTCCAACGCCAGGCCGAGCCGTCGCGCCTCTGCGAGGACGTGACGGGCATCGTCAAGCTGCTGGGTCAGGGTCAGTTGAATGGTGCCGTGGTCGCGGAAGGCATCCATCGTCTTGGGCGGTATCGTGGTGATCGTGTCCGGGCCGATCAGCGCGTCGACATAAAGCGTGTCCGGGTAGGCGGGATCCTTGGCCCCGGTTGAAGCCCACAGCAGTCGCTGCGGCATTGCGCCTTTTGCAGCGAGGGCTTGCCAGCGAGCGCTGGCAATCATGTCCTCGTACCAAACGTAAGCCAACTTGGCGTTGGCGATCGCAACTTTTCCTCGGATGGCGAGCAACGCGTCGCTCTCGGCATCGCCGGCTTTCACCCGTTCGTCGATTGCCTTGTCAATTTGCGCATCGATGCGGCTAACAAAGAAACTGGCGACGCTCGCCACCCTGTCAATCGGTTCGCCAGCCTCTGCCCGTGCCTCGAGTCCATCCAGATAAGCTTCGGCAACCAACTGATAAGCTTTGAGCGAGAAAAGCAAGGTCACGTTGATATTGAGCCCATCCCTGATCAACGGAGCGATCGCGCGGACGCCGGCTTTTGTGCCGGGCACCTTCACCATCAGGTTGGGCTCATTCACAGCCGCCCACAGGCGCCTTGCTTCCTCAGCCGTGACATCGGTGTCGTTCGCGACATAGGGCGAAATCTCGAGGCTGACGTAGCCGTCTTTGCCGTCGAGCCGGTCATATACTTCGCGCAGATCGGTCGCGGCCGCCTTGATGTCCGCGATAGCCTGGCTTTCGTAAATATCCTGAACGCTTGCATCGGCATTACCGAGGAACGACTGAAATCCGGCATCATAGGTATCGCCGTGGCCCATCGCCTTTTCGAAGATCGACGGATTGGAGGTGACGCCAGTGAGGCCGTCCTCGCCGACAAGCTTGCGCAGCCCGCCATCGGCCAGGAACTTGCGGTCGACGAAGTCGAGCCACACTGCCTGGCCCATTTCGCGAAGCTCGTTCAAGCGGCTGGTCATTTGTAGCTCCTCTCGTTCGGGGCGTCCCAAATGGCGCTCATATTATTGTGAATGGCGCCTGATTTCTCACCAAGCTGAGCGTATTGGTCTGTCGTTCTGGCAGACATAGCGACCCAGGACAGTTGCCCCAGCTTCCCAGTTTTACGCACTCCTTGAGACCAGAAAGTTGTAAAGCGGTCCAAAGACGAGAGCGATGTACCAACCCCAGCCAAATGCCTCGCCAAGGCCGAGAAGAAAGGTCTTCCAACTCAGCAACTGGAACCCCGGCAGAAAAATGGCGAGGGCGGAATGCTGCACCGGAAGACCGGGCAGGAAAAGGTAACCCAAGATGCACAAAATGTAGCTCACCGAAAAGAACAGGCTCAGTGCCAACCCACTGGTGACAACCGGGATCAAAGCCGGCTGCTGGCGGTCATGCGGCATGGCGTGGTTCTCCTGATGGCTCGATATTGCCAGACGCCGCATAGAGCTGCGGGTTGGCTTCGAACTTGTCACGGCATGCCCCGGAGCAGAAATGCCATACATGGCCTCCGACCACGGCGGTCTTGGCACTAGCTGTGTCAACAGTCATGCCGCATACCGGATCGACTGTTTGTGCCGCTTTATGCTTTATGTCGCTGTCATTTCTGTGACGTCTATGGTGTCCCATGACATGGGCGCCGCAGCCGAATCGCATCATGAACATGAAGAGCAGGCCCCAGACGAGAAGGTATGCGACAGTTCCCACGACACGCTCCTCTCAATTGCTGCGCTAGCGACCGCTCAGACTGCGGTCGCTGTATCCAAGCTTCGGAACGAACCCAGGTACGCGCTCCATGTATTGTCTATATTGGTCGCCAAATTCGCGGATTGCATCACGCTCTTCATGGCGGGCGAGGCGCACATACATAACAACCAGAACTGGAAACATTGCGAGCGTTAGCAAGGTCGGCCACTGCAGCAGGAAGCCGAACATCACTGCGATGAACCCTGTATATTGGGGGTGCCGCATCCGTGCATAGAGACCGGTAGTGGCCAGTGCATGATGCTGTTGGGCGGAATGCAGAGCCTTCCAGCCAGATGAAATCAGCATAAAACCACCGCCAATGAAGACGAAGCTGGCAATATGGAATGGACCGAAATGCGGATTTACGCGCCACCCGAACATCATTTCGAGAAGGTGTCCGGCGTCATGTGAGAACCAGTCGATCCCTGGAAAGCGCGATTGCAGCCAGCCTGACAAAATATAGATCGTCAGAGGGAATCCGTACATTTCTGCAAATAGCGCTACGAGAAAGGCGCTGAACGCACCAAAACTGCGCCAATCGCGCTTGGTTTCAGGCTTGAAGAAACTGAAAGCAAAGAAAATGAAGATCGCCGCGTTGACGAATGCTAGTCCCCAAAGGCCATAAGCCGGAGTGTCAGAGTGGGTCATTTCCCATCTCCACTGCTACGGTGATGCCCTTTGTGCATGAACAAGTGCATGATCGGGCAAATCAACAATATGGCGTACGGTAGAAAACCAAACAGGTGAGCACGATGCTCGGTCACAAGGTAATATCCACCGACGAGAAAAAACGTCAGGAACGCGAGTTTCTCGAACCACCAACGGCCATTCCGCACTGATTTCGGCGCAGCATTTTTCCTCTTATTGTCATTGCCGCAACAATCCATGGCACGTCCCGCATTTAATAGGAGTGGCCATGGTGGCTCGCTGACCTCAATCCCTCCATCCGTAAACACCACATTTTGACAAGCTTTTGGTCAGGTCCGACCGAGCGGGCTGGCGATAGCCTTGATCCCCTTGAGACCCGAGCCGAAGCGCGCGATGGCATCCCGATGTCGAGCAAGTTCGCCGTACGGAAGGTAGGCAATATCCAGATCGCCGATGCGGCTGAATGCCGGGCGCTGGAGCTGCGCTCGCACGTCGCCTTCGCGCGCGTCAGGCGCGACCAGGAACAAGCCCGCCGTAGCGTGAAGGCTGTCGCCATTCAGCGCCAGGTCGAGCATGCGGACGATACCCGAATAGATCGACGTCGTATGCTCGACCTCGAAGGCGGCGGCGACAGACTGATTGGCCTCGTCGATCCATAAGACATCGATCAGACGAATGGCATCTGCTCCCGGACAAGTCACAAGGCCCGGGGGCAGTTGGTCCAGGCATCCCTTCGACAAAGGCGCATTTTGGTACAGGCGCCCCCTGTCATTGGCGGCTATCCAGACGCTAAACCCCAGGGACTTGCCAAGATCGCGCAGCCAGGCCTGGACCTCTGTATGCGTGCGGTCGCTCTCCTGGTTGGATAGCGACTGCTTGTTCAAGCTTTCGGCTTCGGCTCGTGCAATCAGCAGTCGTGCATTCCAGTCGGTGACGCTGGAGGCATCGGTCGTTTGGGGCGGCACTGGGTAGCGTCCTGAACCGACGTCAAACAGAAACCCGCCGATCGCGCCGAGATCGTTCGAAAGCAGATCGCGATAGCGGTCATTGAATTCGATGACCCCGCTTCGCATTGCGAGGAAGTGCGGCCAGCTCCCAAGCTTCACGTTTGCGTTTGCTAGGGCGTTATAACCCTTCACGATTGCTGTATTGAACGGCGGGATGAGCGTTGGGTGCAGAAAATAAAGCAGGTTGGCCACCGCAGGGCCCAGGCCCTTGATCTTCCTGCGGTCGATTGCGTGGATGTGGTTGATGATCGCATCAGCGGTGTCGCAACAGGCGCAGTTGGCGAGCAGTTGACCAAATGCTCTCTGGTTCGCGGCGTCTTCGTAGATATCGGGTATGCGTAGTTTGGGCTTCCAGAGGAAAGCGTGATCCGCGCCCCGAAAAATCTGTCGCTGTTCGGCAATCGAGTGAACGACCGTTTCCAGCGAGGAGTTGCGGTAGGTCACGCCAAATGTGCCTTGCTCGATCTCAGATACGACTTGTGCTATGCCGCGGCGGATTGAGCGGAAGTTCTTCAGGCGCTCCTCCCAGAGGAACCAACCCCTGTAAGTCGCACCGGGATCTTCGCGCCACTGCAGGATCAATTGGCGCACCAAGCCATTCGGAACGCAGGATTGATCATTCGTTTCGATTAGTTGGCTCATGGCTGCAGGGATGCGATTGCGCTTTCGAAAGCGCAAGGAGTTTCCCGGTCCCCGCCTTTCATTTGTGGCATAATTGCATCAGGCTATCCGGCTCACACAGCCGGGTCGGTTGACTACCATTTGGATAGGCGCCATCATGAAATGATAAAGATCTGCCCGCAGGAGGAACACCTTGTTCATGAAGGGACTGATCTATGAAAAAATACATTCCAATTGCAGCCATGGCTACGATGGCTTTGGGGGCCTGTGCTACGGTTCCTGCTACCTCGGCTGAGGTGGAAAGCTGCCGGAAGATGGAAAGTGACATGGGTCTCGGGACCCGGCATGACCATCAGGAGATGAAAGGCATGGGGTTGAATCCCATGAACATATCGCATTCTCGGTGCGTGGAAATCCTCGGCAAGGCGCAATAGATTGCGAGCCCAAAGGATGTAAGCTTATCTGGGTATGACAAAGGTCCGCCACCCGTAGAGGCGGCGGACCTTTGAAGCATGAGGTGCCAGCGATTACTTTCTCGAAGTTATCGCAGTATTCAGCAGCAGCCGCCGCCAGATTTCTTGGGAGCAGGCGAAGTCGTCGGCGCGGTCATGGGCATCTGCCCCCCCTGCATCATGTGTCCGCCTTTCATCATACTCCCTCCGGACATCATGCTCCCTCCGGACATCATGTGACCACCGGACATTTTATGTCCGCCCGTCTGGCCCGCCGAACGGTGCTGATGCCTTGCAGAGTGCTTGGGCTTCGGCTTTGCAGGATGTTTGTGAGCGGGCAAATCCTTCATGCCAGGGGGCATTTGATCGGCTAATGCCGGAGCGGTGCCGGAAGCCAGCAACCCCAGGGCGGCAATAATCATCGTTGTCTTACGCATACAGCGGTCCTTTCCTTGGCAGCCTTGGTTAGGCCAGCCTCAGGCCCCCTATGTCGCGACCAAGATTGGCATCGATATACGTAGATAACGAATGCCTCGGCTCCGGGGGGAATTCCTGCAGGTCGGGTAGGGCCGGGCAGGGGTTTAGCGTAAGCGCTGTTCTGTGCCCACCTTGCGCGATTGAAGCGTAGCGCCGAGTTTCCGCGCCCTGATTGGCCGGGAGTGCGCTGCTACTATGATAATCTCGGGTGATGATCCTGTGAGCAAGGGCGCGCAGCGTTTCGAGGTGTTTACGGGCGCGGGCAAGCGGCGGGATTGGCCGCCCGAAGTGAAGGCCTCGATTGTCGCGGAGTGCTATTCGGGCCGGGAGGGTGTGAGTGCTGTGGCGCGCCGGCATGGGCTCGATCCTTCGCAGGTTTACGCATGGCGGCGGGATTTACGGAAGCGGCTTGAAGCCGAAGGCGTGGTCCTGCCTCTGTCAGAGCCGGAAGCGGTCGGGTTCGTGCCTGCCGTAATCGAGCCCAGCGCGGTGCCAGATCCTGCTCCCACGCGGCGTCTCCGCCGTCGACGTCGCACCGCAGCTGCAGCCGTCGAACTGGAGATCGACGGGGTGGCGGTGAAGATCGGCCGCAGTGCCGATGCTGGCTTGATTTCCGCAGTGATCGAAGCCCTCAGGGCAACACGATGATCGGACCTGGCGCTGGCGCGCGTGTGATGGTCGCGACGCGCCCGGTGGATTTCCGCAACTATGCGGCGTCCATGATTATGCGGAGTAGATGGCGGAGACGGGCTGGTTTTTCAGTCTTCACCGCGCTTTCGACTCCACATAACCGAGCGCTATCCAGTTGCGAGCATCGCGATCAACTTGTCC
>NZ_RQSI01000079.1:0-11197 GCF_003856955.1 Novosphingobium sp. LASN5T
CCGCCACGCCGGCGCGGAAGGCCACCAAAGGAGCGCCCCCTCGATCACCGATACGGTTGATCACCGAAAGCCTGGACTGGGGAATTTTACATCGGCACTTCTGGGGAATCTTCGGTCGGCGTTGACAGCCGAACGCCTCGACGTCGTGCCGACCACCTTCCGCGTCCTCGTCACCCGCCGCCCGCGCTACGGCTGCCGGTCGTGCGAGAGTGCCATTGTGCAGGCCCCGGCACCGGCACGGATCGTCGAGGGCGGCATTCCCACCGAGGCACTGATCGCCCAGGTGCTGGTCGCCAAGTATGCCGATCACCTGCCGCTCTACCGCCAGGCGCAGATCTACGCCCGGCAAGGCATTCAACTCGATAGATCGACGCTGGCCGACTGGGTCGGCCGGGCGGCCTGGTATCTGCGCCCCATGCGCGACCATATTCTGGAACGGCTCCGACGATCCGAGCGGCTGTTCGCCGACGAGACCACCGCGCCGGTGCTCGACCCCGGACGTGGGCGGACCAAGACAGGGCAGCTCTGGGCCTACGCCCGTGATGATCGCTCATGGGGCGGCATTGATCCGCCGATGGTCGCCTATGTCTACGCCGCCGACCGCAAGGGCGAGCGGGCAGGAGCGCACCTCGGCGACTTCGCAGGCATCCTGCAGGTCGATGGCTATGGCGGCTACGCCGCGCTCGCCAGGCGTCGTCAGCAGATCAGCCTCGCCTTTTGTTGGGCACATGTGCGCCGCAAGTTCTTCGAGCTAGCCGATACATCGCCGGTCGCTACCGAAGTGCTGCGTCGCGTCGCCTTGCTCTATGCCATCGAGGATGAGGTGCGAGGATTATCCGCGGAGCAACGCCGGGCTGTACGCCACGACCGCAGCCGCATCATCGTCGACGATCTTCGCCAATATCTCGATGCCCGGAACCGCCAGGTCAGCGCCAAGAGCAAGCTCGGCGAAGCGATCCGCTATGCGCTCACCCGCTGGGATGGCCTTTCATGCTTCCTAGACGATGGCCGCATCGACCTCGACAGCAACACCGTCGAACGCTCAATCCGGCCCCTCGCGCTGAACAGGAAAAATGCCCTGTTCGCTGGTTCCGATGAAGGCGGAGACAACTGGGCGGTGATCGCCACGCTCATCGAGAACTGCAAGCTCTCCGGCATCAACCCGCACACATGGTTGACCGATACACTGGCCAGGCTGGCCAACGGCCATCCCGCAAACGCCGTGGGCGAGCTCATGCCTTGGACAGCCGTGGCCTGAAAACACCGCTTACGGTTTAGCCAGCAATAGCCGGACTAAGCCCCTCGTCGATCAGGGTCGCCCAGAGAGCCTCGGCGCTATCGGCATACGAAAACAAGTCGCGATCTTCGCTGTCGATCATGCCGTTCTCGCTGAAAATATCCAGATTGATCGCGCTTTGCCAATAGTCTCGATCAAACAGGATGATGGGGACCTTGGGGGCCTTGCCGGTCTGCCGCAGTGTCAGAATTTCGAACATCTCGTCCAGGGTTCCAAATCCCCCTGGGAAAACCACCAGGGCACTGGCGCGCATGGCCAGATGCATCTTGCGGATCGCGAAATAGTGAAAACGGAATGTGAGTTCGGGCGTGGTGTAAGGATTTGGGACCTGTTCGCGAGGGAGCGTGATATTGAAGCCGATAGAAGGAGCGCAGACGTCATGGGCGCCGCGGTTGGCCGCCTCCATGATCCCTGGTCCTCCTCCTGTGGCGATCACGTTCATGCGTTTGCCACCACTGCGGGTGAGCGCGCCTCCCCGCTCGGAGGCGAGTCGGCCGAACTTGCGGGCTTCGTCATACCAGGCGCCCCTCCTGCCTGGCTGCGCCTCTCGGACGCGAGCACTCCCAAATACGACAATGGTTGAAAGGACGCCCCATTCGCGCAACGCTTCCTCCACCTTCTCGTATTCGAGCATGAAGCGAACTCCGCGCATGGAGTCCCCAAGAATGAAGTCCTGATCCAAGGCGGCGAGCCTGTAAGATGGCAAGTCCGCTGCGTGGTGGCTGGGGAAGCAATGCTCACAGGGATGTGGCGTTAGAGCGCTGCAGAAAGGGGTGTCATCTGAAGTCACATTTTTGTCCCGTTCAAAGCATGTATCTTGTGGTCATCGGCTTTTTCAGGCTGCGTTCGCGAGACTGTCTCAGTGCTGGCGCCACGAATGCCGCGCCATATGTAAACATCACATGCTCCCGCCTGCGTCCCGTCTGCGATCATTACGTATGGTCGCAGACCAATCGGCTGGCCAATCCATGCAGAAATCCACAGGCGCGGGAGTGATGTCCATGCACGGGCACAAGAATCGACACCAAAAGGACAAAACCCGGAGGCACTTCGTGCCAAGCGGGACACCTCAAGCCTCATTTGAGGTGAAGCCAAGACCTGCTGGCGGAGGATTGGCGATCGGGTTTTTCGGGGCGAGCGGCACTGTCACCGGATCGCGCTATCTCCTCGAGGATGACAGCACGCGCTTGTTGGTGGATAGTGGATTGTTCCAGGGTGGCCACGATTTGCGCAACCTCAACTGGGCTCCCCCTCCGCCAGAAATTGCAGGGGTAGAGACGATCCTGCTGACGCACGCGCATCTCGATCATTCCGGTGCCATTCCGCGTTTGGTCCGTGATGGTTGGAGGGGCCGGGTTCTCACCACCCGGGCAACAGCCGAGCTTTGTGAACTACTTCTGCCGGACAGCGGCCACCTGCAAGAAAAGGATGCCCAGTTCGCAAACCGTCGAGGATATTCGCGGCATCAACCTGCGCTGCCACTATATACCCAGAACGATGCGTTGAACGCACTGGAGCATTTTCAGGGAGTGGAATTCGGTGAGTTCATCGAAGTTGCCCCAGGTGTCTCTGCCCGCTTCCACCGCGCCGGGCATATTCTCGGAGCAGCTTCGATCGAGATCGACTGGAAAGGAACCAAGGTCGTCTTTTCGGGCGACCTTGGGCGTTATGACGACGCTGTGATGTTCGATCCCGCACCTCCGCCATTGGCTGACTTTCTAATCGTCGAGTCTACCTATGGCGATCGGGAGCATGACGCTGTTTCGCCTGAAGTAGCCTTGGGTGAGTGTATTGAGCGATGCGTAGCGCGTGGTGGGACGGTCGTAATCCCGGCCTTCGCGGTGGGTCGGGCCCAATCGCTCCTCTATTACCTGTCCCTCTTGAAGAAGGCCGGCCGCCTTCAGGGCGTGCCTGTCTACCTCGACAGCCCGATGGCAATCGACGCCAGCGGCATCATGTGCGCAAACTCAGGGGATCATCGCCTGTCGCATGATGAATGCAAAGCCGCGTGCGCCGTAGCGCACTATGTACGCGATGCCGAAGAGTCGAAGGCGCTGACGGCGGATAGCAATCCCAAGGTCATCATTTCGGCAAGTGGCATGGCGACTGGCGGACGTGTCCTTCACCACCTTGCACAGTTTGCCCCGGATCCGAAGAACCTGCTGCTTTTTGCAGGCTTCCAGGCAGCCGGCACCCGAGGCGCGGCGCTTGTCGCTGGCGCGACCTCGGTAAAGATTTATGGCGAGGTTGTGCCGGTTTTTGCCGAAGTAACCAATCTTTCGATGCTGTCGGCCCATGCTGATTGCAACGAGATCTTGCGTTGGCTTTCTGGCATGCCGCAAGCACCGAAAATGACGTTCGTCACGCACGGAGAGGCGAGTGCCTCTGCCAGTCTGGCCGAACGGATTCGGCACGAGCTAGATTGGACATGTACCACGCCTGCTCTCGGAAGCTGGGGCGATCTCACCTCCCGCGCGCATGGCTCATGAAAATGTGACCATTACGTATGTTGAGCTTGGAGCTTGGTCCTTACTCCGGACTTTGAAGAACGGCTCTTCCCCATAAGGCCTGGGGGCGGCCTTAAATAATTCACGAAGGAGTCGAAAATGATCAAGAAGTCTCTCATGGTTGCGATTGCAGGCATATCGATGCTTGGAGCTGCCCCGGTCCTCGCTCAAGGTATCGGCCACACGTGGTTCATGCGCGGTACTGTTGTCGCCGTCGACAAGACCGGCACTGTCGTCTGCATCGGCAAGGCCGATGGCGCAGAAGTTGGCCAGACCCTGAATGTGGTCCGTGCCATCTATCACCCGGGTCCGAACAAGGGCACAGGCGCTCCTAGCTACCATCGCCAAGATGTCGGTCATGTTCGCATCGACCATGTTTTTGATGACCATTTCGCCCATGTCACTGTCGTGGACGGAATGCCTGCGAAGAACGACATCGTCGAACTGGCTCGCAGCCACTGATCCCTCGTGGTCATGACCGACGCCTGAACGTGCTGCTGTTGGGTTCTCTGCACGGAGGGGCCAGCAGCAACCGGCGCTGGTGACAAGAACTGGAGGATTGCGTGGCCAAGGCTCACGTGATGATGGCATTTGAGGTGCCCCTCTTCGCAGCCAGCGTACCAGCAAGCGCTCAAGGCATTGGCCATACCTGGCTCATGCGAGGTTCGATCATCGGAATTGACTATCGCGGGCCCATTGTTTGCATTGGCCGCGTTGACGGTGCTGAAATCGGACAAGTGTTTAAGATCTATCGCCCCGCACCGGTCTACCTTCGCAGGCGTCACGCCGGGCAATATCGCCAGAAGACTGTAGGTCACGTATCAATCGATCAGATAATAGATGACCATTATGCTCATGTATCGGTAGTTGATGGTGAAATAAACTTGATCGATATTATAGATTTATAACGACACCATTGATCGGTCAGTGAACGCACAGCGTTGCTTAGAGACAACACGCCCAAAAAAGGCGGCGATCGGCAAGAGTGAACATCATTGGCTGCAGGTACAAATGAAAGATAAGCTTGGGCCTGCGGATTGGAGACGGATGCTATGGCCAATTTCAAGATTGGCGAACTCGCTGCTGCAGCGGAGGTGGGTCGCGACACGATCCGCTACTATGAAAGGCTTGGCCTTCTCCAGGCATCCGCGCGAAGTCAGGCAGGATACCGCTTGTACAATGACGATGAGCTCGCCCGTCTGAAATTCATTCGGTCGGTGCAGGATCTCGGTTTTACGCTCGAGCAGACGCGAGACCTGCTCGAAGCATCCGCAGCTGCTCCGTCGCGCGTCGAAGATTTGCTGGCTGTAACCCGCGGAAAACTGATCGCCGCAGAGAGCAACATCGGCCGCTTAAGGCAAGTTGAGCAGTTGCTTGCCGATCAATCAAGCGCCTCTCAAGCTTCCTGTTCGCAACCCCTCTGGATGAGGCTGAGAACCGAGAAGAGTTCTGCCGAGCACTTGAACAGTGATTTGGCAGAATGCCCAGTGGACCAACTCGTGTGAAAGGATCGATCATGACCAATTGGAATCGTAAGGCTCGGTGGATGACCGGCAGTCTGGTAGTGGCAGGCACCCTTGTGCTTGCCGGCTGTAACGGCAAGGATAAGGGGGCCACGCCGACCTCAACGTCCAGCGCGGCAACAAATGCCACAGATAGCCAGACATCATCTGTGCGTGATGACGCCGCAGCTGCAAGCGCCACAGCAGCTGCGGAAGATATGCACAATCGCATGGAAACAGATCAGCGGCAGAGGATGGATCACGACAACATGCGGATGGGGCCAGGCATGAACCATCCTGCTTCACCAGCCCCCAGCACCCCGCCGGCAGATCCTGCCGCGGGCATGCAGGGCGGGGGAATGAAAGATATGTGATCAGGATGGGCGGAGGAGAGCCCACGGTGTCACCTTGACTGGCCGCGAGCCGACGCTGTCGGCTCGCGGTCGGCTGGGACGATAGTGTCCTGGCATGCCACAGTCTCGCGGGCTTCAAATTTTTCTGCAAGTAGCGTGGGTTCCAATTAAGGCATTACAGGAGAATAAATCCAGTGTCTGGATGAGTGAATTTTACCTTGATCCGGAGAAAATGTATGTTGGAAAGACGCAAACTACTGGGAGGGGGAGCTGTTCTGCTAGTGGCAGGTGTTACTGGTCAGGCCAGTGGCAAGAATGATGGCGAACGCGGCATGCCTATGCCAATGCCGATGAAGGATTGCATCGATCTGTGCTGGGCGTCGCATGTGATGTGCCTGGAGACAGCCGCTGGCCTTACCGTGATGGGGGCCAGCGCCACTGCATTGCAACTCGCTGCGATGTTGAGCGATTGTGCGGAGATCTGCCAAACTACGGCAAACTCCATGATCAGACGTTCGCCCTTGCATGCGGTGCTCTGTCAGGCTTGTGCCGAGGTTTGCGAGAGGTGTGCCCGCGCCTGTGGCCAACAAGGTAGCAACCCCTCTCTGGCACGTTGTGTGGAGAGTTGTCGGAGCTGTTCGGAAAGCTGCAGGCACATGGCGACGATGGGATAATAGGATCTAGCTTCGCACATTACGTATACCGATACGGATGCCAGCATTGCATCAACGTGGTCTCAATTTGGTGTTCACGAAGTAACGCAGCAATGGCTGGAGATCGGAATATGCGTAGGTCAGCAATTTATCTTGCTCTTTTGGGGCTGGCTGTGGCCGGATCCGGCTACGTGTTGGCCGATGAACTTCCTCCCGGCATGAAAGTGGTGCAGGCGCCAAAGCCCAAGGCTACACCGACTCCGTCAGCTCCAAGTAAGGAGCACATGCAGGGCATGGATCATGGCGCGCAGCAGATGCATGATCGGATGATGCATGATCATCAAATGGGCATGCAGAACATGCAGCAATCTTCTGGAGGCGGAATGGCACCCGATGCTGCACAAAGCCAGACACCGATGCCCATGCCATCGGGAAAAGCTTGTTGCCCACCCAAAAGCATGAAGTCGGCGGATAAGCCTATGCCAATGAGCGACATGTAGAGTTCGGCTCACGGAAATGTCCGGGGCTGGGCGGCCCGCCGCGCGCCCCTGCGGCGGGCCCTTCATGCATCGCCGCACCATGTCACCAGATAGCCAAATGAGAGAAATGCCATGATGCGGAAGGTTCTTGCGACAGTTTCAATGGCTGCAGTAGTCGTTGCAGTATCGCCAGCATATGCGCTTGGCATCGGCCATAGCTTCTTCATGCGTGGTGAGGTCGTCCGTGTCGATTCTGGCGGAGCTGTGGTCTGCCTCGGAAGGCTTGATGGAGCGCATCAGGGCCAAGTTTTGGAGGTATATCGGCAGGCGCACCGATATCGCAAATTGGTCGGACATGTGGAAGTCGATCAGATATTCGACGAGCATTTTGCCCATGTTCATATAGTAGAAGGCGATCTTAAGAAAAGCTATTGAGTTAGTCTTCCGCGACATCACAATAGTACTACGGACAAGTCTCCTAAAAGTCAGTAGTTCGCAAACCCAACGTCAATTATATAAGGATCTCCTTCTCGTGAATATGCCATTCGTTATGCCTGCAATTGGACGTCGACGGTTTGTTCAAGGCCTCCTTGTTGGAGGGGTGGCCTCCAGTCTTGCGTTGCCCGCCTGGGCCTCCGGATCAGACGGCGGCGCCGCGCTTTCGGGTACGGAATTCGATCTCGAGATTGCAGGTTTGCCCGTAAATTATACGGGCAAACGTCGTATTGCGACGGCAGTGAATGGCCGCGTTCCCGCGCCGACGTTGCGCTTCCGAGAGGGCGATACCGTGACGCTGCGAGTCCACAACAAGCTGGACGAAATGACAAGCGTGCACTGGCATGGCCTGATCGTACCGGCCGAGATGGACGGAGTACCGGGCATCAGCTTTGGCGGGATCGCACCGGGTGAAACCTTCACGTACCGCTTCCCCATCCGTCAGTCTGGCACGTTCTGGTACCATGCACATACACTCGCGGAGCAGACTGGGCTTTTTGGGGCCATCGTGATCGAGCCACGGGAAAGACAGGTCAGGCGTCCAGACCGAGACTATGTCGTGATGCTGAGCGACTGGACCGATGAGCCGCCCTTGCAGGTGTTCCTTAATCTCAAGAAGCAGAGCAATTACTATAATTTCGGACAGCCCACTGTCGGCGACTTCGTCAAGGATGCCGGGGAAATCGGACTCGCGGCGGCCATCAAGAAGCGGCAGATGTGGAATGCGTCGCGGATGAACCCGACTGACTACAGCGACGTTTCGGCCGCTACCTATACCTATCTTCTGAACGGAACGACGGCGGCGGGCAATTGGACTGGGGTGGCCAGCCCCGGTGAGCGGGTTCGCTTACGCTTTGTCGGTGCCGGCACCGCAACGTTCTTCGACGTTCGCATTCCGGGATTGCCCCTGACGATCGTTGCAACGGATGGACAGGATGTGGAGCCGGTCACCGTCGACGAATTCCGGATCGCGCCGGGCGAGACCTATGATGTCGAATTCACTATGCCCGACGCCAAGCCTTACACGATCTTCGCGCAATCGATGGACCGGACAGGTTTTGCGCGGGGCACGATCGCGCCCTCACCGGGCATGACCGGCCCGATTCCTGCCCTAGATCAGCGCCCTTGGTTGGAACCTATCGATATGATGGGCGCGATGGCGGCAATGGCAGGCGGACACACTGGTCACGGCATAATGGAGATGCCGCCGCCGGCGAGGCATGCGCGCACCGAGTATGCCGCCAACAATGACATGCGGGTGGATTATCCGCGCACCAACCTCGACGATCCCGGCGCTGGATTGCGCGGTCGTCCATGGCGCGTGCTCACTTATGCTGACCTCAAGAGCCCGAATGGAGACCCTGATCCCCGCGAGCCCGGGCGTGATATCGAACTGCACCTGACGGGTAACATGGAGCGGTTCATTTGGTCGCTTGATGGGATCAAGCTCAACGATTCCAAACCATTGCATTTCCGGCCAAACGAGCGCTTGCGGGTCACCTTCGTGAACGACACGATGATGTCCCACCCCATGCATCTTCACGGGATGTGGAGTGACCTGGAGGACGCGGCGGGCATGTTCCAGGTGCGCAAGCACACGATCGTTGTGCAGCCTGCGCAGCGCCTGAGCTTTCGCGTAACCGCAGACGCCATGGGCCGATGGGCATTCCATTGCCATCTGCTTTACCACATGGCTGCCGGCATGTTCCGCGAGGTTGTCGTCGCATGAGCACCACAACGAACATTGTTGTTCTTGCCGCTATCGCAAGCCTCGCCGCAGCCTTTCCCGCGGCCGCACAGGAAGCTCCTCCTGCGCCGAAGGAAGATCATTCCGGAATGGATATGTCGGGAGACATGCAGGGCATGGATATGCCCGCTGCTCCCACGAAAATGGAGATGGGCGGGATGCAGGGCGGCAAGGCCCCTGCGGACGCGCGAAACTCCGACGATTATTCTGACGGCTACCGCAATTCGACTTTGCCCAACTACGAAATGGCCGATCAGATCTCGATCCCGAAAGTTCTCGTAGACGAACTGGAGTTTGCCAGCGGCAACGAAGGTCAGGGTATCGGTTGGTCGGTCCTGCTGACCAATGGAACCGACAGCAACAAATTATGGCTCAGGTCTCAGGGCCTCAAAAATAGCAAGGAAGAACGGCTTGATCCCGAATCGAGCGCTGAAGCGCTCTGGTGGCATTCGGCCGGGCCCTATTGGGGAACATTGGTCGGTGTGCGCCAGGATATCGGCAAGGGAGCGACTACCTGGCTTGCAGCCGGTGTCGAGGGCTTGGCCCCTTATTGGTTCGACGTGCAGTTGACGGGCTATGTGGGCACGGACGGGCGCTTGGCGGCTCGTGCCAAGTTGTCATATGAAGCACTGCTGACCAATCGATTGATCCTGACCCCTCAGGTCGAGGCCAATGTCTATAGCAAGCAATCCCGAGATCGCGAGCTGGGCAGCGGGTTCAGCAACGTCGAATTGAGCGCGCGTATGCGCTATGAGGTTTCGCGCAAGTTCGCACCTTACATCGGCTATGTCTGGGAACAAGCGCTCGGTGGCAGTGCTGATTTCAGGCGGTCGCGTGGAGAAGGGCCAGGCGAGCACCGGTTTGTAGCTGGTCTGCGGTTGTGGTGGTAAGGGGAGGTCCCAAGCTCTCTGCACATACTGGAACCCGTCTGAACACTGACAGTCCGCCCCGCCGATCCGTGAAAGCCGCCATGGCGCCAGCAATGTTGGCGGTAGGGGCGGCAGCTGCGGCAAACACGGCATTTCTCCCTTGGCTCCCTGACCTTGTTGACCAGGGGCTTGGGGCAAGGGGCGCGATCAATCACGAGATGCACGTGGCGATTCTGAGCGCCATATTCCCGTTGGGCGGCGTGATTGCGGCCCCGTTCGCCGGGGCACTTGCCGACCGCTACCGATTCCAATTGTTTCTGTTTTTTGCAGTCATGGCGCTGGCGGTATCCACGGCGCTCACCGGTGCTACGTCACTTGTTGTGTTATATGGTCTGCGTGCCGTCGCTGGATTGGCTTTTGGCGCGATTGTTCCGCTCTGCCTTCTGGTCGGCCATCAAGTCGCCTGCGATCCGCATGAGAAGGCGGGCCTTTTTACGATGCTGACAGCCTCCTTGTTCCTTGGAGACTTTGCGGGTCCCCTCCTTGCCGAGGGATCGGCACGGATATTACCCGAGCTGCCGCTTCTGGCTTTCGGTATCGGCATAGGCTTAGTGGGCTCCGTGGTGATGGTTGGATCGTCCGAGAGCCACTATTGTCGAGTGCCCCACGACGACCTGCCCACAAATGACAATTCGACGTTGCTCGTCTTACTGTTGCTGGGTCTTACAATCACCGGAACGGGCGGCCTCGCAGCCATTCATCTCAGCCTTGTTCTGCATCGCCCCGATGCGCTGTTCCAGCGTGAGCATATCGCATGGATGCTAAGTCTTTGCGGTCTGGCCATGTTGGGTGCCCAAGGCTTCCATGCCCGGTTCAGCTGGCTTGTAGATCGGCCTGTCGCCCTCGCGGCGGTGATGTTGATCGTACAAGGCGTCGCGCTTTGGCAATTCTCCGCCGCGCGCACTGGCCCTGCCATTGCGGCCACAATCTTTGCTGCGGGGTGGAGTGCAGCGACTTTGCGACTGATTGCCAGCTTCTGGATCAGCACTTCTAGAAGCCGTTCGGGCTTCAGACTTGGCCTTCAGCACGGCTTTGCGAGCACTAGCCAAGTGGGCGTTCCAATCGCGACGGCATTCCTACGCAACGAATGGCACAAAACTGTCCTCTGGGTAAGCATACGCCGAAGGCCGCAGGGTGGCTCGGTTTAGGCGGCAAGAGCGACCTGAGCAGCCCGCCAGTTCCACGGAAGCAGTTCATCGAGACGACTGACGGGATGGTCGGCGATGCGGGCGAGG